>JAHFDZ010000154.1 GCA_023248745.1 Myxococcales bacterium | reverse complement strand
CGCCACGCGTGTTCTTGTCGACTTTCAACTCGCCAATGTAGCGCTCGCCGAGGGCAAAGAAACCGTCGCAATTCACGTAAGCGGCCCCGGCATCGAAGCCGACCTTACGAAGACAGCGACCAGCTTCGGCGCGCCGTTTTACCTCGAGCATTTGCGCGCGGGCAGTTACAAATTGACCCTCGAACTCCTTGGACACGACGGCAAAGTGCTCGAGGGTGCGTGGAACTCGACGTCGCGCGAAATCACGATAGCGCCGTCTGAAGAAGCATCGAACGAACACGCACACTGATCATGCTCGTCGTACTCGCCGTTGCGCTCAGTTATCACGTTCTCATCGCGCTCATTTCGGCGTACGCGTCGATGCGACAACGACGCGCGGCGCCGCGCCTATTTTGGTACTCGGTGGGCACGAGCGCGTACACCCTCGCCGAAATAGTCAAGGCATCTGGCCCTTCAACGCATTGGCGAGGATGGCTTGCGATCGGAGCAGCCGGCGTGATCGCAAGCCACGGAGGCATCTGGCTCATTGCGCGATCCATTGCGAAACCAGAACTCGGTGGACGGCTCGCTCCGATAGGGTGGGGACTTCTATTTGCGGTCGTCATTGGTGCTGCTCGCCTCATCGGGCTTCCAGAAGTACCGTTTGGGCTCATAGTCAATTTTCTTGCCATTCTATCTGCGGTGATGAGTGCCACCGCTATCGCGCGTGCCCCCATCGCGGTCGAACTGCAGCCGCGCGTGCTTCTTGTAGGCTTCGGTTTGTTCGCGCTCATCGCGCTGCACGACTTCGCACGCGTGCTCCAAATTGTCTCTGGCCACCCGTGGATGCCAATCGCGTTTATTCTCGTGCTCTTCAGCGTCATGCTCTTTCGAACGATCGAGTACGACACATACATGCAGCGTGTTTCTCGCCAGACCGAAGCCCTTGCAAGCAGAGCGACAGAACTTGAAGCGGCGAATCGTGAGCTCTCCGCCGCGAAGGCCGAAATCTCGCGACAGCAAGAACTTGCGGTCGTCGGTGAGCTCGCCGCCGTTATTGCACATGAAGTTCGCAACCCACTCGCCATCATTTCGAACGCGGTGGCCGGACTGCGCAAGCCTCTTCCAAAAACGGATCATGAAACTCTCTTGACGATCCTCGACGAAGAAACGTTGCGACTCAACAATATGGTGCGCGACCTCCTTCGCTATGCGCGCCCCATCGAACTCCAGCGGCAAGAGATCGACGTAAACGACTTGCTCTCGCGCATCGCGACGCTTGGCCCCACCCCCGCGCGTGTTGACGCCGAACCTGGCATAACGATCTCCGGCGATCCGACCCTTTTGCGGCAAGCGATTGAGAACCTGAGAGACAACGCTCAGCAAGCCGTTGGAGAGAGTGGCGAAGTTGTCCTCTCCGCTGCCTTTAGCGCGGGTGACGTCGAGATCGAGGTCCGCGACGATGGCGAAGGCATGGACACGCAGATCCTCAAGCGAGCAAAGGACGCGTTCTTTACGACACGGCCAAGCGGCACAGGACTTGGCCTCGCGATTGTCGACCGCATCGCGAACGCTCACGGCGGAAGCTTCACAATCAGAAGCCGCGCCGGAGAAGGAACGACCGCGAGCATTCGTCTGCCGCGCGAAATTGTACCTGGTAAAGTTACACTTAGCAGCAAGATGCTTCACTCGTGACGATGAGCCGCTCTCAGATCGTCGCGCTCGACAAACAATTTGTCTGGCGGCCCTATACCGATATGGACGCTTACATCGCGGCCGGCGATCCACTCGTGATCGATCGCGCTGAGGGCATATTTGTCTACGACAAGAACGGCACTCGCTATCTCGATGGCTGCAGTTCTTGGTGGACGGCTTCACTTGGGCATCAACATCCACGGCTCGTCAAGGCACTTGTCGAACAAGCCACCCGCCTTGCTCACGTCGCATTCGCGGGAGTGGCACACGAAGAGGCCTCCGCACTTGCCGAAGCGTTGATTAAGGTTGCACCGCAGGGTCTGACGCGTGCGTTCTTCACCGACAACGGCTCAACAGCCATCGAGGTGGCGATCAAGATGGCGATTCAGATGTGGCGCCAACTTGGGCACGCCGAAAAGCATCGATTCGTCACTCTTGATGGTGCATTTCACGGAGAGACGCTCGGCGCAACAAGTCTTGGTGGCGTGGACGTGTTTCGCCGACCGTTCGGTAACGTCGTCTTCGACTGCATCGTCGTGCCCTCACCCGCAAACGGCGGATACGAACGCGCTTTTCAAGAGCTTGCGCGCGTACTTCGCGAGGATGGTGACGCCATCGCAGGCGTCTTCGTCGAGCCACTCGTGCAAGGCGCTGCCGGCATGCGAACGTACTCGCCTGAGTACCTTCGAGAGCTCCGAAGCATGTGCACGCGGCATGACGTTCTCCTCATCGCGGACGAGGTGTTTACCGGCTACGGGCGCACAGGAACCATGTGGGCATGCGACCAGGCCGGCATTTCGCCCGATCTGATGTGCCTCGGAAAAACGTTCGCTTCGATTCTGCCAATGGGCGCAACGCTCGCCTCCGATCGCGTGTTTTCGGCGTTCGCCGGCGGGCGCGATCGAGCGCTCTTGTATGGCCACACGTTTTGCGCAAATCCGCTTGGAGCGCGAGTCGCACTCGAAGTACTCAAGATTATTGACGAAGAACGAATCGTGTCGCGAGTGGCCGATCTCGCGCCCCTCATGGCAACGAAGATAGACGCAATGGCGTCCATGAAGGGCGTTGCAGCAACACGAAGCCTCGGAATGATCGGCGCGGTCGACCTTGTCGAGGAAGGCGCAGTCTCGGGCGACGAGCGAGAGAGTTACTTGAGAACCGCGGGCTGGAAAGTGACGGACGAAGCGAGAAAGCGAGGCGTGTATTTGCGGCCGCTTGGAAGCACGGTGTACCTGTGCCCGCCGTTGATTATTGCGGAGCGGGAGCTTGAAGGGTTGTTGGGGGAATTTGCGGCCGCGATTGCGGCGGCGGTGGCGGTGGGGTGAAGCGGGGTGGGATCAGGCCAGAAGATCAGGTGAAGGCGAGAGGATCAGGTTCGGGAACGCTTGGTGCTCTGGGCGCCGGTGCCGCCCTCACTGCACCACAATACTGCTCTTATACATCCCCATCCCGCACTGAAACGTAAACGTCTGCGCCTTGTCGGTCGGAATCGCGATGTCAACCGGCTTACCCAATGGCAGTGGCACATTAATATTGAGTGCAGGCACCACGACTTCGTTCGCACACGTCTCGTTGCTCGTTCGCGTGAAGGTGAGCTTCGTTGTGCCGTCGGCTTTTGGCAGCGTGATTTTGTTTGGCGTAAAACCACGACCGTCTGCCACAACGCAAGTGGGGCACGTTGCTATCGCAATCGAGGGTGCCTCCTTCTTGTTGCAAGAGGCGAGCGCGCAAACCAATGGGAGAAGCACATTCCAGCGCATGCGGCCAGGTGTACCTCTCCCCTGACGTTCGTGCAATCGGCTCTTCGCGGGGCACTGAGCCGCGAACGCAGTGCCTCACCGCTTCGATCGGCGCCTTGACTTCACGATCCTGCCATCTCGAACATCGTCTGACAGAGGAGCACGCCCTTGGCGTCGCGCACGCTCACGGTCCATGTTCCTTCCACATCCGCGAAGCGCGTCTGCGCCCAAGTTCGCCAGCGCGCGCCAGGACCTACATGGAGTGGAATCGCACCGCGTGAGCGACCATCGGGCGTTTCGAAGCTCACATTGATTTCTGTTTCTTCAAGTGAAGGATTGTCGACTTCGACGAATGCGTACAAGCGGGTACCGTCTTGGATCGAGAACGTTTCGGCAGCTGCGATGGGTTCGCGATTTTCGACACCGCGAGAGACAACCAATCGTTTGATGGCGATGGGCGCGTTCACGTTAACTTTGGCTTTCGGTGCGGCGATCTCTTTTGCCTTCGGTGCGACTTCTTTCGCCTTCGGCTCGTCCAGATTCAATGCTGGCTTTGGCACCTCCGCCGATTGAACGGGAGCGACGGTTGCGGCAGGTGAGTTGCTCTTCGCACCACCGTCGGGCTCTCCGCGTAAGTCGGTGCGTTGGCCACTGCAAGCAGCGGCGTTCAATGCAAGTGAAACAACCAGAAACACGTTTGCGGTCTTCATCATTTTCTCGCTTGAGTGGGTCACGTCCCAGTACTCAGCAAGGGCAGTGCCAGCGATGAAATGCCGCAATTTTTGGGCGAAAATCGGGAGAGAGCGCGGACGACCGTGGTCAGCCAGACACGCGTTGTGGCTCTAGGATGCCAACGTAGGCGCCATCGTTCCGAGCCCGGCATCGCGAATCAGTGCGCGGTCTTCGTGGGCTTCTGGATTCGGCGTTGTGAGAAGCGTGTCGCCGTAGAAGATCGAGTTCGCGCCCGCGTACATGCACATCAGTTGGGCTTCGCGAGAAAGCTCACTGCGCCCAGCCGACAAGCGCACGCGCGTCTTTGGCATGAGCGCGCGCGCGATGGCCACCATGCGCACAAGGTCGAGCGGGTCGATAGGCGGCATGTCGGCGAGTGGCGTTCCGGGCACGCGAACGAGTGCATCGATTGGCACGCTTTCGGGTTGCGGATCGAGGTTGGCCAACGTGCGAAGCATCTCGCAGCGATCGTCGATGCTCTCGCCCATGCCGATGATGCCGCCCGAACACACCGTGATGCCGGCCTTGCGAACGTTGTCGAGCGTTCGTAAACGATCTTGAAAGGTACGCGTCTTGATAATCGACTTGTAGTTGTCGGGACTCGTGTCGAGGTTGTGGTTGTAAGCGTCGAGCCCTGCGTCTTTCAACTTCTTCGCTTGATCCTCGGTGAGCATGCCGAGCGTCACGCACGCCTCCATGCCCATGCCCTTCACTTCGCGCACCATGTCGACCACGCGATCAAACGCAGGGCCGTCTTTGACTTCGCGCCACGCCGCACCCATGCAGAAGCGCGTTGAACCGAGTTCTTTCGCGCGGCGAGCACTCGCGATCACATCGTCGACGTTGAGCATCTTTTCGGCGTCGACACCCGTGTCGTGGTGACTCGACTGCGGGCAGTACGCGCAGTCTTCTGGACATCCACCCGTCTTGACGCTGAGAAGTGTGCACAACTGCACTTCGTTATCAGGATGGTGCGCAAGATGAATGCCGCGCGCGCGATCGATCAACTGAAGCAGCGGCGTATCGTAAAGAGAGCGAACGAATTCTTTGGTGTACGACGGTGAAATCACGGCGCCACGCTACCACACGCGCGGCGCCGAATTCTACGAACGCGGCACAAGACGCCGCGTGGTAGGCGATTACTTCTCAAAAGAGATCGTACGAAGGCCACTTTGACACGCCCGCCGCGATCTCGCCGAGCATCGTGCTGAGCGAGCCCGCCCATTGATCAGCGCTCAATTGAGTTAGCCTTCTCATCTTCATTTTTCTCGTCCTGGTTCACACGTCGTTTTCGAGTCACGCTGTTTGCCGGTGCAAGCGTTTGACGAAACGCTAGTTACGCTGTTCAACGAACGAAGTCCCCTGCTTGGGTGACATCCGTCATGCTCACTTGGGGAGCGAATCAAGTTCGATATCGCTCGAGCACCCAAGAGGCACCATCATGCGCAAGAGGCCATTTACCGCGCGCTTTTTTTCACCCTCGCCTTCTTTGGCAAGGGCCAAAAGAACATCGCACGCATGACGAAATTCTTCAGCGTCTTCGCCAAGCGCCGAACGGTGCTCTCGAAGCAGTCGGTGTGCGCTCTTGAGCGCCTCAGCCGACAATTCTTCTTTGTCGCCCTTTATGAAATCGGTAAGCACTCCGAGCAGCTGGAAATCGGCGCCGAAACCGGCCGCACGGATCGCAACGAGTCGCCTGACCGGATCCGCTCGCAATCGCTCTTCGAGACCTCCAGGCCCCTCGGCCGTCGCGAGCCTTGCACAATCGTCCTCGAGACCGGACTCTGCACGCGCCCAAAGCTCAGCGAACCTCCCTGTGGGCGCAGGCGGAACAGGGATCTCGGGCTCGCTGGCAAACCACGATTTGATCCCCGACGATCCCCCGTCCGCGTGCGAAGGCGAGGGACCACACGTTGCCGATGCGATAGCGAGTACCCCAACAGCGGCTGCGAGATAGGCCATAACGATCGCAACGTGCTTCTTCGAAACGTTCACTTCACGGATTCTGAAGCATGGTCAAGCCACGCTTGCCGGCTTTATCGTCAACTATGTTGACGTTCTCTTCAGACTTGTTGTTGTGCTCTTCGACAATGCGGTTGATGTGCATCGAACAGAACTTGGGTCCGCACATCGAGCAGAACTCTGCCGTCTTGAAGTACTCGTCGGGCAACGTTGCGTCGTGGAGCGATTGCGCAAACTCAGGATCAATCGACAGACGGAACTGCTCTTTCCAGTCAAACGCGTACCTTGCGCGGCTGAGCGCATCATCGCGATCGCGCGCGCCCGGCCTGTGTCGCGCAATGTCTGCGGCGTGGGCAGCAATTTTGTAAGCGATGAGACCTTGCTTTACGTCGTCTTCGTCGGGTAGACCCAAATGCTCTTTGGGCGTTACATAACAGAGCATCGCAGCGCCTGCCGTGCCGGCCATCGTTGCACCGATGCAGCTTGTGATGTGATCGTAGCCAGGTGCGATGTCGGTCACGAGCGGGCCTAGAACATAGAACGGTGCTTCGTGGCACAGTTCCATCTCCTTCTTTACGTTCATCTCGATCTCATCGAACGGAACGTGACCGGGACCTTCGATCATCACCTGCACATCTTTTTCCCAAGCCCGGAGCGTGAGCTCACCGAGCGTCTTGAGTTCGGCGAATTGTGCAGCGTCGCTCGCATCAGCCAAGCAGCCAGGTCTCAAGCCATCACCTGCGCTGATGACAACATCGTACTTTCTGCACACCTCGAGAACCTTGTCCCAGTGTGTGAAAAACGGATTCTGCTTGCTGTGATGAAGCATCCATTGCGCCATCACCGAACCACCGCGCGAGACGATGCCCGTGATGCGGCCCTTCACGAGAGGCAAGAACTCGACGAGCACACCCGCGTGAATCGTGAAGTAGTCAACGCCTTGCTTGGCTTGATGTTCAAGCATTTCGATCAAATCGGCCGCGGAGAGTTTCTCAACGCTCTTGACCTCTTGGAGCGCCTGATAAATTGGCACTGTTCCGAGAGGGATAGGCGAGGCTTTGATCATCGCTTGGCGAATGCCATCGATGTCTCCGCCCGTTGACAGGTCCATCACGGTGTCAGCGCCGTGCTTGAGGCAAATTTGTAACTTGCGAAGTTCTTTTTCGATGTCGCTCGTGACCGCGCTGTTGCCAATGTTCGCGTTGACTTTGCAACCCAGTGCGATGCCAATGCCCATCGGCTCGAGGTTCGTGTGGTGCACATTGGCAGGGATGACAAGGCGACCGCGCGCGACTTCAGCGCGCACGAGCTCACCCTCGACCCGCTCGCGCCTTCCGACGTAGGCCATCTCCTCGGTGATGATGCCCTTCTTGGCGTAGTACATCTGCGTGCGCACGGCGTCGTCTGAACGCTTTTGGACCCATTCGGTTCGCATGGGGACGAGCTTTAGGAGAACCGAGCGGTACCTACAAGCGCAAGGTTGCGCCTGCCCGCAACGTGGGGAAGTTGCCTACGTTCGAGAAGGCGATTACCGCGCCCAAAAGGGCGATCGCGCCAAGGAATCCGCTGTCTGGCCACGTCTAAAAAGCGCAGCCGACGAAGCCACCCGCGAACGAGTTCGCGAATGCGGGTTGTGGCACGCAACGAACTTTGCCCGTAGTCCTCACGCGAAGGGTCGCCGCCGGGATGCTCGGAGTATCGAGGAAATAGAGTGCGATGCCGATGCCAGCGAACGCCGCTGCAGACGAGAAACCCACGACGGAGCCGTCGCGGAAATCGTTACGTCGAGAACGCGCGGAGTTGTAGGGCTCGCTGCTCTCGAGGCCCTCGACCGCCCATAGGCTTCTTTGGTTGAGTGCGGTGTTTTCGTTCCTAAGCGCAACCGCAGCTAACCCCATTCCAACCCCCGCCGAGGCCACAGCAACCCCAAAGGAAACGTAAGCCGTGACACGCGCCGTGGAAATTCGAAGATTGGCTTGGACTTCCTCCTCCCCCCGCGGATCACCGCCCGGCTTGGCCACAACCACTTGCTCGGAGAGTTGATATCCGCGTTTGCGTACCGAAATTGTGTGGTTGCCTGGCGCTAGCGAGAGCGCCACCGGAACCCTGCCAGTCGGTTGTTGATCCACGAAGACCTCTGCGCCCAACGTGCCCATCACATGGTATTTCGCCGGAAGTGGATCGAGCACGATCGTTGGCAGCAGCAACATTTGTTTAGGCTGTAAGTCAATCTTCTTGACGACATGGGTGTATCCAGGCGAGCGTGCGTCGACCCGCAAGACGTGAGGCCCAGGCGTGAGCCGAACATTTCGCGATCCCGCAGTTTCGTCACGCGGCACGTCGTCAATTGTGACCATTGCGTCACGGGGCTCGGTGGTCACGAGCACCAGCGCGTCGGGAGCCTCCGCACTGTCCGCGATCGCCTTGAGTTGCAATTGGATGTCGACCTCGGCGGCTCGCGCTTCGTCGAGACGCGAGCCCGTCCCGAGTCGGAGATAAGTGCGATAGAGCGCCAGCGCCTGCTCCAATCGCAACTTTTGCTCAGCGGCCGACAGGGGAGCGTCCTTTTTCCCCTCCGCCTGCTTGCGGCGCGACTGAGCGAGCGTGAATAGGTATGCGGGTTCGGTCGGGTCGGCTTTGAGCGCTAGCTCGAGCGCGAGGCTAGCCTCAACGTATTCCGCGTTCCGAAGGAGCTCTGTGCCGCGGCGAAAATCGACGATCCCAGGTCGGTCAGCAGCGTACGCGGATGTGGTCAATATGCTTGACACTAGGAAGGCGCACGCGCGGACTCTCATCACTTGCCCTCTCGCGGTTCTTCAACAATGACTGAGGGCTCCGCTGGGATGCCTGGGGTGCCGACGGCAGAGGGCACGATCGGCACGCCTCCGCGCTTGGTTACCGGAACTTTGGACGTCTCCTTTTTCAACGTGAAGGGACCAAGCGTCTGCGAACGGTCGGGGACCACGAGCAGTTCCATCTGCGCGAAGCCATCCGCGAAAAGAATGAGTTTCACGGGTTCGCTTGCCTGTGGCACTTCGAACGATTTTCCTGCAGGCGCCAGAAAAATGGAGCCACCCGGCGCGTACTGCCGCACCACGGCCTCCTTGGGTACAACGTTGATGGTCACGACAGCCACCGCTGCCTTCTTCGTCTGTGACGCCGACGGCGAGGACTGCGGCGAGGCGGCACTTGAGACGACGCCTAGTCGGTGAGTTTTTTCTGGCGTCACCGCGGCAGTCGGGTCTTGCGATGCAGGCGCCTTCGTCCCGCGCAACACGCCGAAAGCAACCATCCCGACAACAGTCGCCGCAAGCGCGACCCCAACCACCGCAATGCGTCCATTGCGCACGCTCTGCGCATTTTGTGCGCGCGCCGAGAGGCGTTCGTGACTCTTCTGCGCGACAATGACATCACTGATGACGTGGACAACGTCGGGGTCGATACCGGCTTCACGCGCCGCCATCACCATCTGCGCAAATGCTTCCTTCGCCGAAGCGGGTCGCTCACCCGGGGTCTTCGCGAGCATCGCTTGAATGGGCGCATCGAGAGACGACGGCACCTTTTGATTCCGCGATGAAACGCGTGCCGCCTCAACGGTGATGTGCTTCGACAAGATTTCCACGAGGGACGCGCCATCAAACAGCGGCTCACCGGTCAGTGCGGTGTGGCACAAGACACCGAGCGCGTAGACATCGGTAGCGGGACCAACGTCACCTGAGGTGCACTGCTCCGGCGACATGTACGCGGGCGTTCCGATCGGTGAGCCTGTCTTCGTCCGCGGACCGCCTGCCCATTCGTCCCCGATGAGCTTAGCGATCCCGAAGTCAAGTAACTTGACAGTTGACATTTTTCCATCGCGGAAGCACAAGAAGATGTTCTCGGGCTTCAGGTCGCGATGCACCACACCCTGATCGTGAGCAGCATTGAGCGCCGAGACGACGGGGCGCAAGATGGTAAGCAATTCCGGAACGGAAAGGCAGCGGCGCGCATTGAGGTAGCGGCTGAGCGGCATTCCTTCGAGCAGCTCCATGACGCAGTAAGGACGACCATCAGGCAACTCACCGAATCCAAAAATGTCGACGATGTTCGGGTGTTGAATTTTGTTTACGGCGCGCGCCTCTGCAACGAAGCGAGCCATCGTCTGTGCACTTCGCACGAACTCAAGGTCAAGTACCTTGACCGCCGCGCGCTTGCCGATAACGGCGTGGGTGGCGTCGTATACGGAGCCGAATCCGCCACTTCCAATTTTTACGCCGATGAGGAACTCGCCTACTTGGGTGCCGGGCAAAATTGGGGGCGACTGCGCTTCGGACGCTCCGGCAGTCCCGGGCTCCCACTCGCTCGTCGCGACTTGCGTTCGGCCCCCTTTGCTCATCTCGCTATTCCTATCGTCGCAGCCACCAGGCGAATCGACAAGAAGCTCGCGGGCCCTATTTTTCCGGCCCTCGGCATCCCCATTTCGGTTGCGCGAGTCGCTCCGCTCATCGATGTTGCATGAATGGCGTTTTCCCTTTCTGAGATTCTTCCAATTCAAAGCGGCTCGAAGAACGTGGTCCGCGCGCAGTGGGACGCATTGAGTCGCCTGCCTGGCGGCAAGTTGTTGTTCAGTAAACTCATCGGTCAAGTAGCGCCCTACACCGGCACGATTGGTGCGGTCGCAGAAGAGGTGCGTATTGGCTACGCGCGCGTGACACTGACGGACCGGCGTTTGGTGCGCAACCACCTCCAATGTGTGCACGCGGTTGCCTTGGTGAATCTCGCTGAACTGACGGGTAACTTGGCGCTCGCCTACTCGCTGCCTGACGACGCGCGTTTCATCGTGTCGGGGTTGTCTATCGAGTACAGAAAGAAAGCGCGGGGTAACCTCACGGCAATCTCAGAGCCGGAAGTGCCCACTTCGAGCGAGCGGCGAGAAGTTCCGATCGTAGTCTCAATTCGTAACAGCGGCGGTGAAGAAGTCGCGGTCGCGACGCTGCGATCTCTCGTTGGCCCGAAGAAAAAGTAATCTCAATCACCGGCGAGGCGGCGACTGTAAATGGAAACGCCCGCGGCGTCGGCGTACGCGAAATCCAATACGCCATCGCCATCGAAGTCGCCCCACGTCGTGTTGACGACAGGCAAACGGCGTCCTGCGCTCGGGATTGGCATCTGCGTCTTACCGTTCCCCATCCACTTGCTACCTTCCTTGCAGACCGTCACGACGTCAACGACGCTGCCGCTGCTTGCCGCAATCGCGACGCAACCGCACTCGTGAGGGACAACCGCTGCTGCAACGCCCGCCACACCCTCAAATAGCGCGGAGGAAGCGCCGAGATCGCGCACATCAACGGGTTCCTCCAAAAAACGAGGATCTCCAACCGTTCCGCCCGCTCGTAGGATCGACGTGCGAACAACGTCGCCAGATACGCGAAGCACTATGAGATCCGTGCGACCATCGCAATCGGCATCAATTTCCGTTGAGGCTCGGATCTCACCGGGTTGTGCATCGTCAATGGGCACAACGGTTTCGGAAAGCGAATTGACCATCGGTCTTGATGCATAAATTTGTGCGCCGGCGTTTGGCTGTTTGCTTACGACGTACCAATGGACGTCTCCTTCGCCCAAGACCGGATGAACGCCGACGACATCTCCAATCTTCTTTGAATCTTCCGGGCTGCTGCAAAAATAGTTCGCCTTCTCGGAGGTCGAAACGTGCACCTCTCGAGCGCCGCCAAGCTGACCACCTTGATAGAGAAACGCTTCGCCTAGGCTGTCTGAGCTCGCCGTTGCGCGAACCCCCATTGCACCTCGAACACCGCCAACGACGGAACTCTCCCCTTCGCACACGCCGCGAAAAATGAGCGTTCCCGGAATACCGTTGCCCACGTTTGTGAACCGATAAATCTGGGACACGTTGGCTTTTTCGTTCGCGCTCGAAAGGTCTTGGGTTGCGACGACGAGCTCGGCGTCGAGCGTAGGCATCCCGTGAAACAATCTTGGTGAAACGATGGCCGCGCTTTGCACTTTGCCGATCTCTGCCGCGCTATAGGGAACCACTTTGGTGGCGTCGACGTTGCCCGACGCAACTTGCAATCGCCATTTCGATTCCGAAATTTTTCCACCGTCTGTCGAGGCCACAATCTGATTGCCAAAAAAGAGCACGTCGTCGCCCGCAACAACGTCAAACGCAACAGCACCTCCGAAGGCCGCACGCGAAGGTTGCTCCACCAGGAGGGGCAAACGGAAGGCGCCACTTTCGCCTCCCAGATAAACGCCGCTTGAGGGATTCTCGGCTTTTCCGACCCACAAATCGGTGAACCCATCTCCGTTGACGTCCGCGATCGCGATGAGGCCACCCACGTCACCACCCAAATCGAGGACCGACGCGTAACTGTCTCCTTGATTTACCCAGAGAAGATTCGAGGCGATTTGTTTTTCTGGTTTGGTGCCTGCGTCTGACTCCGAGCCCACGACTCGTACGCAAGCTCCTGTGCAGAGCACGTAGTCCGCCCGTCTGTCTTTGTTGACGTCAAATGTTTCAAGGACGAAGCCCACGAGCGGGCCAATCGGCTTCCATTCTTGCTGCGGTGAGAACGGCCACGCAAACTGCATCGGGATCGGCTCACCCGATCCGTTGAGACCTGTCGTCACAAGATCCAGATTGCCGTCCCCGTCCACGTCTGCTGCATGCAATACACGCGGCGCCTCTCCGATGACCCGCCCAGGACGCTTGAGAGAGGGCAAAACAATCGGCTCCGCGAACTGCGCACCCGGCCACTTGCAGCCAGAAGCCGATTGAACCGCACGCACTAAGTGCGTCTCTTCGCCCCTCGAGAGGGCCACAATTGGGCAAGGTTCTTTCCCTTGTGGACTAAGGACGATGATGTCGCGCGCGGACTCTGATGTCGGCGCGGGGGATTTCAGAGTGAACAACACCGACGGAGTCGCGGTGCGTCCTCCAAGATAGAGAAAACTGTCGCCGCCAGATCCTTCGTACCCCTGCGCGAAAGCGAACGCTGAAGCCACGCCACCCTCTGAAATTGAGAGCACGCTCACTTTCTCTGCCTTCGCGATTTGCTGCGCGACCGGTGTGTTCTGAAACGCGCGTGTCGCGGTGGGCGCAAAGAACGCAAGCTCGCCGCCACCCGCGACACTAAGGACGAGCTGAGGGAGCGCGCTGGGCTGCCCGAGTTTTGCCGGAAGCACCCCAACTGCCTGTGCGTGTGGAAGCTTGACGAACGATCGGCTCGAAAGGCTGAGTGGCTCATAGATGATCGTCGTTGGATATTCTGAACCACCCTGTTGAACGACAAGTTCTGAGATGCCGTCACCATCGAAATCGCCTGTCGCAACGTTCGAATTAAGGAATCGCGATCCATCGACCGACGTGATCTCCGTCAGCGTGTACGCCCCATTCGGCGCTAAGCGTTCGCAGACCCCTGATCGACAGCTCCATTCGCGACTTGGGCACTGGGTGGTTGCGTTGCACGTATACTTGCATGATGCACATGATATTTTCCGCGAACCAAGACCTCGATCCGCAAACGGAGCAACGCTCGGCTGCTCGCTGTATTGGGGCACCGAGCTATCGCGACCATCACCTTCGTCGCAATCCTCGCCGTGATCAAGAACGTGGTTGCCACACTCGTTGACGAGCGGATTCAGCGTCGCACAACTTGCCGAGCCTGCCAGGCCAGTCGCTGCCGCAAGCGCGAACGGACTCAGCCATCGCATACGACGTGATCGCATCTAAATAAAGAGAGTCGCATCCTTTGCGCTTCGTTGCCAATGAGCTTGCCATTTCAGACACCAAGGGGCCGATGACGTTCGCGGCGAGCTTCCAATCTAATCATCGGCAAGTGTCTGCATTTGATGTTCTCATGTGTTTCGTGCGGTGCTGGCTGACGAACATCGGAGGCGCAATTGAGGAAGAAATTTTACAGTGCGAAGTTGCTGGGCACCTTGCTCATCAGTGCCTGCAGCAGCGGCGCATCACAACCAAGCGACGGCGGCCTCGACGCAACGCCGGACGCCATTC
>JAHFDZ010000153.1 GCA_023248745.1 Myxococcales bacterium | reverse complement strand
GACGGCGCTAGTGCGCTGGCTGAAATACAACACCGAAGGTGACGATAAGCGCGCCGACACGTCCGTTTTCTTGAGCATGTGGTTCCTGTTTTCGTTCGGCCTCTTCTCGTTCGCGGGCACAAAGTTCCACCACTACATTTTCCCCGCGGTGCCTCCTGCGGCGATGCTCGTCGGTGTGCTGCTCGACGACATGATGAGCGGCGCCAAAACGAAACTATCGACGATACAATTCGTTTTGCTCGCACTCTCGGCGGTACTTGCCGTCGCTGGTTTCAGCATGGGCGTCGCAGGGCCCATCTTCGGAACCGTGCACGGCGCAGCGTCCGCTCACGCACCCTCTTTTGTTTGGGCAATTACCTTAGGCCTCGGCGCTGTCGCTTCGTTCATTGGCGCATTCATTGTGCCTGGAGCCGAAGAACCCGTCGCGGATACGACCCCCGCCGAAGCGAGCTCGTTTCATGAAGGGGTCATGATTGGCGGCGGTGTGCTCGGAGGCGTTGCCGTTCTTCTACTCGTTGGCAGGGACTTAACGCTCAAGAGCTTTCCGGGCGAAGCCCATGGCCCCATGCGTCTCTTGCAGCTGTTTACGTACAACTACAAAAGGATCTGGCCCGAGCACCTCGATTTTACGAGCCCTCTCTTCGGAATCACAGCTGCAGTCGTCGTACTTGCTGTGCTCACGATCTCGAGGCAACTGCGACCGAAAGCTACCGTCGCTTTGTGCATCGTCGGATTCGTGTCGGCAGTCTGGGGGCTCGATAGCTACATGGTGAAGACCGCTCCGCATTGGGGACAGCGCGATATCATCGAAGCGTACTATCGAGACCGTAGCGGCCCGCATGAACAGCTCGTTGCGTACCAGATGAACTGGAAGGGCGAGAACTTCTACACGGGCAACAAAATCCCCGCTTATGTATCAAGCGGTGTTGCATTTACACAGTGGGTCAAGCAGCAGAAGACCGCTGGGCAAAAGGTGATGTACTTCGTCACTGAGCCAGGCCGCATAGGCGGCCTCAAGCGTGAAGCAGGCGTCACGAACGCACGCGAAATTACCGACAAGACAACGTGCAATAAGTTCGTAATCGTGCGCGCCGAACTCTGACGTTGCTTCGTGGTCTGAGTGACAGGAATCGAACCTGCTACTTCTCGGTTCCAAGCCGAGCCTTCTACCATTGAATTACACTCAGAAAAGAGAGACGAGCCGCCCGAGGTCTCGGCAACTCGTCGCATGTAGTCAACATAATTGACAATTATGCGTTCGGCCGATCGTCTGCGAAAGTTGCGCAGTAGTTCCGCCACGCAGTTGGAACGTGAGTTCCCTGACGAATGACAGGCGCGAACGGCAGCGACGTTGGCTTGAAAGGCTGACGACGCAGCTTCATGCCCGCTTCGGCAACCGTACGGCTACCTTTGCGATCGTTGCACGCGTAGCACGACGTCACGATGTTCTCCCAGACGGTCTTGCCACCGCGAACGCGAGGCACGACGTGGTCGTAGTTGAGATCGTGAGGCGGCTTCCTATCGCCACAGTACTGGCAACGAAAGCCGTCGCGCGTGAACACGTTGATACGAGAGAAGCGCACCTTGTTCTTCGTCGACACGCTTCCCTTTGTCAGGCGGACAACCGCCGGCGCGCGCAGCGTGATCGAAGGCGACGCAATGTCTTCGTCGTACTCTTCGATCACCTCAACTTTACCGAGGTAAAAGAGCACGATTGCGCGTTGCCACGAGATCACGCGGTGCGGAACCATCCACGGGGTCAGCATTAGGGTTTGTGTCGACATGGGATTACCTCTTTCTTCTCTTGCGTTGCATGGGTGCTCCTTTTCGAAAATGAACAACGTGGTTGACTGTTAATAAAATTGACCAATAACAATTGTGAGCGGCACCAGGGAATTGCACCCTGATCTCATGGTTGGTAGCCACGGGTCCTGCTGTTGAACGAGTGCCGCAAGTGCGACGAGATGGAGTGCAGCGACATCCCGGCGCCCAGCGGTTAGCTGGAGTCAGATCGCACGCTGCACGAGTCATGGGCGCCCCACAAAGGAATCGAACCTGGACAGATCGCTTCGAAGGCGATTGCCCTTTCCAATGGGCAAGTGGGGCTTGCGGTTGCCTTCGCGCCTCATATGGGAGTTGAACCCATCTCGCTCCGTAGACAGTGGAGTCGCGACCCCGGTCGCGTCACGAGGCAAATAAGTCAACTATTGTTACAATTGTATCCCTGGCAAGAGTCGAACTTGCATCTCCCGGCTTCGTAGACCGGCGCCTTCATTCCGTTGGGCCACAGGGACGAGGGAGGTGTGACGTGCGGGACTCGAACCCGCCTCCGTTGATTCACAGTCAACCCTCGTCCCCGACGAGTAACGTCACCACAGTTGATCTATTTTCTAAGAAAGGTGGGTTGTCGTGGGCTCGCACCACGTTCTTCTGCTCTTCAGACAGACGCTATCCTTCGTCCAGCTCACAACCCATGACTCGCCTCTTGTGCTCCCAGTGGATTTGAACCCGCCACGCTGACAACCGGGACCTTGCTCCAGCGGAAGGAATCGAACCTTCACCATCTTGCTTAACAGGCAAGCGCCCTGCCATTGGGCCACGCTGGAACGGCAACGTCGCGAAGCCAGATGTGCCGCGCGAAGTTGCTCGATAAATTTTCGGCCAAATTTTCAAAGAACTACGCCCTAACTGTTCGGTCGTCGGGCACACGTCGGCCTTCGTCGCGTTCGTCAAGAACACGGACTATCGCAATGAAGGAAATTTTGTTGACGAACCGACCTGCAGGCAGATCGATCCCGAGCACCCCATGTTGCTCAACGATCCAGAAAGAGGTTCTGGCAGTGGGACTGGAGGGAGTCGAACCCTCACCTTGTAGTTAAGAGCTACTTGCGCTGCCTCTGCGCCACAGCCCCTAGGTGGGACGCGAGGGACTCGAACCCTCATCTGCCGGATTAAAAGTCCGCTGCCCTTCCGTTGAGCGAGCGTCCCGCGGAGTACGGTCAGTTCGTTTTCGTTTCATCGATTTCTCCGCATTGTGGAAATATATGCGTATTGAATTTTTCAAATATCTTCGATTGATTTATCATTTGAAAATTTGTATTTTACATCAATTGATCATGCGATCTTGAGTTGCCCAAGCGATCGTCATTAGCGTGCGGCGCCACTGCAGCGCGCACGCGCACTCCCAAGCGCACACACGACGGACCCCGCCAAGATGCCCAACCGAAACGAACCGGCTTGCGAAGGTACAAACGACGAAAGCCGCCTTGGTTTCCCTAGGCGGCCTCAAAGTCACGTTTGAATAACGACTCTGAATTTGCCTAGCGGGCGTCCTCCGGCGAGAAATGATTACTCTCCTTGGGGAGACCCGAGAACGTCGCTTTCCTTCCCTTATTAAAGGGACCCCGCGACAAGCCGTCGGTGACGTCGCAATCGACCACGTGCGCAACCCTCGCGCCTTCGCGCGATCGGCTGGAACATGGGACGAAAGATTGCTTGCTCATCATGGCGTTCAAGAAGTGCGCCTGCCTATAGAGACGGGCGGCCCGCGCTTCTTCCTCAGTGTCTTGGTTCTTAGGTGCATGCGAAATGCCTTTGGAGGCATTCACACTTTGCACGTTATGCATCGAGTTTCTTCGATCGTCAAGAAAAAATACACAGGAACAAACAAAGTTTTGGCAGAGATCGGCTTTCGAAAAATGGATCGCTCAATGTGCAATGATTGAGCGCCCGGCAAAGTCGCGTGCGGAGCGAGCTCGTGTGATGCGGCAAAGGAAGGTTGCGGCGGTATCGTAGTCCCTGAGAACCGCGACCCAGTTGCAGGCAAGAGTCGATGCGTGCCGCGCGATGAAACCGCAAAGGCGGTCATGGCGAACTTGGATCGCGAGTACGACGTTGCGGAGGGAACCTGCGCCAAGTCGAATGCAACGGTTGCGGCGACGTGCGACGAACCGAGCGACTGTGCAGAGGGCACGATGTGCTGCCCTACCAACGTCAACGCCTTTCATCACGTCAAGCATTGCACGAAATCATGCGCGGAGAGCGAGACGTGACGTCAAGTAACTTGACGTACACCGAATACGACGTGCGACCATGGAGAATGCCGGCTAGTGCCTTGACCGGGGCGCATTGATTAATGCGCTCGCTGCTCCGCAGCGGGTCAAGGCACTAGACTTTTTCCTGGGGCGCTGCCCCAAGACCCCGAAACTCGCTCCCGCGAGTTTCCCCAGTCCCTTCAACTTCGCTCAGGAAGCAATCACTACGCCCCGGTCAAGGGACTAACTACCGCGCGCATACCGCGCGGTTCTGACACGTGCACCGGCTCAGCGCGCTACTGTCGCGTGATGAAGGACCCTCCCAACGAGAAGAAGTGCGTGTCGAGTGTCCGGAGGCAGCCAACATTCGACGTGCTTGAGTGTCGGACCCACAAGATTGTGGCGCAAATTACTTCTGCAACGTCGGCATGGGCGGCACGTGCTGCTCACGCCGCATGAGCGACGCTTCGTACACCATCACTTGCGAGCGCGACCGAGCAATGCGCAGCCCTCGATCTTGACGTTCCACTTGTGACGCCGCGGCGCTGTGTGATCGATGGGATCGACGCTCTCAACGGATGCCTAGGTCAGTAGCGGCACGCCGATAGGGCACGTCGCGCCGTCGGTGCGAGTGCCTTACCTTGCGCGAGCGAGACCTCGAATTTGCAGTGCCGGAGGAGGGAGTTGAACCCCCGACCTAGCGCGTATGAAACGCCCGCTCTCACCAACTGAGCTACTCCGGCGGTCAGGAAGCGGCGCAGTATTGTCGGAGCACCCACGCCTTGCAAGCCTGAAGTGCAGCCTTAGCGGCCCGGGTGCCCGGAAGCCCCATGAAACACGGCCTCGATGTTGTGCCCATCGGGGTCGAGTACGAAGGCTCCGTAGTAGTTTTGGTGATAATGCGCGCGCACTCCGGGAGGGCCGAAGTCGCGCCCGCCAGCTTCGATGGCAGCGCGATAGAACGCATCGACCTCATCTCGATTGCGCGCCACAAAACACACGTGGATGGGCGTTGGAGCCGTTGCGTGCGCATCCGTTTGGTAGCTCGCCTTCCCTTGGCCGACCCAAAAATCGGGTTTGCCACCTCTGCCAAATCCTGCCGCTGTACCGAACTCCATCACGAGCGTGACATCGAGCGGAGCAAGCGCCTTCGAATAGAAGGCCTTGGCACGTGGATAGTCAGTTACGTTGACGGTAATGTGATCGATGATGGGCATGCCAAATGGTCTAGAGTGAGTCCCTTCGTCGCCGCAAGATCCTTATGCAAAGTGCATTGTGATTTCGCACGACGACATTACGATGCGCGCCCATGAAGCGAGTCCTCCGTAATCTTGGCGCCTTGGCAACAACCCTCACGCTTGTGGCATGCGGCTCAACACCCGCGGCCACGCCAGATGGCGGCGGAAGCCAGCCTGCCAAAGACGCCGCTGCCGCGGAGACCACCAAGCCTGCGACATTCAGTCAAGTTACCTACCTATCAACCACGCCTGAGCGGAGCTTCCCGGCGGGCGCTACCCAAGTCGTCGAGGCCGGCAAGGACTATGTCGCGGCCATTGAGACCGACGTCGGAACCATCGAGCTCGATCTCTACGAAACGGATACTCCGATCACGGTCAACTCGTTCGTGTTCCTCGCGCTTCACCACTTCTACGAGGGGATCGCGTTTCATCGTGTGCTCGAGGGCTTCATGGCGCAATCGGGCGACCCAAAGACTATCGACGACGATAGAACCAAGTGGGGCACGGGAGGCTGCGGCTACCAGTTTGGGCTCGAAGTGAAGTCCACGCTCAACTTCGACGGAGCAGGCGTCCTCGGAATGGCGCGCTCGACTTCGGTCAATTCTAACGGTTCGCAATTTTTCATTACCTTCGCGGCCGCCACGGGCCTGAACCAGCAGTACACGGTGTGGGGCAAGGTCACGACTGGGTTAGACGTGCTGAACAACATCGCAAAAAACGTAACGGAAACGACGCCAGCCGTGACGCCGACGCGCATCAAAGAAGTTCGCATCAGCGCGAGATAGTCGCACGCGATTGCGATCTAAGCCGCTTGGCTATCGTTCGAATTCGCTCGAACGTCTCAGCGAACCACAGGATTCGACGCGACGAACGGCGCGCGAATGCGCAAGCTCGATCGACCAAGCTCGGCGGGTATTGGCGCGAAGGGTCCGGCTCTACGAATGGCATCGGCGCAGTTTCGATCGAACTCGTCGATGCCGCTGGGGCGCAGCGGTGGCCAATGGACAGTGGCGCGACCATCTGCCGAAACCGTGAACTCTAAAGTGACCTGTCCTTGTTTCATTTCAAGCGCAGCACTCTTCGGAAACGCGTTTTTCCAGAGCGGATGAATCTTGCCGTAGATGCCGCGAAAGTATCCGACGAGCCTTGGATCGCGGGACCAAATGTCGAAAACACTTCCGTCGCCGGGACCGAGCGCGCGGCTGAGTGAGCCTTCGCCATTCGTGCCGCCCGCTCCAGGCGCACCGCCGCCACCAGCCCCGCCAGTTCCCTGCCCGGCGGCGCCGCCGAATGCGCTCGCGTGAATAATGCTCTGCACATCCGCGGCGACCTGTTGCTCTGTGTCGACGTTGTCGAGCGGACGACCTTGCTCGGGCGCAGGGATGGCCGGCGCGCCTTGTGTCACGAGGGGTCTTCCCATCGCAACAGGTGCGGAGACTCGGTGGTCGTCACCAGGCGCGGCGTTTCGCAACCCGAGACCAGCCTCGGCGTGGTGAGTGCCCAGTTGAAAGGTGCCTTCGATTCGTGGCGCCGCGCTAGTGCCATCTGGAAGGGATGGTCCACCAAGTTGACCACCTATTCGTTCCGCAGCGCGGGACGCCATCATGCCCTGACTCGGATTTCCCTTCGAGAACGGACGGCGCTCTTCAATTGTACCTGACCCGGTTGCGATGAACGTGAGGGTCATCGGCGTTGTGGTGGCGCGCCAATCTTCCCATGAGACGCGCTTCCTTGCCACGTTCATGCGCTGCACTTGCTCGTTGTCGACGTGACTGCGAATGTCGCGCGATCGGCTTAGACGGTCGTCACGATCGGCGTAGTTCATTGCGCGATCGCTCTTGAGATCGCCGCCACGGCCGGCGCGTTTGAGATCGACGTGCGCAACCGCCGCACCACCAAACGTTTTCGGAGGGGTCGACTGCGGCACCGTGGTGGGCTCGCCACCGATGCTCGTTTCAGAAACCGCAGGGAGCTCGATCGATATTGCAACGGTGCGAGGCTCGTTGGGAACGTATTGCCCCGGCGTTGGCGGCGCTCGCATCGCCGCAAGCAGAAGGTATGAGCCAACGGCAACGAAACCCGTACCGTGCGTTGCGACCGAAAGGCCCCACGCCCACCACGGAAATACCGCACGTTGCAACGAATCGCGATCCACTTACCTCGAGTGTAGCGTCATCAGGGAAGACGCTCACCTTTCTGCGAACGCAAAGGTACGCCCAAGTAGGCGTTCAGCGTTCGCTGTCGTCGCTTCTGCCAGCGCCTCGAGGGTGATGCCCCGCAGCTCAGCCACACGTTTTGCGGTGTGAACAACCATCGCGGGCTCGCACGATTTTCCCCTAAATGGAATAGGCGCAAGGTATGGACTATCGGTCTCGACCAAGATCCGATCAAGAGGCGCGCTTTTGGCCACTTCGTGAATGCTCGTCGCGTTCTTGAACGTCACGATCCCGGAGAACGAAATAGAGAAGCCAAGGTCGAGCGCGCGCGTTGCGAACGCCATGTCTTCGCTGAAGCAATGGATGATGCCGCCCACGTCACGTGCACCTTCTCGTTCGAGCAGCTCGAGCGTATCTGCCGCTGCGCTGCGGGTATGAATGACAAGCGGCTTACCTATTTGCTTGGCAAGCGCAATCGCTCTCGCAAAGACCTCTCGCTGAACCTCTCTTGGTGAGTTGTCGTAGTGATAGTCGAGTCCGGCTTCGCCGATCGCAGACACCTCGGGCGCCCGCCCAAGCGACTCGAGTTCACGCTCTGCGTCCGCGTCGAACGTGCTCGCATCGTGCGGGTGAATTCCGACCGCTGCGGTTACATAAGACGGATACGATTTCGCGATCGCGAGCGCGTCACGCGCCTGCTGCATGGTGTTGCCGACGCCGATGACCATGAACCCACAGACGCCCGCAGCGCGAGCGCGTTCGATCGGACCTTGAGGGCCGTCCGGGAAGTAGTGACCGTCGAGGTGGCAATGGGTATCGACAAGACGCATACCCGCGAACGTAGCGCGCGATATGCTCGCATGCGATGCCAACGCTCACCGAAGCGCAGTTTCGAGCGAACCTGACGCCGGAAGGCCTGTACGTGGGGAATGCAACGTTGGATCCGACAACATCGTTCATGGTGTTTTCGCAAGCCGTGAACGCAGCCATCGACGCGTTTACTTGGGAGAGAAAAGCGGCAAACTTTCTGCAGATGCGGTTCGGCCTCATTGTTCCAAAAGTTTACAATTTTGCGCCCCCAACCCACGACGCGGCACTTGCGGTGATCGCAGCGAGAGAAGGTGAAGGAAGTTTACGATTGATCCAATGCAGGCCCACGGTCGTTGATGACCTTGAACGCGCCAAAGAAGGTGAACGCCTTGGTACCGTAGGTGGCGGACTTGTCGACCTTGCCGTGCGATGCCCGAGCGTTTGGTTCGTCGAAGCGGCTGCGGGCGATGACCGCCCAGCGCTTGCGATTGCCACCGTCATCGCCATGGTCCACCTTGGCCCGATCGTGCCACCTCAAGGAAATGCACTTTTCGGTGTGCGTACCGCGCGCATGAAGCTTGGCGCCAACTAACACGATGAACGGCGCGAAGCCTGCTGAACTGCCGCGCGTGCTTGGCACCTTCGACCTTTGGGGCGTGGCCGTTGGCCTCGTGATCTCGGGCGACTACTTCGGATGGAACTATGGCCTGAACGCAACGAGCGCCTTCGGCCTGCTCCTCGCGCTTGCCATCGTGTCTGTCATGTACATCACGATGGTGTTCGGCTTTACCGAACTCTCAACGTCGATTCCCAACGCAGGCGGCCCCTATGCGTACGCCGAAGCAGCGCTCGGTCCGTGGTTTGGCGTGCTCACGGGTGCCGCAACGCTCGTAGAGTTTTTGTTCGCGCCACCTGCGATTGCATTCGCGATTGGCTCATACCTCCATCTGCGAATTCCATCGATCGAACCGAAAGCGGGAGCGATTGGCGTGCTCGTTTTGTTTGCGGCTGTGCACGCGTGGGGCATCAGACTCTCTGCAACGATCGAGCTCGTCGCGACACTCCTCGCGGTGCTTGAACTCATTGTGTTTTGCGGCGTAACCGCCCCGCACGTGAAGATGTCAATGATATTGACAAAGCCACTCTTGCCAAACGGCCTATCGGGGTTGGCAGGCGCGTTCCCATTTGCCATCTGGTTCTATCTCGGCCTCGAAGGACTCGCGATGTCTGCTGAAGAGGCAAAGGACCCTGGCAAAACACTCAAACGTGGTTACCTTTATGGGCTCGTCACGCTAGTCGTACTCGCGTTCGCAACACTCATTTGCACCGTGGGAATTTTGCCATCGAGCGAGCTCATCAAAGATGACTCGCCTCTTCCGAAGGCGCTCGCGCAAGTCACCAGGCCCGACCACTGGCTCACGCACATGATGGTCTACTTGGGGCTCTTCGGGCTCATCGCAAGCTTCCACGGCATTCTGCTTGGCGCATCACGACAAGTATTCGCGCTCGCGCGCGCGGGCTATCTGCCGCACCCATTTGGCAAGCTGCATCCAACACGCAAGACACCGATCTTAGCGACCGTCGCGGCCGCATCCGTGGGGGCAATCGTCATTCAGTGGGGCAAAACTGAACAAGCCATCACCCTCTCAGTGATTGGCGCGCTCCTCATGTATGCACTCGCGCTGGTGTCGCTCGTCGTGCTCCGCAAGCGAAAGCCCGAGATGACGCGACCGTTTCGTGCCCCGTTTCATCCTTGGTCAACTTGGTTGTCGATTGCGTTGGTGGTCGTCATGCTTGTCGGATCCGTCATGCGTAACTCGCATATTGCGGGACTGGCCGCGGCGATGGTTCTTGCACTAAGCAGTATCTGCCTCGGTTGGAAGAACATCAGCCAGCGGGCTCCGCCATGACTACCCGCGAGGTAATGGTCTTCGGATCGCGATTGGGTCATCACTCGACATAAGGAGCTTATGCAATGACCCAACTCAGCGAAGCAGACGTCACCCGCGCCTTTCATGGCCAGCCGCACAAGCGCATCGAAGTAGGGACGAGCAGCGTTGCCTATTGGCAATTCGGTAGCGGCCCGGACGTCGTATTGGTTCACGGCTGGCCATTGCACAGCGCAACCTTTCGCCGAATCATTCCGCGCCTCGCGCAGAACTTTACCCTGCATGCCTTTGACCTTGCTGGCACCGGAAAGACAATCTCGGACGAAGGAACGTCGTCCCATTTGTTGGCGCACGCCGAACTCGTCAAGAAAGTGATCAATTCGCTGGACGTGAAACGCTATGCGGTGCTTGCCCACGACAGTGGCGCTGCGATCGCCCGCTTCGCTATCGCAGGAGATCGCCGCCTTGCTGGGCTCGTGATGGGAAATACTGAGATTCCCGGACACAGGCCACCAGGCATCGCGTATGCCGTCGGAGCGTCGAAGCTCCCTGGCTTTCAAACGCTCGCGATGATGGCGATGAAATCGAAGTGGCTTCGCATGTCTCGTTATGGCTTTGGCACGTGCTTTACCGACCCCTCCTACGCCGAGGGTGAGTTTTCGAAGTTTTTCATAGAGCCATTCGCAAGACCTAGTGTTGCGAATGGACAGCTCCAGTTGGTCAAGGACTTTGACATCCCGCTTATCGACAAGCTCGAAGTTTGCCATCGCGATATCGCCGCACCCACGCTCTGCATTTGGGGTCCAGGCGATCCATTCTTTCCGATCGCGAAAGCACGCCGCATGCTCGACCAATTTGCTGGGGGCGCAACGCTCGTTGAAGTCCCTCGCGCGAAACTGTTTGCGCACGAAGACCACCCGGATGCTTTCGCAAAATACGCGAAGAAGTTTCTCGTCGACTGCTTCGAGAAGAAGACGAAGGTCGCCGCAATCAGTTCACAAAGTTGACCATCAACGCTTCACAAATTCGCAAGGCGTTTAACAAGAAGAGAGCTCACCGCATCAATCGCGGTGTCGCGTTCGTAACCGCGCACGGTCATGCGGCCAAGCGCCTCTTCGGCCTCTTTCCTTCGATCGAAATCGAGCCCCGACCCGTCTTCGCGAACGAGCACCACCATATCGCGCGCGATGCGTGCAATATCGACCTTCTTGCCGGCAAAGATCGCATCCTTCATGCGCTTGATGTGTTGTGGAAACACAACGTGAACGTCAATTTTCTTTCCCGGATGATCAAGTGCCCAAGCCGCAATTGCGCTGATGGTGCCTTTACGCCAATCGGATGAATCGCCCTTTACGCCGAGAAGCTCTTCGACACTCGTCATCGTCTTCTCGTCGGGCTCTTCATAGTCTTGCGTCACGCGATTGAAGAGGCGCTCCTTCTTGGTCCAAGCGCTTACATGCTGAATGTAGCGATCGAACAACTCGCCGTAGCGCTCTTCCTCGACGAGCCCGCTTGCGGCGTACACTTCGCCTTCCCAGAGATCGAGAAGTCGCTCGAAGATCACCTCACGAAAGTGCTTCGTGTCGTGAAAACCGCCTGTTAGCGGTTCTTGCTGCAGCCAGTCAAACTCGTTCTTGCGCGTGCACAACACATCGAGCGCTTCGAGAACTGCAAGTGGCGAAAGGCCCGAATACGCTGAGGACTGAGCAGCATCGAGAAGAACGACCCGCATCTCACGCGGGCTTGCGCCCATGCGCCCCTCATAGATCGGATAGTTGTCGCTCTCTTGGTACAAATCGCCGATAGCCGAAGCGAGGAGCTTCTGTGCCTCGGGTTCGAGTCGTTCAGGAGCTTTACCAAGTGCGTAAAGGTCGGCCTTCTCCATCGCCGTGAGCCCACTGACGATAGGGCCAAGCGTTCGATCATACTTGTCGCCATTGGGTTTGCGCATGCGTGTGAGCACAGAAAAGAGCGACGCTACGTAAATCGCATGCGGCGCGATGTGCCTTCGAACTTGAGGCGCGACGTAGGCCTCGTAGATGCGTTGCTCTTGCAGGTACGATCGTAAATAAGGTGTACGAATGAGCTCGAGCCGACCACGAAAGCTCGGGAATTCAGGATGCTCACGAAATGCATCGAGATGAAGTTCGTTGGCGCTGCCCATCATCACGCAGTTGAGTTGCACGTTCTGTTGCGTAAGCTGCACCTCCTGCGTCTCGACGGTGAGCTGCAAATATTTGAAGGCCTCGAGGGGACGCTTGAGCAAATCGCTAAATTCGAGAAGGCCACCTGCGGCGTCGACCAACTCGCCCTTCACTTCGTAAAGTGTCATCGCCTGAAGCGACGTCGGGAGCGATGAGAGTGATCGATCTGCTGTAACTTGTCGCTCAGCAGCATCGACGCTCATCTGCGGACCAATGGTCACTGCGCCAGTGCGATACCGACGCGAGATGAAGTAGCGCTCGACCTGCACATGCTTGAGCACCTCGGCGTACGAACCTTGGTAGCTCGAAAGCAGGGCTTCAAAGACCTGTTGGCTTTTGTGCGAAAGCTGGCCGCGCAAGATGTACTCGGACGGAGGCTCAACATCGCCGAGCCCCATCTCTCGCGAACGTGATCGCGCAGCGGTGAACGCTTCTTCGAGAAGAGCCGCTCGCTCAGCGACGGGGATGAGGAACAACGGATGATCGCGGACTTCAACGAGCAGCTTTGCGTCAATTTGATCGTCGGCGAGGTGAGCATACGATTCGATGCCGTTGCTGCGCGATCCATCGTTTGAACCGAAGCCGAGCGATCCACGCACGCTCTTCGTGGTGGGGAACACCCAGTTGAAGCGGTAGAGCGCACCTTCGTCGGTATGTGAATAATCCTCGAGTGCAGCCATCAAGCAAGCAACGGTGGTGCTCTTGGCCGAGCCGTTCGGGCCATGGAGGAGCACAAGCCGGCTCGGCTTTCCCTCGCGAGCAAAATTGTTAAGCGACCTGACGACTTCTTCTTGCACTTGCTCTTGCCCGATGAGCACGCCGCGCGGACCTTCAGTCGAAGTTTCCCACGGAAGGTCGAACACCTTGTAGCGCTTGAACTCGCCCCACGGATACGTAACCACTTCAGTGCCGTAGTGATTGACCGTATCGCGAAGGTAGCGCGAGGCATCGCGTGCGTAGCGCTTCGGATCACTGCTGAAGAGGTCGAGATACTCCGCAAAAGCGAGAACGCGGCGTCCCTCTTTGAACCGCGTCTCGACGCGCGATGCAATGCTGCTCACCCACGACGACGCCGCTCGACGTTCGCTCATGAGTCAAAGGGTATCAAGATTCGCCGGCGGAAGTGCACAAAGGCACCATCACATCGGACCGTGCAACTCCCTCACGAACACAAAGTTGACGCTCGCAACGCGAAAGCACATCGGCACCTGATTTCCAACGATCGCGGCGGCAGCGTTCGATGTCACGCCGCCCTCGAGCGGCTCACACGCGTCGATCGGTATGCCGAGATCGATTTCCTGTCTTGAAATCCGATTGCGCAGTGGCTGACTCGACATGGCGCGATCTTGCGGGACGCAATAGGCCAAGAATTCTCTCCAGCTCTTCCAACACTCTGCCCAAGCACCCTCGAGCGTGGGTTCACTCGAACGTGGTCTCAACGCGAGCAAGGCATCAGGCGCACTACCCTCGCCTGGATCGAGCAACACCTTGAGCTCGCCGTCGTCACTTAGGCGCGTCACCACTCCGGCACGCAAGACGTGCATGGGCATTCCCTCGGTCAGCATACGTGCAGCGAGCGCCGGAACGGTATATGTAATTGCATTAGTTACAAAATAGATACCCGCAACGCCTGTGCGCTTATCGGTCACGTGAATGCGCCAATTCGTCTGCACAGGTGACGGCATCCACTTTCGCAGAGGGCCGATGAAGGCGAAGCCAAAGTGCCCATGCTTGAACGTGAGGAACGTAAAGAGCGCATAGCGTCCATTCGGACCAAGTCGCTGAAGTTCGAGTCCA
>JAHFDZ010000400.1 GCA_023248745.1 Myxococcales bacterium | reverse complement strand
CGCCTGAACACCTGAGGAGTGGTGTGCGTGCTTTGTGCTCCAAGCACGCGCAAAACGCCGCCTCCTATGCTGGCGAATGATTGACACTGCTCCGTCACTTTCATACCGTGCAAATTGCAAGTGGGAATGAGTGGCGGAAAGTGCCAGTCAGCGGCAGGGATAAGGCAACAAAACCCCCGCTCCTGGCGGAACGACTCCGCTGAGCGAGGACAACGAATCGATGTTTCGCGGCCGGTACGAGCGCACGATCGACGCGAAGGGTCGCACCAGCGTCCCTGCGCGCTATCGCGACGTGCTCGATAGTCTTGGCGAGCGTCGCGTCATTCTTACGAGCGCCCTGGATCCCTGTTTGGTCGCCTACACGATGCCTGAGTGGACAGCCTTTGAAGAACGCCTCTCCAAGCTGCCTCAGTTCGATCGCGCTGTGCAGAAGCTCAAGCGAATTTACGTCTCCGGCGCGGTCGAATGTGAGATCGACGAGTCGGGGCGCATCCTCATTCCACCGACGTTGCGCGAGCACGCTGTGCTCAAAAAAGATGTGATGTGGGCGGGCTCAGGCAAGTACGCCGAGCTCTGGGACAAAGACACATGGCGGCGCTACTTCGACAGTACTGAAGATGAGCGCCGTGAAATCTCTAACCGCCTCGGGGAGCTCGGCCTATGAACGATCTGCAATTGCAGCTCCCGGGCTTGGTCTCCGATGGTGGAGTCGAGTGGGTTTGGCAAAGTGAGGACGACGGAGCTGATGACGTGAGCGGCTTTGAACACGCGACGGTCATGAGGCACGAGGTTGTTGAGGCACTAACCCCCCGTTCCGGTGGAATGTACGTCGACGTGACGCTTGGGGGTGGCGGTCACACCGAGGCCATTCTCGAAGCCTGCGACGGTGCGCGCGTGATCGCCTTTGATCGCGATCCCAATGCCCTTGCGGCCGCCAAGGCGCGCCTCGAGCGATTCGGCGATCGCGTCCTATTTGTGCGAAGCGCGTTTTCGCGACTCGTCGAAGAGCTGCTGAGCCTCGACGTTAAGAAAGTTGACGGTCTCTGCGCCGATCTTGGCGTGAGTTCACCGCAGATTGACGAAGCCGAACGCGGGATGAGCTTTCGCATGAAGGGGCCCATCGACATGCGCATGGATCCCGACAACGGCGAGACAGCGCTCGAGTGGATCGCCCGAAGCGACGAGGAAGAAATTGCCGACGTGCTCTACCGCTACGGCGAGGAACGTCGATCAAGACGCATCGCCCGTAGCATTCGACGTGCGTACGATCAGAACGAGCTTGAGACCACGCTCGATTTGCGCCGTGCTGTAGTTCGAGCGGTGGGGCCTGCGCGAATCGGCGGTGTCGATCCGGCGACGCGAACGTTTCAAGCGCTTCGCATCATGGTCAACGGAGAGCTTGACGAACTTGACGCGTTGCTCGCGGCGTTGCCAAAGGTATTGCGTGAGGGTGCAAGCGCGGCGGTGATTAGCTTCCATTCGCTCGAAGATCGCCAGGTAAAGCGAGCGTTCGCCGTCCGTGATGTGTGGTCGCCGCACACGAAGAAGCCGCGCATGGCAACCGACGAAGAAGCGACGCTCAATCCGCGAGCACGAAGCGCAAAGCTGCGAGCGGCGAGCATTCTTGGGGTGGACGCATGAGAGACGCCAAAAGCCGCTTTTTGCTGCTCTGGACGCTGACGGTCGCCGCTACTTCGGCGGCGTTCATTTTGCATCTCGCGATTCGCGGTAAAACGATCGCTCTTGGTTACGATATCGGCCGCGTGCGTGGCGAGCAAGCGAAGCTAAGAGAGACCCGACGCGTGCTTCAAGTTGAAGTGGCGAGCTATCAGTCACCCGAGCGTGTTGACGTCGTGGCGCGAACGATTCTTGGCATGGAACCCGCGCCACCAGAACGCACCGTGAACTTGCCCGCATTGGGCGAGGTCGCCGAAGGTAGCCGAGAGCGACGCCAAGAACAGGAGCTCGCCCGACAGTCGCCATGAGGAACCTCGACCCCGTACGCGCAAAGTGGATCAGAGTCCGCGTCGGCGTGCTCTCGGGGCTGATGGCAATTGGGCTTGGCGTTGTGGTCTCGACGGCGTTTCGGGTTCAGGTCGAAGACGCTGCGCCTTGGAAGGACCTTGCCGAAAAGCAGCGACAGAGGCGTCTTCACGTTCAGCCCAAACGCGGGAGTATCGTCGACCGCAATGGCGTTTCACTCGCAGTGTCGATCGAAGTTCCAAGCGCGAGTGTTGACGTCGGTGAGCTCATGCGCGGCATCGAGATGCCAGGCGATCAAGATAGCTTTTTGCGCGATAGTGCACGCGCGCTGAGCAAGGTACTCAGTCTTGACGAGCCGGAGTTGCTCACCAAGATGCAAGCTCGGCCGCGATTTTTGTGGCTCAAGCGCCGCATTACAAGCGAGGAAGCCGGCGCTCTGCGCGAACTCGGCGATTCGAAGAAACATGCCCATCCGATTCGAGGCGTCGCGATCGATGGAGAAGGTCAGCGCTACTACCCGGCACGCGAACTTGCTTCGAACTTGCTCGGGTTTGTGGCACCCGACGGCTTTGGAAAAGAAGGCATCGAGCTCACGCTTGATGAAGAGCTTCGCGGTAAACCCGAAGAAGTAAGAGGGTTGCGTGATCGCAGTGGCCGCCTCATCTTCGCCGAAGGAACGACTGACGAGCGCACCCTTCAGGGAGCCGACGTCGTCCTCAGCATCGATAGCGCAATTCAGCACGTTGCCCAGCGCGAGCTCGACGCCGCAATGCGCACCTATGAAACGAAGGGTGCGTCGATCGTGATGATCGATCCCGTGACGGGAGATGTTCTCGCGATGGCGTCGAGCCCCGGCTACAACCCCAATGACTACGGACAGTCCGATCCGGACGCTCGTCGAAATCGCGCACTGGTTGATCGATTTGAACCGGGCTCGACGATGAAGGTATTTACCGTCGCTGGAGCACTCGCAGCTGGAACGCTCAAGCCCGTTGACCAAGTGTTCTGCGAGCGTGGCACCTATCAACTTGGCAGCGTGACGATTCACGACACGCACGTTTCCGAATGGCTCACGCCAACGCAAGTACTCGCGAAGAGTTCAAATATTGGTGCACTCAAGATTGGTCTCGGCCTTGGAGAGTCTGGTCTGTATGCGACCTTGCGGCGGTTTGGGTTCGGTGAGCCAACCGGGCTCGGCTTGCCTGGCGAGTCGTCCGGTGTATTGCGACCCAAAGCGCGACCTTGGTTTGAAGTCGAAACGGCGAACGCATCGTTCGGTCAGGGCATCGGGATCACGACGATGCAATTGGCTATGGCGATGGGCGCAATTGCCAATCACGGCAAGTTGCTCGAGCCCGTGCTCATCAAGAAGATGACCGACAGCGCCGGAACCCTGATGCGCGAAAATCATCCGCGGGTTCGCCAGCAGGCCGTTCCTGCGCACATCGCCCGCATGGTGGCAGACATGCTCGTTGCAGTTACAGAGCCAGGCGGAACCGGCGTCGAAGCTGCCGTTCCCGGATTTCGCGTTGCCGGCAAGACAGCAACCGCGCAAAAAGTCGACCCACTCACGGGCAAGTACTCCTCCGATAAGTTCACGGCGTCTTTTGTTGGCTTCGTTCCCGCAGAACGTCCGCGCATCGTGGTGGCCATCGTGCTTGATGAGCCGATGATCGGTCGTTATGGCGGTGACCTTGCAGGGCCTGTATTTCGCCGCGTTGCAGAATCGACGCTGCGTTACTTGGGGGTGACTCCGAACGCGAGCAGTCCAAAGATTGCGGAAGTCAAGCAAGATGACGATCCCGCATCAATAGCCCTTTCAGCGATGCGCCCACTTTCAATCGACAACACACCGTCAACCATCTTGCCTAGCGCTCCAGGAACACCCATCGTTCCGGTGCCAGATGCGACGAAGTTTATCGCGCGTCAGGCAGTGCTTGCGTTGACGCAAGCGGGCTTTGTCCCACGTGTCGAAGGGGTTGGACGAATCGTGCGTCAGCTTCCTGCTCCTGGGACGCTCGTGCCGAAGGGCACCATCGTGCGTCTTGTTCTTGAGCCGCCCTCGTGAGTCCTTCGGTTTCGCTCGACGCGATCGCCTTCGAGCTCGGTGGTCGTGGCCGCGTTTCTGGCAACGGTTCGGTTTCCGTAACGGGGATCACCCAAGACTCACGAAACGTAAGTAGAGGTGATCTATTTGTTGCGCGCAAAGGCGTGAGCAT
>JAHFDZ010000152.1:8810-14231 GCA_023248745.1 Myxococcales bacterium | reverse complement strand
TGGCAGATGCCGCAGTCGACGTTTTGCCGACGGACGATCGTTCGTTCAGCGTCGATGGCGATGACGGTTCGACATGCGGCGTGCATTGCTCGGCCGACATGCGCAACGTGCTCGATTGCAACGACAACTTGATCAAGACATGCGCGCCAACGGAAGGATGCACACCGGGTGGTGCCTGTGTCGCCGCATGCGAAGCCGCCAAGATCAACAAGAGCGCCATCGGGTGTGACTTCTACGCGGTCAATCCACAACCACTCGATGGCAATCCCTCGGGACCATGTTTCGTTGCGTTCGTCGCAAACACCTGGCCGCAAGCGGTCACGTTGAGCGCCGACTACAACGGTACGGTGCTCGACGTTTCAACGTTCGGCTACGTTCCGTCAGGAAGTGGAACCTCTGTAACCTACACAGCTCTTGCCAACGCCACATTGGAGCCCGGCAAGGTTGCGGTTCTCTTTTTGGCCCACAACGAAACTGGACGAACGACTTGTCCCTACACTCCCGCGATCAAAACCGGCGCGGCGGTTTTTGGAAGCGGACGTGGAAGTGCTTTCCACATCGCGAGCACGCTACCGGTCGTCGCATACGACATTTTTCCTTTCGACAATGGCATCCAGGGCTCCGCTATCCCGAGCGCGACACTCTTGCTTCCGACATCGGCGTGGGACGTGAACTACCTCGGGGTGAGTCCATACAAGCCTTCCGATCCACACAACCTCGACATCGTTGCAGCAGAAGACAACACGACCATTCAAATTAACTCCACGGGCAATCTCGCTGCAGGCACCAACGTCAGTGCCGCAACAGCGGGAGTCATCGCGACCTACACACTCGCAAAAAAGGGCGACCTTCTTCAGCTGACGACGGACGGAAAGGTCGAACTCGGTGGCAGTGTCATTCAAGGCGACAAACCCTTCGGGCTTTGGGCCGCCGCTTCAGCAATGGCCGTCGACGAAAAAACGTACGCACGCGACACGGCACATCAACAGCTTCCGCCAGTGCGAGCTTTCGGAAGCGAATATGCGGCCGCGCGCTATCGGAATCGACGCAGCGTGATGGAGACAACGCCGTGGCGCTTCGTCGGCGCAGCAGATGGCACGACGCTCACCTACGAACCAAGCACGCCCGCCGGCGCGCCCACGACGCTCAAAGCAGGCGAGGTGACCGAAGTTTGGACAGCGGATCCTTTCATCGTTCGCAGTCAAGATGATGCTCACCCATTTTACATGTCGGCACACATGACCGGTTGCGCCAAGGTGAGTGATTGCAAGGGCGGATCAATTGGAACCGGGTCTGTTACAGATAGCGGCGATCCAGAGTTCGTGAACCTGATTCCGACGCAGCAGTTTTTGTCTTCGTACATTTTCTTTACCGATACGTCGTACAAGCAAACGAATTTGGTCTTCGTTCGTAAGCGCGCGTCGAGCGGCTTCAAAGACGTCAACCTCGATTGCGTCGGCGTCTTGTCAGGGTGGACCCCACTCGGAAGTTCGGGCAACTACGAAGTCGTGCGCATCGATCTCGTGAAAGACGGGGTGCCCCAAGGCAAGTGCGACAACGGTCCCCACAAAGCCGACAGCGCGGCGCCGTTCGGTCTCACGGTGTGGGGATGGTCGAACGTGATCAGCTACGCCTACCCAGCGGGTGCCGGTGTCAAGCCGCTCAACTCGGTCGTCGTGTCCGTCATTCGATAGGCGGCCGGAACACCGTAGTCGTGGGTTCGACCGCAGAGCCAACGCTCGTGTCTCGCACGCGAACATGGCCATGGGTTACCCTGCTCGGCGATGGAACGCGTTCGCACACTGATTGTTGGTGCTGGTGTTAGTGGTCTTGCTTCGGCGGCGGCGCTCTCTGAAAAGGGAGATCACGACTACATCGTCCTCGAAGCCGACACTGAAATTGGTGGCTACTGCAAAACCGTTAAGAAGGATGGCTTCGTTTGGGACTACTCGGGGCACTTCTTTCATTTCAAGCACCCTGAGATCGAGCGTTTCTTGCGTGACCGCATGCAGGGTCAGCGCATCGTTACTGTCGAGAAACAGTCGTTCGTTCGTCTTGGTGAGCACGAGGTCGATTTTCCGTTTCAGAAGAACATCCACCAGCTTCCGAAAGATCAGTTCATTGACTGTTTGTACGATCTCTACTTTCGAGACGAAGCGCCGATAGACGACAGCTTCAGAGCGATGATCTATGCGCGCTTCGGTCGTTCGATCGCCGAGAAGTTTCTCATTCCCTACAACGAGAAGCTCTATGCGTGTGATCTTGGAACGCTCGACAAGGATGCGATGGGGCGGTTCTTTCCGCATGCCGATCTCACCGACATTATGCGCAACATGAAGGTGGCGAGCAATGCGACGTACAACGCGACGTTCACCTACCCAGAGGGCGGCGCTATCGAATATGTGAACGCGATCGCGAGCGCTGTCGCACCCGGCACGATTGCGCTCGGCGAAGCACTTGTGGGTATCGATCAAAAAAAACGCGTCGCGCAGACAAGCAAGCGCGCAATTGCCTACGACCGAATGATCACCTCGGTACCGTTCAACCGGTTGCTCGCGCTTGCGCAAGTGGAGCACGACCCGTCGATGTTCTCGTGGAACAAGGTGCTCGTGTTCAATTTTGGCTTTCACAAGAAGGGGCGCAAGAACGTTCACTGGATTTACTATCCCGACCGCGACGTCGCGTTTTACCGCGTTGGCTTCTACGACAATATTTTCGACACCGATCGACTCAGCCTCTATGTCGAGGTTGGCTTCGAGCGAAATGCCAGTGTCGACGTTGCTGCGGTTCGAGCGCGCGTGCTTGCCGATCTCGCAAAAGTTGGCGTAGTCGATGGGCACGATCTTGTGGCCGAGCACTCGGTCGTTATGGACCCCGCCTACGTGCACATCACAAGGCGGTCCATTGAGGCGCACGCACGGCTTGGTGCAGCTTTACGCAACGATGGCATCCACTCGATTGGTCGTTACGGAGGGTGGACCTACTGCAGCATCGAAGACAACATCGTTGAGGCTCGCGCAGTGGTGAGGGGGTAGCCCGCGTAAATCTCGCTTAGGATGCCATAACGATCGATGAGCACCTTTCCTCCTCCTCCGGGACGCATGGTTGACCTTTCTCACGGCGCGACGCATTTTCAAGGCTCCGGTCCGATCGACGGAAAGCCGATTCTGCTCATCCATGGTGTTGCGTCTTGGTCGTTCGCTTGGGATCCGCTCATCCCTTCGCTCGAGGCTGCAGGTCGCCGGATCATCCGGCTCGATCTGTACGGTCGTGGATTTTCGGCGCGACCCAAGATCGACCACACGGTCGACTTGTATGTTGATCAAGCGCTCGAACTTTTGGACGCTCTCGAAGTCGAAAGGCCCGTCGACGTTGTGGGTTGGTCAATGGGCGGAGCCGTGGCCGTTGCGCTCACCGACAAGGCACCCCAGCGCGTCGACCGGCTCGCGCTGATGGCGCCTGCTGGTCTTCAAGCAGGCAGTCAGATTGCCGCGATGGTTCTCAAAATTCCGGCCGTCGGAGAGGTCATGAGCTCACTCTTTGTGCGCGCCGCAATGAGACGCGGCGTCGCTCAGAATTTCACCAACTTCGCTCGCGCTCCCGAATTCCTCGCGGGCATGCTTCGCTCACTCGAGAGCCCAGGCTATTCGCGCTCAGTTCTTTCATGTCTGCGCAACTTTCCATTTCGCGCGCTCTCTCCGACTTACGCGAGAGTCGGTCGACAAGAGCGTCGCATCTGTTTGCTTTGGGGAACGCGCGATCGGCTTGTTCCATTTTCCGCGCACAAGCAGGCACTCGCTCTCCTGCCGAACGCCGAGTTCGTTCGGCTCGAAGGTTTGGATCATGCTTGCCACTGGGAAGACGTCGACCTGGTGGCTAAAGCGTTGACGCGCTTTCTCGCGTAGCTGAAAGCGCCTGGCGTTATCGAATGCGCGCAATTCGCACGCGCATTGCGGCTCCTGCGTCAGCTGTAATCGTGATGCCCAATTCGCTGCGATCGGCGGTTGCGTCGATCGTGACGTATTCGACACCTCCCGCACGAAGCTTTCCGTCGGCCGTTGCTTGCAACGCCGGCCCTTGCAATTTTTGGCCATGAAATGCTGCAAAGAGATCGGCTCCGCGCTGCTTGCCCGTGATTGGATCGGTTTGCGTCTTCAAGTACGAGAAGCAGCCATTCGAAGGAGCGGCGCGTCCAGACGCTTCGCCGTTGCTCATCGCGAGTGCCGTGTAGAAGTCGAGCGCGAGGTCGGCAAGCGTCTTGTTTGCGGTGAGAGGCATCGCTGCGGAGACCGACTTCGGATCGTCAAGGACCTTACGCAAGAGCGCCGTGCCACCGAGACCTTCGATGCTTCCGCTTTCGAGCGCTCGGTCGCCACCTGCCAGATCGTAAATATACCTGACGAATAAATAGGCGCCTCCACGAAGGAGTCCGTCACGCGTCTTGTCGTACTTCGTGACGTTCCCAAACACGTCCGCGAGCGAGAAGCCGTCGATTTCGTTTAGCCCAGCTTGCGCAACGTAGAAGTTGCCCGCTTGATAGCCGATGACGTCCTGGGCAAACCCGCCAAAGCCTTCGATCATATACGAACTGTCGGGCCATACTTGAAGTGCGTTGCGTACAACCTTGCGGTTGTAGTGGATGAGATGTCCGAGTTCGTGCGCGAGGATTTCTTTGATCGCCGCGGCTGTGTTGTACGGAGGCGCAATGTCGGAAGGTGGCGTGAGATAGAGATACTCGCCCTTGTTGCCGCTCGGGCAGCCCTCGAGTTTTGCGATGTCACATCCGAGAAAGAAAGCCACGGCGCTGTCTTTCGTGAGGGGCGTAAACACGAGTCCAATGCGTCCGTCGCCGTCGATGTCAGATTCGTTTCCAAAAACCGAGCGCTCGCGAGGAAGAATCGTCTTGTCGAAGTCAGCGACAAAATCGTTGATGAACGCTGTATCGAGCGTTGCAGGATGGGAAGGCGTCACGTCCTTCCAGACGATCGCACGCGTGCTTACGGCCGCGACCTCGGCGGTGATCGTTTCGGTCTTGGTGCCCACCGAAACTTGAAGAGAGCGCGTGGTGCCGACGGGCAGGGGTGTGCCCGTCGGCTCGGGTTCGACCGGCACAAGTGTGTTGCGAAAATCGTCGGCCGTGATCGCGCAACCGCTTTCGGTGCGAGAGCCAGTGGGTTGGTCCACCCTCTCTGTTGACAGGCTGTAGGAGAAGGTACTGCTCGACGAGTCGAATTTGGTCGACGCAATAACGGCGATGTACTGCTCTGTACCACTTCGCGTTTCGATCCGCGCAGCCGCACGATCGGACGCGACAACGACTTCAACGACGTTGCCTGGCGCAAGCGCGATGAGGTCTGCGCCCGCGTCGCTCTTCGATGGCTCCGGAGCGGGTGCGGTTGCCGATCGACCGTCGCACCCCAA
>JAHFDZ010000152.1:0-8800 GCA_023248745.1 Myxococcales bacterium | reverse complement strand
AACCGAGAGGGCCTTCATTGCGCCTCGTACACAAGAACAAAGTGAGCAAGCTTCCGACCGCTCACACTTGCGGCTCGCATCGCGTCGAGCTTCGCGGTTGTGGTCGTCGTTACAAGATTGGAGCGAGGCGAATCACCCGCGTAGCGCACCGCGCGGTCTGGCGTAGCGAGGCCGGTCTGAACATGCCAGTCGCCCGCAACCGTCATCACACGCCCCCCATTCTTGAGTCCTTGCGCAATAAAGTAAGCCATCGTCTCGTCGCGAATGAGTGCGAGATCCGTGAAGTAATTGAGCGCGTCCGCGTAGTTCATTCCGAGCTTCTTGCCATGCGCTTCGTAGTCAAAGCTCGACTCGAAGTAGGCCTTGTATGTCGCATCCCAAGCGGCGAGGGGTCTCGGTGCTACAGACTTATCGTAGGCAAACGTCGCGTCCCACGCGTTGAAGGCGTTGAGGGGTGTGACGGGATACTTCGCGTAAAGCGTCTGCAGCGCTTCGTCAGGAATGTTGAGTGCCAACACCGGGCGACCATTGTCTTTCATGTGCTCAACGAGCGGCTTCCAGTATTGGGCGTAAGCCTTCCAAGGCTGGCTTGTCTTCTCGAAATCAGCGCTCGAGATTGCGCCTGCAAGGTAACTGTCGACGACGGGTTGTTCGTCGTGTTGAAAGTGCTCCATTGCGAGTGACACATCGTTGTGTCGCGTCGTCATGCGCTGCAGGAGCCATAGCTCGAGCTCTTGCACTGGCGCGGTCTCGTGTTGCTCGCCGAAGAAAACAAGTCGATCGTCGTCGATCGCTTCGAGCAGCGCAGTCTCATCGAGGTATTGGCTTGCCTCGAGATCGAAGATCCGCATCGCGCGAAAATTGCTGCCTTCATACTGCGGCGCCTCCGCAGCTGTTGCGAACGTCTTACCCGTTTTCGCCGCCGCATCACCACCACCATCCGGCGTCGCGGGCGAAGTCGCAGCACCACCACAGCCAGCCAGGATCAAGCAAGAAGCCGCAAGCGTTTTGAAAGGAAACATGCGCTCCCTGTGTCACAAATCGCTGCCGTGGGAAAGGGGCTAGCTACCTTCTGTGGCTCGGCTCAAGAGGGCAGCGCTGACAATGAGGGTCTGGCCAGCTGCTTCGACAGAGTCACCCTCACGAAGCTTGCGCCCTCGCCTTGTGTCGACCTCGCCGTTCACTTTCACTTGGCCGCCCTGAATCATCACTTTGGCTTGGCCGCCGCTTCCTACAATTCCGGCGTGCTTGAGGAGTTGGTCAACGCGAATGGTTGGGCCGTCTTGAGCGGTCATTGCAAGGCACTTTACTTCACGATTGTCGTGCGCAACTTCGATACGATTGAATCCCATTGGGAGGAGCTACTGATGCTTGCCAAGTCCGACGTTGCGCGCAGATATCTAGAATTATTGAAAAAATCGTTGCTCAATGAGCTTTATATCGAGAACGAAGCTCGAATTGTGCTTGTGATCCTTAACCTGATCAACAAGCGCGCTACCGGTCTTGCTGATTTGCGCGACGTTGCTCAACAGCGCGCTTTGCTCGACGCGCTCGCGCTTACCAAAGAAACGGGCGGCGCCATCATGCTGCCCGTCGCCAATGCGGATGGCACCGTGTCCAATAAGGGCGCGCGCAACTTTACCGAACTTTCGCACACGATGATCGGAAGGCCGCGACTCGACAACATTCAGTTTTGCGTTGAAACCGTGCTCGACGAAGACGTGCCTGGAGACATGATCGAAACGGGAATTTGGCGCGGTGGCGCAACGATCTTCATGAGAGGAATCCTCGCCGCATATGGGATTACAGACAGAACTATTTGGGCCGCAGATTCGTTTGAGGGTGTGCCGCCGCCGACGCATCCAGAGGACAAGGGGCTTGATCTCAGCGCGAAAGTATTTCCAATCCTTGCGGTGAGCGTCGACGAAGTATCGAACCTTTTTGCCCGCTACGGATTGCTCGACGACCAAGTGAAGTTCCTAAAGGGATGGTTCAAGGACACACTAGCGCCGGCACCGATTGAGAAGTTAGCTGTTCTTCGTTTGGACGGTGACCTGTACGAGTCCACGATGGACGCGCTAGGTCCGCTTTATGGCAAAGTTTCACCAGGCGGGTTTGTCATCGTTGATGACTACTTTTCGTGCCCACCGTGCAAGCGCGCGATCGATGAATTTCGAGAAGTTAACAAAATTGACGAAAAGTTGAGCGTTATCGATGGCCACAGCGTGTTTTGGCGTAAGCGCAAGGACGCTTAGTGTCTTTCAGGGTGAAGACAAAACAGTGCGAATGGCATCGTCGCTCGCAAATCCGCGCAACGCGGTGAGTGCTTGCTTGCGCGTCGAGTCACTTTGCGCATGCCGAACAACTTGAACGAGCGTTCCAACGCCAAGCTGTGAATCGGTTGAAAGCTCGGAAATCGAATTGACAGCATCGGTCGAGACGCTCGTTGTCTCGTCTGTTGTCGCGGCTTGAAATAGGCACTTGAGTCGTTCCTCAAGAAACGTTTTGTTGTGCCGAAGCGCGTACGCAGCTGTTGCGCGAACACCGGCGTCGGTGTCCGCGTGCAGTGTGTTGCACATCGTTTCGACATCCGTTGCACTCTCAAGAAAGCGCAACGCGGCGACGCTATCTCGGCGCGCCGGGGCATCGCCGCCCACGAGATCCTTCGTGATCACATCGCGACATTTCTCGCAACCGGCGTTGCCTGCGGCATTTGTCAGGATCGACCGCTCTGCGTGCGTAGACGAGTGAAGCGCATTTGCAAGCGCGTCATCGATGCACGAGACCATCTCCGATTGTTGCGCTCTGCGAGCTACGCGCTCAAGTGTGCCGAGCGTGAGCCAAGCGGGGTTGCGCGCGCTTTCGTCAGCGCTGCGTGTAAGCGACGCGACTGCAGCAACAGTGGCCGGGGTTGCGCGCTCAGCTTCTCGTAGCGCCGAGATCAACTTCCACTGACATGCGGTCGGGCGAAGCACCTGCGCTGCTACGAGCGCTTCGTCAACATTCTTTCCGTTCAGGACGCGGATGGCAACGGCATCGAATACAATTCCGCATTCGGTTGTCTCATCGAGCATGCGTCCGAGCGCGATTGCGCATGACCGCGGATGCTCAGCGACGGCCAGCTCTACCGAGGCCCGCAACTTGACGAGTTCATCGTCAGAAATTGATCTCGACTTAGCGAAGGCGTCGCGCACCGCACCTGCGATAGGACAGTCGGTTATGGCTTCTGCAGGATCTGCCCGCGCGGCCGGACGGGCGTTGCGCAATAGCGGACAAGAATGTTCAATGCCAGACGCAGCAACGACTACCGAAGTCATTGGCGGAAGCGTTGGTGCACTCGCGGCTGGGCGATGCGTGGTCGGGAGAAAAACGAAGGCGACTACTGCGGCTGCGGCCACCGCCAACGAGACCAGATGAAACGAGGTGGAAGAAGAGGCCACCCTGGAAACCTTAGAGGGTTTGCGCGTGCGTCATAAGCGGAAAAAGACGGCCGAGTGGTGGCGCTGGTCGACGAGCACTTCGTTCACATTTCACTATTAAGTGGGATTAAGTCGTGTCTTTCTATCGCAAATTTTATGGCAACTCCGTGAGGTTTTATGGTTCTCGGCCTTGTTTCTACGCGCGAGTCGCCTTTCAATCGGGGGCCACGGTCTTGAGCGCGGCTTCGTCATGAGCTACCCGCATCGCGTGAAGACTAAACTCGCTTTTGTGCTTTTTGGGGCGTCCGTTATCGGATGCGGTCAGGCGTTCTCCGATCGTCAATCTGCTGAACAAACCTACGTTGGCGCGCTTGGCTCAACCGGGGCGCTTCTCGCCGTCACGACGAACGGTGATCGTTTTCGCGCATACGTCTGTGGCGACGACGCAACCCGTGCAATTTACACTCAATGGTTCGAGGGCTCGATGAGCAATGGACAAGCCGTCGCGAAGGGTGGCGAGTTGCTCCTCTCGATCGATCAGCGCGACTCGACGAGAGTCGTCGGCTCGATAGAACGCAATGGATCAAAGGTCACGTTTGACCTCGGCATTCCGCATGCCGCCGGAGGCTTGTGGTCCGCTAAGGGCGAGCACTGCGCAACGGGACTCATTGCGCTCGACGACGGCCGAACACAGGGCGCCTACTGCGTGGCGCCGTTTGTGCGATCGCAGGTGGTACCCGTTAGGCCTCCCGCGAGAGGTGACGAGGAAGTAGCGGTCTACATAAGCTCTGCGCAACTACAGGAATGGCTCAAGCGCGTATCAATCAATGTTCAATGAAGTTGACGAACGAAGCGTCGAGCGGAAGACTCATCGGCCGCGAACGCGAGCTTCGTGAACTGCGTGATCGAATCGACGGAACTCGAGGGCTTGTCTCCCTCGTTGGGGTCGCAGGGATAGGAAAGAGCGCACTTGCAAGGACGTTGCTCAGTGCAGAGCTTCGAACCGGCAAAGCGATCGTCATGGGCGCGGCTGACGTACTTTCGGTGCCGGCGCAAAGCGCCTTCGTCATCGTCGATGATGTTGAGAAGGCCACGCCCGCCTTCGCAAAGTGGATTGGCTCATCGTCAAGATCGTTGATCGTGACTTCGAGGCACCCACTTGGAGTCGAAGGCGAGAACGTTTTTCGTGTCAGAGGACTTACGCGCAGCTATGGGTCTGAGCTTGTTCGAACGATAGTGGGTGTTCGCGTCGTGTCGAGTGAAGTGGACGCGCTCGTGGGGTTGCTCGAAGGTCATCCTGGCGCGCTTGAAGTGGCAGCGCGAACGTGGCGTCGTCGCGTTCGTCGAGGTTCATTTGTTGCTGCGATGCAAGACGATCCTTTTGAAACGCTTGGCGATACCGAGCGGGCATGGCGATTTGCGTCTCTTCGTGCGGCGATGAAGAGCTCGCTCGACTCTCTCTCTCTGGTGCAACTTGCCGCGCTTGAGCGGGTTGCCGTGTTCGAGAGAGGCGTGCCTCTCAGTTTGGCTGAAATGGTTGGTGGCAAGAGCGCGAGGGAGCGAGAGGCACTTCAGAGCCTCATCGATAGTGGGGTGCTCGACGTCGAAGTTTCGCGTGCCACACTCTGCGTCGCCTTCTTGTTTCGCGCACTGCTTCGCGAAACCATGACGAAGAAGGCGCTAAACGGCCTCGGTACACTTCACGCAAGAATTTGTCTCGACGAAACGGCGCGGCGTTCGTTCGACGTCGCTCACCTCCGTGCGGAGTGTGAGGCCATCGTTGCGCGCGGTCTCTTGGGCAAGCCCAGCACTCCGAACGTTCGTGCCGCTTCGCAAGCTGCGCTGATAGGCGGAGCATCAATGGCGACGCTCACGCAGTTGATTGCGCGTGAAAAACAGAGTGTCGTGCGAGTGCGCTTAATGGCGCTCCGGAGCCGGAAGCAGCTCGACGCAGGCAAGCGACCCGCAGCCCTCCGAGGTCTTTCGGACGCGATGAAGTGCGCGAGGCGAGTTGCCGATGCGAACGTTCGAGCCGAATTGCTCATCGACATCGGATTGGCACATCAGCATGCCCGCAACCGTGAACGCGCCGAAGCGCACTACCGATCTGTCGTTGCCATGAAGGCAACTGCGCCAAAAACGCGTGGGCGTGCGTTGTGCAACCTGGCGACGGTGCTCCACGACCTCGTTCGCTTCGAAGAAGCGCGAACCGCTTACGAACGTGCGATTCCATTTGTGACCGGCGATCTTCGACTCGAAGGGGCGGTCGTTCTCAACCTCGGCGTTCTTCTGCAAGAGGAGGGGGACCTTACGGTCGCGGCGACGACTCTCGAACGTGCGGTCGAGCTCCTTGAGCGTTCTGGGGACGCTCGCCTTGCGGCGCTCGCGCGCACCAATCTTGGTGCCGTTCGGCACGAACTTGGTCAGGCCCGCATAGCGTCTGAGCTGCATTCGCGATCGATCGAAACGCTTGTGCGTTCCGAAGACGTGCGATCGCTTGGCTTGTGTCGCGTGCGTTGGGCGATGGCGATGTCAGCGAGCCACCGTGCCGATGACGCTCGGGCCGAACTCGATGCGGGAGAGCAACTCCTCAGTGCGGTTGCAGATGATGTGACGCGCGCGTTCGTGACGCTTGGGCGAGCCTACGTGCGGACGCAGTGTGATCTCGCCGCCGAAGGCGCTAACGCAGCGCTTGCGGCCGCGCGGAACGCAATGAGCGAGGCGCGTTCGTCGGCTTTTGGAAAGCCGAGTGCTGCCTCACTTTCTGACGACGTGCGATTCGCCCTGCGCATGGTCGAGCAGGCGGCGGCGGATAGTTTGCGATACGTACCAACGCTGACGCTGAAGGCGGGTGCGATTGGTTTTCGTCCACCCGAAGCCTCATGGGAATCGCTCGAGCAAAGGCCAGCGTGTCGACGGATTTTGCTTCATCTCATAGAGAGTGCACGAGGCGGAAGGACGGCAGCACTCACTCATCTCTGGCAGGCAGGTTGGCCGAACGATTCTGCTCTCGAGGGCGCGTGGCAAAATCGCGTGCATGTTGCACTGAGCTACTTGCGCAGTCACGGTCTGCGAGATTGGATCATTCGTAGCGAAGATGGTTACTTTTTGCACCCAAGGCTCGGTGTCGCGATCGAGTGACCCGACACGGCTTTCTCCTGAGAGCCGCGAGTTCCGAGCCAGGTGCCTTGAGGCGAGGACTACTTTGCGCCGCAGAGGTAGTTCGCGACTTTGAGAAAGTAGCTTTGCGCCGTGTAGTCGGCACCGTTGCAGCTTGCGTCGATCGTCTTCTTGCCAGCGCCATACGCGTCTGCGCACTCCTTTGACGGCGCGTACGATATGCATGCTGCGGATGTCTCTGCTTCGTCGTAGCAAGCCGAAAGCTCACCCGTCACAGTGCACGCTTTGCACTGCGACCACGCGCACATGTCTCGCTTCATTGCGGCTTCAGCACACTCGGGCTTGCCGATTGCTGCGTAGGCACAACCAACGTGGTTGTACGTCCACGCGTCATCGCCAATCTCGTACGCTGCGGGAGCGGGCGCGGGCGTCTTGCGATCGCCGGTGAGGCAAAGAATGCAGTCCGCGTGGGTGCTGCCGAACTTCTCGAGCGTTTTTTCCGCCCCGACGAGCGCAACCGACGTCGTGACTTCGGAAATTTGCTGGCTTGTGCACCGGTTTTGACCGGCCTTCGGCCCTAGGAACTTGAAGTCGAACGCGCGCGCTTGCTGCTCGTCTCTGCATGCAAGGCCAGCGGCCGCGTCAGAGACTGACGAGTCTCTCTTTGCACCCGCATCGACGACTGGCGTTTGGCTGACGGCCCCGTCCTGTTGCGTTTGCTCGGCGTCACTCGATAAGGACTGCGCAGTGCCGCCGCAACCCACGCCGAACGTCACACCACTCAATAGGACTACGCAAAGTACTTTGTATCTAGGCATCACTGTCTCCTCCTTCCCGCACCTGCTGCGAGGAACGCTTCGTTCTTCAGCATGGGAGGGCAGTGTGCAATATAAAAAGTAGTAACTACATTTATATTGACTTGTCGGCCTTTTGAATCACGCTGAGAACGAGAGGTTCGACCCCATGACCACGACGGCACCGATTCGCAACCGCACGTTCGACGGGCTTCGCGGATTTGCACTGCTGGGGCTCTTGCCTGCGAACGTCCGTGGGTTCTTCGTATCTGAGCACGTCTACTTCGCCACCGACTTCACGGGCAGAGTGATCGATGATCTCGTCTCGGCATTCACGTTTGTGTTCGTGCAAGGCCGGTTCATGACGCTGTTCTCCGTGTTCTTCGGCGTGACATTTGCGATGTTCTTTGAACGCGAGCCAATCGAACGACGTGACATGCAATGGGTCAGACGCATGATCGTATTGATCGGCATCGGACTGTGCCACGGCTTGCTGATCTGGTGGGGCGACATTCTCTTTGTCTATGGGGTCGCCGGACTCTTGCTTCTCGCATTTCGAAACGCTTCTCCGCGCATGCTCTTCACTGTTGGCTTTGGACTGCTGGTCGTCGGGTTCCTACCGACCAGGACAATGCTCCACCATTGGCTCGGTGTGCCAATGCTCGATGGCGACACGCTGCAACGGCTTGCGGAGGCCGAATCGTTCAGACGAAGGCAAGGTGGCCTCGCCGTACACTTCAACGAAACAGCCTCGTCGTGGGTGGATGGAAACCAAGTGCCGTTCGCAATTGTCCTAACGACACTGCCGCGCATGCTCCTCGGCGTCGCACTCTGGCGAAGCGGGTGGTTGCAACGCGTGCTCTCCAACGCCCGTCCGTATGCCAAGCCAATGTGGGCGAGCTTGACACTCGCGATCGTCAACGTCGTCTTAATGTTCGTCCTCAATGAGGTGAAACGTAGAACCGGTGCACCGGTTCTTTCTCCTTGGGGGATGTTGCTCCTCGCGGTCTATCACCTCGCGGGTATGAGCCTCGCACTCTTCTATGCACTCGCCATCTTGCGCTTGTTTCAGCGGGAAGGTTTTTGGCAGCGCGCGCTGGCCCCATTCGCCGCCGTGGGTCGTCTCACGTTGACGCACTATTTGCTGCATTCGATCGTGTTCGTCTCGGCAGTCTTGGTGATGAAAAATCACGGTCTCATACGACCGAGTCAATGGACGCTTCCGGTCATCGCTTTGCTAGGACTGCAAGTCGTCGGATCCGAATTTTATTTGCGCCGCTTCCAGTTTGGTCCGGTTGAATACGTGTGGAGACGCATGGCAGGTCGCCGCGCCTGATCCCGACGAGGGCCGTGATCGCACACTTGCAGCGACGTCATCCGGTTCCATGCCGAAAGTAGATTTGCGCTTCTGGCGCGAAATCAGGGGGTTTTCTCGTAAAGCAGAGGCGCAGGAAAACCCTTGGCGGG
>JAHFDZ010000399.1 GCA_023248745.1 Myxococcales bacterium | reverse complement strand
AGGAAGTGGGATCGACGCCATGCGCGACGGCGATCCTTCGTCGGGCAGAGCGTAGAGGTCGAGAATCGTCTTCTGTCCGAGTCGCAACCCAAAGTTATAGGTCGTTCGACGCGCGGGGATTCGATGCGGATGTGCGGAGAATGCGCCAAGCACCGTATCGCCAAAGCGTGTTTCGCCGATCGTGTTGAGTGATACGGGGTCGAGCTCGGTCGGAACGGTCGTCTCAAAAAGTGTGTAGAGCTTTCCTTGATGGAAGAGCACGTTGGTGTTGCCGGTGTTCTTGAGCTCACCCTTGAGCGACGCAAGGATGCGCTTGTGCCACGGCGCCGTGGAGCCATAGATGGGTCCGCCTTCAGCGAGCTCACGTTTGCGACCTTCGCTTTGCACAAGTTTGTACGCGCCGTACGCGGCGCCCTGCTCGAAGCGAACCGCCGAGACTCCGCCGTCACCTTCTAGGAAGTGCGAAACACGCTTGCCCGCTACCTCGAAGACGGCAGGGCCCGTGCGGTAGAGCGTGCCATTCAGTGCGTCGGGCAGTTTTCCCTCGACGCGGAGTTTCATCGGGTCGTGCTCGGTCTTCACGCTCTGAAAGAGGACCTTTACGAGATTGGGAACGGGCGTCGTGGACTCTTTCATCGGATGCTCCTCAAAGAATGTTGGCGATTGGACTAATGTAATCGATGATTACATCGCCGCAAGTCGTATTGTGGAAAAAGGGTCGCCGGTGCACTTTGCGATGGCGTGAGCTCCTCATGTAATCAATGCTTACATTTGCATGTGATCATTGAGTGCATGAGGGATCGAATGAAAAAGTCAGAGAACGAGCTTACAGACGGACCAATCGCCAGAACTATGTTCTTGTTTACGTTACCGATTCTTGGCAGCACCGTGCTGCAGTCGCTAAACGGGTCAATTAACATGGCGTGGATCGGCCGCTTCCTTGGCGAGCGAGCCCTCACCGCGTCAGCAAATGCGAACGCCGTCTTGTTTGTGCTGATTGGCTTGATGGTAGGTGCCGGAATGGCAACCTCGATCCTGATCGGCCAAGCCTTGGGCAAGCGCGATGCCGACCAAGCCAAGCGTGTGCTCGGTACGAGCATCACATTTTTCGCGGTCGTGTCGATCGTCCTAGCGGTTGCGGGTGCGTTCCTTTCGCCCACATTGCTGAAGCTCATGCACACGCCCGAAGATGCGCTGCCACTTGCGACCGCCTATCTCCGCGTCGTTTTTCTGGGGACTCCGTCTCTCTACCTCACGCTGCTCGTGGCGATGGCGCTGCGCGGCGCGGGAGACGCAAAGACGCCCTTTGTGTTCATGCTCGTGTCTGTGGTGCTCGATGTGGGACTGAACCCGCTGCTCATCTTTGGATGGGGGCCCATTCCGGGTTTTGGGATTGCGGGTTCCGCGGCGGCAAGCTTGCTCGCGCAAAGTGGCAGCTTCATTCTGCTCGTTGCGTATCTCTACCGCACGAAAAACGCGCTGCGCATCGAACGTCACGAGCTTCGGTACTTGCTTATCGACACAACGGTCCTCCGCGAACTGGTCACCAAAGGCGTACCGATGGGCCTGCAGATGCTCGTCGTTTCATTGAGCTTGATCGCGGCAATGAGTCTCGTGAACGCTTACGGTTCACATACAACCGCGGCCTACAGTGCTGCGCTTGCGCTGTGGAACTACATTCAGATGCCAGCCGTGGCAGTCGGCCAAGCGGTGACATCGATGGCCGCACAGAACGTTGGCGCAGGGAAATGGGGGCGCGTGGATCGTGTCGCCATCACCGGCGTTGCGTTCAACTTTCTGCTTTCCGGCGTACTGGTCGCCCTCGTGTACGCGTTCGACCGACCCGCGCTTGGGCTGTTCTTGGGGCAAGGCGAAGCGATGGGGATCGCGCGGCACTTGAACGCGATCGTGGTTTGGTCCTTCATCCCTTTTGGCGTGTCCTTTGCCCTCGGCGGAGTCATGCGCTCAACGGGCGCCGCGATGGCGCCTCTTTTGATTCTCTTCGTCTCCCTGTGGCTCGTCCGGTTTCCGTTCGCCTATCTCCTCACGCCACAGCTGCAAGCGGACGCCATTTGGTGGAGCTTTCCGGTTGGCTCGGTCGTGTCGCTCGTCTTGTCGTCGCTCTACTACAAGCATGGCGGTTGGCGCTCTCATCCGAGTTCCCTGCAAAGCAGGCAACACGACGATATCTTAACGGACGAGCTTGCTCATATGTAATCATCGATTACATTAAATGTAATCGCAGAGAACATAGGAGGACGTTATGAACGGATTCACGACAGACACGCCAAGCATCGCAACTCTCCTCTCCAAGAGCGTCGCACGCGAGTACGGACCAACGAAACTTCGCGTTGAGGGGACGCTTCCGGAATCGCTGAGCGGCACACTCTACCGTACGGGTCCCGCCGCTTTTGAGGTGGGTGGTAAGCGCGTTTCACACGTCTTCGAAGCCGATGGCGGCGTCTCTTCCGTTCGCTTTGGCCACGGCGACGCGTACGGCGCATACCAGATGGTCGCAAGTGAGGGTCGCAAACGTGAGCTTGCCGCGGGCGTTCCTCTCTATGGCACCACGGCGCCTTGGCACAGACGCATGTTAGCGGCGCTAAAGGGCGAAAAGAAGAACACAGGCAACACCAACGTGCTCTTTCACCAGGCGAAGCTATACGCGCTCGAGGAGGGCTCACCTCCAACGGAACTCGACCCAGAGTCGCTCGCAACGATCGGCGAGACTCGTTTTGGTGACACGATCCTCGGCGCGTTTTCTGCGCATCCGCATCGCGTTGCGAAGCGCAAGACGACCTACAACTTCGGCCTTCGATACGGGCGCTCGCCCTTCATCGACCTCTACGCCCTGCCCGATGAAGGCGCGCCGTCGCGCATCGCATCGATCCCGCTTCCGGCAGCGGTGCTCCTTCACGATTTCATTGCCACAGAAAACCACCTCATCTTTTTCGTCGCACCGATGCGCATCGTGATGTGGCGCGCGATGCTTCAAGTGGGGTCTTTTAGCAACCTGCTTCGATACGAGGCAGAGCAAGGCACAGAGATCATCGTCGTTCCTATCGATCGACCAGAATTGGTGCGTCGCTTTACTGTCGACTCCTTCTTCTTGTGGCATTTCGCAAACGCGTTCGAGTGCGGAGGGCAAATCGTGGTCGACTTTGTACGCTACCCCGATGGGAGTTCGCTCTTTGCTCCGCTGACCGCGAGCGCGCCCACTTTGGACTTGGGCGCTGGACTTGTGAGGGCAGAAATTGGTCTTACGAAAGATACGTTTGTGATGCGCACTCTCGAACAAAGCAACGGAGATTTCCCAATCACCGATCCACGCTTTGCTGGCGCCGAGCACAACCTTGTCTTCCGCACGTTTTCGGACGGCAAGTTCAACGGCCTTTCCCGGTACGACGCGCGGAAAGGCCACGCGCAATTCTTCAAGGGCGATCTGAATCAGGACTTCAGCGAGGCGATCTTCGTCCCTAAGGATGCGAATGCCCGAGAAGGCGAGGGACATTTACTCTCGCTCGTACTCGATGCGCATTCCGCGAAGAGCCACATCGCCGTGCTGGACGCCGAACACATCGAGAGCGGACCTATCGCGTTGGTTCACTTCGAACACAGCATCCCGATCACGTTTCACGGCACCTTCGTCCCGGCTTGATTGGCTGTATGCGGCCTACGACACAAAAAGGAATTACTTATGTCATCGCTAGAGAGAACCACACGTTGGCTCACAGTCTTAACATCAATCGGCATCTCAGGCTGTAGCGCTGCCAGCGGCACTGGCATGCGCTGGTCAGCGGTGGCTTGGTCGCCGATCCTGCTGGTGCCGTTCATTGTGGCGTGCGCACTTGTCTACGTGCGTGGAGTACGGAGAAGCTACATCGCTCCCGCAGAGGCGCGTCGCCTCGTCGTGGACGAGCGAGCCACGCTCGTCGATGTGCGCCCAGCGGCAGACTTTGCCAAGGGCCACATCGAGGGCGCTCGCAACATCCCCGTCTCGCAGGTCGCCGATCGCATTCATGAGTTCGGCGACAAGAACCACCCCGTGGTCGTCTACTGCACTGCGGGTCTAGGTGCCGCACGTGCGAAGACGGTTCTCGAGACTGCTGGGTTCAAAAAGGTACACAACCTCGGGCCGCTCGGTCGGTGGAGCGAAAAGTAGCTCAAAGCCCCCACGCGGTGGGGCTCTAGGCCACGTCGCAGAGCTTCCGTCCTT
>JAHFDZ010000151.1 GCA_023248745.1 Myxococcales bacterium | reverse complement strand
CACCGCCTTTTGCGCCTCTTCGTAACGGAAGTACGTCACTTCGAGAATGCCCGCAACCGTGGCACTCACGCCGATTTCCTCTTGCAATTCACGCACTAACGCATCGCGCGGGTCCTCGCCCTCGCCAACCTTTCCGCCGGGAAACTCCCAAAGGCCGGCAAGATGCGCGCCCTCTTTGCGCTGCGTGAGGAGCACTTTCCCCTTTTCGATGATGACCCCCGCGACAACGATCACAGTCCTCATGGAGCTTGATTTCTACCGCGTACCTGCACGCTTCGTCACGCGGCGTTTTTGGCCAAAATTTAGCACTTTTACGCTGGTTTTCTGCGGGCTCGCCTGTATCGTGCCGGCCCTGCCAAGAGGTCGCTCATGAACGATTATCTCGACGAAGATGAGGCTGCAGTCACCAAGCGTAGCGCCATGCCCGTGGTCATGGGCCTCGGCGCCGCTGCCCTTGTTGGCGCCCTTGTTGCCGCTTTCGCCCTCAACAGGGCGAGCGCACCCCCGCCCACGCCCGAGCAAGTCGCCAAGGAGAAAGTAAAAATCGGCGTTCTGCCGCTCACCGAGCGCATGGCCGAATTTCGCAAATGGGCGGGTCCTGAGCGCGACGTGCGATCGCGACAAGAGGCGTTTACACAGCTCGCTTGGGAGAAAGATCCCGAAGGGCTGAAACTGATCATCGAAGGTGTCAAATCGAAGGACCACGTCCTCACCGGCACCGCATCGATGGCGCTGGTTGAGTATGGCTCTCCGCTCGCCGATGCTGCAAAGGCGCCGCTTCTTGAAGCGTTGAAAGTCGCCGATGCAAGCGACAAGCCTCAAATTTGCTGGGCCCTCGTTGTGCTGAAGGAAGCGCAAGCGTTCGACACGTGCCTTGCAGAATACAAGCTCGGCAATCTGCAAACGGTCCAACGTCTTGACCAAAATCGTGCGTTCGATCCCGAAGTGCTTGCGTCGCTTGTTTCGCTCGACAGGCTCGCAACGCTCGCAGGTGACGAAACGCCGGGTCTCCGGCAGCTCGTGGCTATCGCGCTGTCGGCAAGCGCAGATCCAAAATGGATCGATGTTCTCACCAAGCTCGTGAACGACAAGAGCGTCGACGTTGCGCGCGAAGCTGCCGTGGGTCTTGGTCGCATTGCAAACGAAGCGTCGACGCAGCCGTTGCTCGGTGCACTATCAAAGGCCGACAAAGACTCGCGCGAAAAGATACTCGAAGCGTTACAAAACGGCGTCGGCACCAAAGGCCTCGTGCTCGCGCTCAAGACGGTGAGCAAATCTCCCGACGAAGAGAAGGCGCAGACGCGCGCGATTTTCAAGCTGATCGAGCAACTTCAAGATCCACGCGGTGGTGACGCTCTCTACGAGTACATCAAGACCAATCCAAAGCCGATTTGGAAAATACAAGCGGCGTTGCGTCTTGCCGAGATCGGCGACGTGCGCGGTGGCGAGACTCTGGGTTGGCGTCTTGAGCAAGACTCAAAGAAGCTCTACGACCCGAAAGAGTTCCCCAAAGAACATGCTGAAGGTATGGCCAAAGATGCAGAGCGCGTCACGGCCGCGCGATACCTCGCGGATCTGGCAATCCTCAATCCAGACAAGTTAGTTGACCTTCGCAAGGCGGCTGAAGAAGGCGCGCTCAGCTGGAGCGATGCTCATCATCCAGCCGGCCGGCTCTATCCTCACGCCAATGCGCTTCGCTTTCTCGCGCACGTCAAGGCTGCGGCCGCGCTTCCAAAGCTCCGTGCTTGGGCCGACCCGAACGTGCCGTTCCCGAAGGATGGAGAAGAGACCTTTCCCGCCGTGTGGGAAGTTCCACAAAGTGCGCTTCGCTACCTTGGTGCGAGCAAGGACCCAAGTGCTTGGGCCGTCCTGGAGAAGCAAATTAAGCGGCGTCCGCAAAAGACCAACGTGTCCTGGGAATCGCTCGAGCAAGGTGGTCTTACGGTACTCGGTATGGTGTTTCGCAGCCTCGGCGCCGGCTCTTCGCAGGGGTTCGCCGAATTGGGCGACCCGAAGGCGTTTCCAATTTTGGTCAAGCATATTGAAGATCCCTACGAGCAAGAGCAGTCACGCTTCGAAGCGTGCGCCGCGCTCGCTTGGGTCGCGACCGATGAAGACATGGCGGGCGTCCTCAAGAAGGCGACCGACATCACAAAAACCGACAAGTCCGCCAACTTTCTTCGTGGGTGTTACCTCGAAGCGTTCGTTCAACGACCGTACCCAACCGGAGCCGAGGCGCTCTTCACGCTCCTGACCAGCAAGTCCGATCTCGAAATTCGTCACCAAGCCGCGCGCGCACTCGGTAAGTCGGGTCTCACCAAACCCATGGCCGACAAGCTCTTTGCAAAACTTGGCGAGGTCGACAATCGGGCCGACGCCGCGCTCGCGCTCCTTCTTGGCGCGGATGCTGACATGGCGGTTCGTACCATTGGCACGTTCAATGATGCGAATCCCGAGGCGCTCGGAGAGCTCAAGGATGTCTACAATCGAACGTTCTCTTACTGGAGCGACCGCAATTACGACGCTGGCGATGTGGCGCGTTGGGTCCGCAACGCAAACGCCATCGCGCACGCGAAGGTGCACAACAACTTCCAGGATTGGGCGGGCGCAATTGTCGCGCGCAACTTGGTCGAGGCTACGATTATTGACAACGGTCCGCACTCCATCACGCGCACTCAACTTCGTGTGAGGCTCTTGCGCGATGCAAAGGGAGCCGACGTAGCGAAGCGCGATGCGGCCGTCATGATGCTCAAGTTCACCAAAGAGCGTGGCGTCCTCATGGCCCTTCGTCACGAGCCGGGTGCACTTGGCGAAATGGCCAAGAAGGCATTTTTCGAAGTGCTAAACCCGAAGCCCATCGCAGACAGCATGCCCGATGCGCCGAAGGGGCGCGACGGCGCCGAAGCGGCAGGGCCCAACATCCGTCAGAACCCACCGCGCTAAGATGCGCTCTCTTTTTGCAACGATACCCGTCGTCGTGTGGGTCGCACTTGCGGCGTGCGGCCCGTCGCCGGCACCTCATACGCCCGTCGGTGCGGCGCTCACGCCAAAGAACCTTTCGGCAACTCAAGGACTCGCGATCGAATCGGCATGCGTCGTTTCGGGCGTCGAGCTCTGTTTCAACGCCATTGATGACAACTGCAACGGCGTTATCGATGAGGGTTGCGGGCTCCGGAGTGGTCCGATTCAGCTGACCGTCGCTTGGGGAAGCGTTCCCGTCGATCTCGACTTGCGCCTAACGGTTCCTTCGGGCGATACCGTATCGGACGAAACGCGGACAATTACGGGGTTTAGGCTCGATCACGATTGCCCACGCGATTCGTGCGGCGAGCAAAATTACGAAAATCTCTTTGCGACCGAAGATCCTCCACTCGGGCACTACATCGTGACCGTCAAGCTGGCCGACCCGATAGGTTACATTTCACCTGTCAAGGCGACGCTTTCGGCGCGCATTGGGTCGCGCAGCTATCGCGTCGCGCTCGAGTTTGAAAAAGTTGGTGATTTGCGAACCTTCTCGTTCGATTTGTAAGCCGCGTCGACGCCAATCGCTTGGCCTTCGCGTGGGAGCGTTTGACCTCGTACCCTCAAACCCTATAGAAGCGGACGTCCCCTCTGAAACGGGGAGCCCTCGTTTTTCGCTCAGGAGAGTTCATGGGTCCAATCGTTATGGCGTCCCTCATCGTTGGCATGCTGGCCATGTTCGCCTGGTCGGCGAGCCGTCGCTGGCAGCTGCTGCAGGTGGGACGCCCGGCAGACATTTTCAACCGCATCGCCGAGCGCATCGAGGGCACGTGGCGGTACGCGTTTCGCCAAGAGAAGATGGACTATTACAGTCCGGCTGGGCTCGCGCACAAACTGATCTTTACCGGTTTCATTGTGCTGCTCTTGCGCACGCTCATCTTGTGGGGACGTGGCTTTTATCCAGCCTGGAACCTGATTTTCTTGAGCCCCGAAAATGTGGTGGGGCGTCTCTACGAGTTCACTAAAGATGTCATCGCTACGCTCGTTGTCGTGGGCGCGTTGGTCTTCGTCTACTACCGCGTGATTCGGCCCCAGAAGCGGATGACACTCTCGGGCGAGGGCCTGATGATTCTCGGCATCATCATCACGATGATGCTGTCGGACATGGCGTACGACGGGGCAAGCCAGGTGCTGGCCTTCCGTCACCACGAGCTGTGTGGTGTTCCGAATGCGCAGGCAACGGTCGCGCAATGCGGTTCCATCGCGACCATCATCGCGCCGCTCAGCAAGGCGAATCACGCAGAGGGCGGCATCCTACTTTGGGCCGCGTGGCCGTCGCCTGCGGGTTCGGCGTTCGCGGTGCTGTTCAAAAGTTTGTCGCCTGGCGCACTCATCGCGATTTCGCACGCTGGCTTTTGGACGCACTCGACGCTCGTGCTCGTGTTTCTCAATTTGCTTCCTCACTCGAAGCACTTCCACGTGATCACTGGCATCCCGAACGTCTTCTTCCAAAATCTAGAGGCTCCCGGGCGCCTCAAGCCGATGGCTGAAAACGCCGAGAAGCTGATGGAGATGGTCGGCGCTGCGGCCGAAGCATCGGATCCGCGCGCCCTTCCCATTGGCGCTTCGCGCATCGAGCACTTTTCGTGGAAGGCGATTCTCGATTTCTACACGTGCACCGAATGCGGACGTTGCTCAGACAATTGTCCCGCACACCGAACCGGCAAGGTGCTCTCTCCGAAGCACTTCACGCTCGCGCTGCGTGATCATTTGTATCAGCGCGAGGGCGAGTTCATCGAGGCGCAGGGCGTGACGAATTCGGGCGTCATCCTCGGCGGCGCGTTGGTGGCCGTCGGGCTCGCGCTTACCGCACTCACGTATGCAGCTGCTAAGAGTGATGGCGGCGGCCGGTACGTTATCTTCACGGGCCTCATCGCCGCGGGCATCCTTCTCGTCCTCCGCGGGCAGAAGCCGCGGACTAAGAAACCCACACCAACACCAACAGAGAGCGAAACTGCGCCTGTTGATCTCGGCATCACAGCGCACGTCAAGGCGATCAACATCGAAGAGTTCATTCATCCTGACGTGGTGTGGGCGTGCACGAGCTGCCGGGCATGTGAAGAGCAGTGCCCGGTGATGATTTCGTATGTAGACAAGATCGTTGACATTCGCCGCAACCTTGTCCTCGTCAAAGGAGAGTTCCCACCCCAACTTGCCAAGCCCTTCCAGGGCATGGAAGTGAACGGCAACCCGTGGAATCTCTCGCGTATGGATCGCGCAGCATGGTCCGACGGCCTCGGCATTTCGATGATGGCCGAGAAGCCAAACGCAGCGGTTCTCTTTTGGGTTGGTTGCGCTGCGAGTTACGACGACCGCGCCAAGAAAATTGCGCGCGCGACATCAAAGCTGCTCAAGCAGGCCAACGTCGATTTCGCAATCCTTGGGCAAGAAGAAAATTGCACGGGCGACCCGGCTCGCCGTGCAGGCAACGAATTTCTCTTCGCAATGCTCGCTGAAGGCAACGCGGCGACGCTCAATGGATACAAAGAACAAGGCGGCGCAAAGACGATCATCACGACTTGCCCGCACTGTTTCAACTCACTCAAAAACGAGTACCCCGACTTCGGCGCGAAGTTTGAAGTGGTTCATCACACTGACTACCTTCTCGGTCTCGTCGCCGAAGGCAAACTGAAGCCAACGAAGGCGGTCAAGGGTCGCGTCGTCTATCACGATAGTTGCTACCTCGGTCGCTACAACGGCGTGTACGAATCGCCGCGCGAGATCTTGAGGCGCATTCCTGGCGTCGAACTCGTTGAGCCCGAGTACTGGAACAAGCAACGCGGCCTGTGTTGCGGTGCCGGTGGCGCGCAGATGTTTATGGAAGAGCAGAATCACGACCGCGTGAACGTGAAGCGTACGCTGCAGCTCATCGACACAAAGCCCGATACGATTGCGAGCGCGTGTCCTTTCTGCATGACGATGCTCACCGACGGCTTGAAGTCAAAGAGTCTCGAAGAAAAGATTCAGCAACTTGACGTTGTGGAGCTCCTCGAAAAGAGCTGCGAAGAGCAGGTCATCGCAGCGCCACCTCCTCTTGTCGAAGTGGCGGCCGAGTAACCGTTTATCGCTCGATGGGGTCGGGTGCTGTATCCTGGTGGGATGCCACCCTGCCCAATCTGTCAGAGGCAAGCCCCTGCGCGCGACGTCAACAGTGCATTTCCGTTTTGCACGTCGCGTTGCAAGACGATCGATCTCGGCAAGTGGGTTGACGAATCGTATAGCCTTCCTGCGGAGGACGAATCGCTCGACACTGGTTTGTTGAAGGAGAAGCCGTGATGCGCCTAGCCCTTGCAGTTGGTGCACTTGCGCTCGTTTCAACGTCGGCGTCCGCGCAGATATTGTTTCCGCCATCGCCCTTCCCGCAGCCGGTGCCTTCGGGAGCGCAATCGCGAACGAGCACAGACTTGCGCCAGTCGCAAAACGAAGACAGCGGTATCGGGCTCGAATGGGTCTACATCAACGCCGATATTGGCGGTGGCTTTGCTTCGCTTGGCGCACTTGGACAGAGCAACCTAGGGCTTGCGAAGTCTTCGGCGGCCGGCATGGTGTGGGGAGTGGGTGCGGGCGCACGTCTCTTGTTTCTGACGTTGGGCGCGCGCATGCGGAACTATCAACTCGCCGATTTCACGCTGTGGACCATCGGCGGTGAGGCTGCGTGGCACGCAAAGCTGGGTCGATGGGATCCGACCGTTGGCCTTCGCGCGTCGTACGGATTTCTCGGATCGATCGACGCCGAAGCATTTTCGACAGCGACGTCAGCGTCACAAAAAGACTTTCAGTTGCGTGGACTGAATCTCGAGTTGATGGGCGGCGTTGATTACTACTTTAATAGTTACATTTCAGTTGGCGCTGAGCTCGGCGTTGGGTTTTGGTTCCTCGGTCGACCTAAGCTAACTGCACCAACAGGGGCTGCGGCAACCGACGTTCTTTACGCGTCGGGTGGATCGACAAACGGCATGAGCGTGGCCGGTACCGCGCACGTCGGCTTGCACTTTTAGTTCACGAACATGCTTGCTGCGTTGCCCGCGCTCGTGCCCGCGCTCCTTGCGCTCTTCTTGGTGTGGCGCATGGATCGAACGCGGGAGCCGTTGTGGCTTGTTGCGCTCACGTTCGCTTTCGGAATCGTCGCGGCAATCCTCTCCACGGCGATCGAGAGTGCTGTGGGGCGCTTTACAGAAGTTGAACCCGGCTCACCTTTGGGATCGACTGCAGTTACATTTATCTTCTTTATGGGCATTTCTGCGCCTGTTCGCGAGGCGTCTAAGGTTGCCGCTTGTTGGCCTGCCTTTCGTTCGCCGCACTTCGATGAGCCTTACGATGGCGTGGTTTACGCTTCGAGCGCTGCTCTCGGATTTAGCATGGTCGACGTCGTCGCGATTTTGCGACATGACGGGGTGCACCTGCAATCCTACGTGCGTGCGTTGCTTTCGATGCCCGCGAGCCTCTTCTTTGCGTGCGTGTGGGGGTACGCGCTTGGGCGTGTTCGTCAGTCGAAACAGCCAGGAATTGCGTTTCCTGCGTCGTGGCTCTTGAGCACGATCGCGCACGGGTTCTATCTCTTTCTCCTTCGTGCACGCGCGACGAGCGGCATTCTCGCAACGTTGCCGCTGCTCGCCGTCATGGGCGTGATCGCGTTCCTTGCGATGCGTGATCTGAGGATGCGCGGCACGAGTCTCACACCCGATTCTGGCGAAGGGCGTGTGTCATCGGGGACTTCCCTCGAAATGGCGAGGCGGGCCCTCGTCCGTCAGCAGACGCCAATTCGGTGGCGATGGATTGCGACTGGCATGCTCACCACGTTGGGGACGATGCTCGTTGGATTCGTCGGGTCGGTGCTTGTTGGAAATTCGATTGGGATCGATTTTTCGCTGGTCAACGATGCGAATCCATCCCCGGCGTTGCTCGTCATTGGCGGGCTGCTCGCAGGATTTCCGGTGGGCGGGTTTCTCACGGTTCGTGCATCGCAGTTGCGAACGATGCTTGAACCGGCGATCGCAGCAGCCCTGGCGATTTTTTTTGTTTTGGCGCTCCTTGGCTTTTCGTCGCCTTTTGCACTTGTTTTCGGCATTGCGATTGCGCCTTTTGCGTGGATTTTGGCCTGCGGAGGGGCTTGGGTGGCGCGTTAGGCAAAGGATCACCAAGAGCGCCAAGCCCCTACCCGCTAGCGCCAAGTGGTCATCGAGGCTACGCGAAGCCCATGCGCACGCCCTTAGTCCTTGTTCTGTTTCTCGTTGCGGCCTGCACCACAACCTCGAATTCACGTTTTGGCGACGGCGGCGGTCTCGATGGCGGTGCTGTTGGCGATAGCGGCCCCAGTTTCGGCGATGAAGGCGGCCTGCCAGGAGGGGGCTATTGTTCCGGTGATTTACGATCGATCCTGGACTCGCAAGGCAACGTGGTTGAAACGTGCGCTAACGATCAAGGGTGCGCCGGTGGCAAGTGCATTGCCGCATGCGATGCTGCGGGCGCGAGCAAGGGCAGCATTGGCTGCAACTTTCGCGTCACAACGCCGCCACTCTATTACGGCACGTCGTCAGGTCTCGTGGGACAAGGTTGCTTTGCCGTCTTTGTCGCCAACGCGTGGTCGCGCGACGCCAAGATTTCCTTAAGTCGCCAAGGCCAGTCTTTTGATGCCACCAAGTTTGGTCGGATTGCAGGCTCCGGTTCACCGCAAGCCTGGGCAACGGTTCCGTCGAATGGTGTGCCTCCCGGAAAAGTTGCCGTTCTGTTCTTGTCTCACCAGGCCAATTCGAAGGGGCCTTTGGGTGACTCGATGGCGTGTCCAGTTGCGCCGGCGTATGCCGCAAGTACGACACCGCTTGATGCCTCGGGCACCTTGGCGACCGCGAAGTCATACGGATTCTTAATCGAGAGCGATACGCCGGTGACGTCGTACGACATCATGCCGTTTGGCGGTGCCTCGTCGTACACACCAAGCGCACAACTGCTCTTGCCAACCACGGCATGGGGCACGAACTTCGTCGCTGCAATCGCGCCCGTGACGAACAACGGCTACGCGATGTACGGCACCAATCAGTGGATGCACGTGCTCGCATCGGCGGATGGAACAGAAGTGAGCGTCGCGCCCACGCAGTCGCTTCCTGGCGGTGTCGGCTTTCCGGCGGGCGCAAAAAACAGCGTCACGAAGTATACCCTCAACGCTGGCGACTTCATTCAGTGGCAAAACGTGGGTGACGTCACGGGCACGGTGTTGAATTCGAACAAGCCGATCGCCGTCATGGGCGGGAACGCTTTGTTTGCATGGTCGACGAAGACTTCGTTGCTCGGCGATTGCTGCGCCGAAGCGACGCATCAATCGAGCCCGCCTGTGACCGCATTGGGTTCCGAATATGCGCCTTCGCCTATTCGAACGCGTTCGGGTGTCGCCGAATCGATCGGCTACCGCATCGTGGGTGCGGTTGACGGGACAAAGCTCACGTACGACCCGCCAATCTCGGGAGCGCCCGCATCGCTTTCGGTTGGCTCTAGCGGAATTTTTGAAACGACAAGCGCATTTACTGTCAAGAGTCAGGACAATGCGCACCCATTTTTTCTTGCGCAGATCATCTCGGGAGGAGCGACAGAGAATTTGGGCGACCCGGAATACGTCAACGTGCTCCCGCCAGCGCAGTTTCTCTCGCAGTACATCTTCTTCACGGATCCGACGTACACCGACACGCACCTTGCACTCGTTCGCGTGAAGGGAGCGAAAGGCTTTGAAGACGTCGAGGTCGGTTGCGCAGGCAAGGTCACCGGCTGGAAGTCCGTTGGAACGGGCGGCACCTACGAATACGCCACGCTCGCGCTCACCTCATCGGGCTCTGGTGTCGGTTCGTGTGCTAACGGTCCACAAAGCGCCAAGAGCAAAGCGCCGTTTGGTGTCGTGGTTTGGGGCTTCTCCCAAGCGGCATCGTACGGATATCCCGCCGGAGGAAATGCGGCGGGTATCAATCAAGTCTTTGTTGAACCTGTCCCGCGCTAGGCACAACGAAGCCCACCAAAGAGTGGGCGTGGCCGTCAAGGTTGGCAGTCCTTAAACGTAAGAACGAACAGGTATTGGGGAACGAACATGCGCTTGGGTTACTTCGCGGTCTTTGGGTCTGCCTTCGTGGCTTTCTTCGTCTCTGTGGCCTCATGCACGAGCGTGGCGACTTCTCGGTTTGGCAATGCCGTTGACGACGGTGGCGCGACGACGCGCGCCGATAGTGGCCAAAGTCTTGGTGACGGTGGCTTGCCGAGCGGTGGCAACTACTGTTCGGGCGACTTGCGTTCGGTCGTCGATGCTCAAGGCGCTGTGATCGAAGCGTGTGACGAGGACAAGGGCTGCGCGAACGGCCAATGCGTGCCGGCGTGCGATGCGGCGAGTGCGAGTAAGGGTAATATCGGCTGCAATTTTTTGCTGACAACGCCTTCGTTCATCAACGTGATCAACCCGCCTTGTCACGCGGCGTTCTTGGCGAACGCTTGGCCCAGGGACGCGCAACTCACGGTGACGCGCGCAGGCACAGCCTACGACGTCACCAAGTTCGGCCGCATCGCAAACTCGGGCTCGGTGAGCACTTGGAAACCCGTTCCGAGCACGGGTGTTCCGCCCGGCGAAGTGGCGGTGCTCTTCCTCTCACAAACCGCCGGGAGCAGTGGCAGCTTTGCATGCCCGGTGACACCGGCGCTTGTTGGAATCACGGGTGTTTTCACGGGGGGCAGTGCTGCGACCGGAAAGTCAAGTGGATTTACCATTACGAGCAGCATGCCCGTAAGTGCGTACGACATCTTGCCCTTCGGTGGCGCGACTACCTACTTGCCTAGCGCGCAGCTTCTTATGCCCACGAGCGCGTGGAGCACCAACTTCGTCGCGGCGCTGCCGCCTGCGCCCAATCGGGAAACGTCGTATTCGGCCGACCATTGGTTGCAGGTCATCGCAGCGACTGACAATACAGAGGTCTCCATTGTCCCCAACAAAGTGTTGCCCATGGGGGTTGGGGTGCCGTCTGCACCGTCAAATACGTTGACCAAGTACACGCTCAACGCGGGCGAGTTTATTCAATGGCAGTCGACTGGTGACATCAGCGGTAGCGTCATCAGCTCAACGCAGCCGATTGCCGTGATGGGCGGTCAAACGTACCTGTGTTGGAATACCGCGACTTCGAACACCGGAGGGTGCGATTCGACGCACCAACTTGTGCCACCGGTTTCCGCGCTCGGGAGCGTCTACGCAATCGTACCACCGCGCTCGCGTGGAACAGCCGAGGAGAGCTTGAGCTATCGCATTGTCGGCACGGTCGACGCAACGGAACTCACGTTCGACCCGCCGGTTGCGGCGGCGCCCAAAACCGTATCCGGGGGCGGCGTGTGGACATTCGAAGCGCGCGGCGCATTTTCGGTCAAGAGTCAGGACAATTCACATCCTTTCCTAGTTGCTCAGGTGATGGCTGGATCGAATGGCGGAATTGGCGACGAGGAGTACGTGAACGTGCTTCCGCCCGCGCAGTTCTTGTCGAAGTACATCTTCTTTACGGATCCGTCGTACACCAATACGCATCTTGCGATCGTGCGCGTCAAAGGCACGAATGGTTTCTCCGACGTGGAGATCGCATGCTCTGGCAAGGTCTCGGGGTGGAAGTCTGTCGGTTCTGAGGGCGCGTACGAAGTCGCCACGGTGCAACTCGTCAGCAGTGGCGTCGGTGTCAACGGTTGCACAAACGGTCCGCAAAGCGCGAAGAGCGACGCGCCTTTTGGGGTTGTCGTGTGGGGTCTCGACAAGGACTCCTCGTATGCCTACCCAGCCGGCGGAAACGCAGCTGGAATCAATCAGGTGGTCATTCCTGCGGTGCCTCGGTAAGGAGACCTGGGACTGATCGCAACGTTGGTTCTGAGCCACGATGGCGCATGGGCGATTGGGGGGAAGGCAAAGTATGAGGGCTTTCCCCATCGTTTCTCAGAGGCATAGAGATTGCTTTTCGGGCGGACGATGCGATCAAAAAACATGAAGGGTGTTTCGGTGCTCACGGTGATCGCAGTGCTCACGGTGATCGCCTGCGGAGGATCACTCACGGATCCCTTGGGCGACGGCGCGGATGCCGGAACGCATGCCGATGGGTCGGTCGATGCTGACAATCTGACAGGAACGTATTCGTGCGAGGCGTCGACTTGCAGTTCCGGTGAATACTGCGTTCATCCGTGCTCCGGGGGCGCCCTCGTTGACTGCATCCCTGCAACCGATGCGGGTGTGTGTCCCGCCAACACCGTGCACGCCACGCACTGTCGTTCCGATAGTGGAATGCCAACGCAAGGATGCATACCGGCACCACCGCCCGCATATTGCAGCGCCATGCCCAAGTGCCCGTGGGGTGATGGGGGCCGGAAGGGGCGCGACGTCGAGTGCGGGTGCGCGTAGTCGAGGCTAGTTGCAGCTTCCGATCTTGGCTTCCTCGCCCTTGGTTGGCGTCTTGCCAAAAATGACTTTCGATGGCTTCAACGTGATGGGTTCGGCGGGTAGCGCGATGGGCAACGTGACGTCGGGCAACGGGAAGCTCGCCTTGCCGGTGAGAGGCACATCAATCTCGATCGCAAGCTTGAGCACGAACTTGCCCGACCGCTTGATCGTTCCTGTGTAAGCCGCTGTGGTGCCCTCGATTGCCGCACACGTTCCTTTGAACTCAGCGCTCACGCTGCTGCCCTTTTCGATCGTGATCTTGAGATTGCCTGGAATGTTGCCCGGGAGCGGGATGTCAGGCAGCTCGGCCTCGTTGAGGTTGGCCTTCGCCGTCGCAGACTTTCCGTCGAGCAAGTAGGGGTCAAACAACGCGTGGTTGCCAAACTCGATGTTGAAGTTGTCGATGCCGGGGAAGGGGCCGTCGTAGTTCGGCACGTCGGCGAGCTTTACGACGAGGCGACTGAGGATGGCATACTGACCTTTGATCGTTACTTTTCCCGAGCCTGGGATTGCGGTGAGCACAGGTGCGGCCTCTGAGCCGCTCGCGTAGGCGGAGGCGTCAACGGTCGTTTCGCCCGCTGCGACGATCTTGAGCTGCAATTGCACGAGTGAATTTTTCGGCACGAGACCGGTGTCGAGTTTCACGTCAGGCAGACCGAGCGCTTCACCGTGAAAGGTGACTTCTGAGAGCGTGAGGGGCGGGCTCGCGTCGGCGATGCTGCCGTCTTTGGTCCCGCCATCCGCAACCTTGCCGCCATCTGGGTTGGGTTCGGGATTGTTGGGGTCTGTTCCTGAAACTGGCCCACACGCGCCCACAATGCAGGCCAAAAGCGCAATTGAAGTTCCAGTGCGTCGCAAATGCATGAGCTCGGAGATAGGGCAAACGCTGCGTCTACGAAAGTCTCACACTCGCCTAAATGGCTGAGTTCTGTGCGCGAAGTGTGTGCAGCGCACGACACGGCTTTGCGCGCCAGATACGAAGGCGCATTCCTCGCTCGCGCGTGATGTAGACAAGTTAATTTACTATTTATCGAAACGCCTCGGGCGCATGGAACACGCATAAGGGAATTTGGACCCTAGAAGTCGCTCGACGTTGACGTGCGCGTAGCGAGTTGGGTAAGTGTCTTGACGTTAATCGGTGGATCATGGGGCGCGTCGCCGACAATCACGACGAGGTGCCCACGTGCGGGAATGGCTAAGCGTACACGCACGAAATTGTCCGGTTCGCCCTCTGCAAAACTGAGTTGAGTGAAGTACACGTGCTCAACGGAGAGCGACTCGTACGTGGGACGTGCTTCTTCTTCGTTGGGCAAATAATAGATCGCCAACGTTGTTGGTTTGGTAGGACCCATTGAGGTTGTGGTGAGTTCGAGCTCGACCGCCACGCTTTCGTCGTGGCGGTCGAGCGAAGCCTTGATGTCGAGGCGGTACGTGGTGTTTACGGCGGGCGCCGAGTTGGGTTGCGCATGTTTGGGCGTGCGCTTGCGAGCAGTTGGAGATTCGAAGGTTGCAGTGCTTGCGGCAGCTTCGGATGACGACTCTGGGGAACCTCCGCATGCGAGCGCCTCTCCCAACAGGAGAGAGAGACCGCAGCACGCGAGTGGCGTTGGTTTCATTGAGACCTCTTTTGCAGAACTTGAGCGCCTGCTGCGGGGCGATTCGCAAGCTGCGTGCCAGTGGCGGTTGCGCGGGAAAGTGGTGGCGCGCGGGCAAAGGAGTGGGGCAGGGGTGTTGGGGTGTGGCGGATTGGTGCGGGGAGCACGATCAGGATCAGGATTTTGGATCAAGATTGGGATCCGGGTTTGAGGGT
>JAHFDZ010000398.1 GCA_023248745.1 Myxococcales bacterium | reverse complement strand
CCTTGGCTTCGCGCCCACGTTTGCGCTTCTGCGCGCGTGGTGTGGCCAGCAATAAGGTCGTCAACCAACTTGCACATCGCGCGTGTTCGCAGGGCGACCGCAAGTTGCTGCTCTTCCGTGAGTTGCATGTCGTGAGGGTACCGAACAAAGAATGTAAACGACTTTGTTGCGCGTTCAAAATGGTCCGAGTTCGGCTCCCTCCCAAATGAGCGGATCACACCCGTGCCTTCAAACCATCGCTAGCCGAATGGACTCTCGAAGATATCGATGTCGTTCTCGCTAATCTTCAACGATGCGGCCACGACGATGAAGCGGCGTCCAAGGCTCGCAGTGACGTACACCCGCCGGTGAACCATCCTTCCAAGTACGCTCCGCTTTGTCGAGCTCGAGTGCGGTGGGCTCCGCCAGCTGCATCTTTGGGAGGAATCGAGCGATCTCAAGGTGCTCCACTCCGTGTTCATCGAAACTCAGAACAATTCTCCAACGCGATAGTGCCGACCGTGTCGCCGACAACGCATGCGTCGTGCAGCGGCGTGTTCTTTTCCTTCAACTCGTCGCTTGACCAATACCTATACGTTCTAGTCGCTCAACATTGTTGACTGTGCCTGAGCTCGAGAGCTGGGGTTAGGTCGCCCGATTGCACGCGACGTTGGACGAACAACCGGACCGGTAAGGCGCACGCCTGTCGCGGGCGACGTGGTCGCTTACGCCCTTTTACTTTAGGCGAAGCGATGCGGGTCTTGCATGCTCCGACCTCATGCGGGTTTGATGCTCGAGTACAAATGTGATATACAAATTGTATGTCAACGATGACGGCGGTCCGCCTAGACGACGACTTAATCGCAGAAGTCGATCGCGAACGAAACGCGGCTGGGCTTTCGCGCGCAAAGGTAATTCAAGAAGCGCTGTCTCTTTGGCTTGAGCGACGCAAAGTCGAAGCAGCTGTTCGGCGCGAGCAACAGGGATATCGCCTCAAGCCTGTGTCGAACGAAGAGTTTGCGCGTGTGGTCGGCGCTCAAGTTTGGCCGCAAGAGGAGCAGCCCTCGCTTCACGCGAAGAAGAAGTCGCCGTCGCGAGCGAAGCGATGAAGCACGCTCCCGCGCGCGGAGAGATCTGGCAATTTGCGTTCCCCAAGCCCGATCACAAAAGGCCCGTATTGGTCCTCACTCGGCAGGACATGATCGGGCTTCTTCACACGGTCACGGTAGCGCCTATTACATCGACAATTCGCGACGTACCGAGTGAAGTTGTGGTTGGTATCGAAAGCGGACTCAAACATCGAAGCGCGATCAATCTGCATCACGTCATCACAGTGCCGACCGTTGGTCTTCGATCCTTCGTGGGAGAACTTTCTGCCGACCATATGAGCAAAGTGCGAACAGCCCTGCTCTTTGCGCTCGGGTTCAACGCTGCGCGCTGATCAATTGGCCTTTTTGGAATCGCTCCTTCTGAAGTCACATCGATGTTCGCACCGCTGACGTTCCTTTCATTCGGCAATGATCGTCTTCGCCATCGCTGCGTTCGAGCATCGTCATGGCTGACGCGAAGTGGATGCGTGCTCCATGATCGGTGCGATCGAATCGCCGTATGAAAGCGTGACGAACGCAATCGCAGCCGTGTGCCTCATCATCTCGATGGTGTTCGTGTACCGCTCATTCTACGGCATGCGCATTGAAGCGGGAGACTCAGAAGGCGCTCCTGCAGCTTCGCCTGCTGAGTGATGAGCGCGTAATTCGCAACGGTACGAATCAACAACTAAGAGCCGTGGGTCGAGAGATCCGCGGCTCTTTTCGTTGTTTACAAAACGTGCAAGAATTTCAAGCCCGGCTCGCGAGACATCCGAATGAAAGAAGCTCTGCCTCTGGTTAAGCGCGCGCGACGTCTCCGCGATCGATGGCTCTTCTCAATGTCCGGTGAGAACATGAGATTGCTTCGGCAGCCCCACACGATGGTTTCGGAAAAGGGACATGAGCTACTTCAAACGTCTCCTGATTCTCCTTCTTGAATTGGCTGTGCCGGCCGTCGGAGGACTCTGCCCGCACTGCTAGGTGCGATGTGCTTTGGACGTTTGGGCGCTCTTTTCGGGTTTGTACTGGGATTTGTTTCGGTGTACCCGGCGTGGCGGAAGTATCTCGCCATCCAAGATGATGGGAACGATTTGTGACGATTTGTGAGGGAGAGAAACGGCTCACGCAGCTCGACGCTTCTCGCGCGCCTTCCACAAGTCAAACGTCGCCTGTAGATTCATCCAAAGCTTCGCCGAAGTCCCCAGCGCATCGGCGAGATCAAGCGCCGACTCGGCCGTGATGCCGCGCTTGCCGCGCACGAGCTCGTTGAGCTTTGCAGCCGTCCAGCCAAGCTTTTGCGCGAATGCGGATTGGCTCACTGATCCAGGCTTGAGAAACTCTTCGAGCAAGATTTCGCCGGGGTGAAACGGGTTTGGCGGATCGCCGGCGCGCTTCTTACTTGTGATAGTCAAGGATGCTGACTTGGTGCGCATTGCCGTTCTCCCATCGAAAAATGATCCGCCATTGGTCGTTGATACGGATTGAGTAGAAGCCCTTGTAGCTACCGCGCCCCGCCTCAAGTCGATTGCCGGGTGGCACACGCATGTCGCCCAACTCGGCCGCGTCGTGAAGTAAAAGCAACTTGCGCCGCGCGCTGCGAAAAAGATCAGATGGAAACCCTTTGATCGCTCTGCTCTTCCGATCGGCAAAGATGTCTTCGGCGAGGGAGTTTCCAAACGTTTCGATCACTGTGTATCGATATTATCATAATACGATAATGGCGCAATTCCCATATGACAAATCGCCGATCTATTCAAGGATACGTCGTCAGTTGCGCTAAACCCAATCATGCACGTTCACGACTCTATTTCTGCCTCTTGGTAGTCGAGCTCGCAGTTCAGTTGCGAGAGCAGCAAGGCTCAAGCGTGACGAACGCAATCGCAGCGGTGCCTCAACATCTCGATGGTGTTCGTCTACCGCTCGTTCTATGGCATGCGGATTGAAACCGAAGGCGCCACGACGTCAGCGGCTCCTTCGCCTGCTGAGTCAATCCGCCCGGCTGTGTGGACCCCCTCCCTAGGGAGTCGCAAATCAAGAGCCGCGGGTTGAAAGACTCGGGGCTCTTTTCGTTTGTCGCGCTCGGTCGGCTCGCGTATCGGTGGCATCAGAAGTGCTTGGCCGCCGCGGAGTGAGCTAGCGCTCGCGCATTCGCTTCGTTTCGCTGCGACATGCCATGTTTGACCGGCTCCTCCATTGAGGAAGGCGAGCGTGCTTGAATCCGCTTCAAAGAGAGCCACCCATGAATCACATGCATGAAGCAAAGAAGTCTCGAAAACTAAAGAGGGAGGCAGGCTCGTGTCGTTTGACCTGAACGTTGAATTCGATTCATTGCCCGATGACCTAAAGACTCGGTGGGCGGCCACCTTTCGAAGCGAAGGTTTCGAAGTCGAAATTTGTCCGGGCTTCGATCCGGCAAGTTGGGAAGGTGGGTTTTTGCCTATGCGCGTCACCGTTGCTCCTGAAACGCTGGTTGGGGTATCGCTGCCAGCCGCTGCAATCGGTGGCTTCGAGGTTTCCTTTGATGAACCCGATGCATTCGATGGCGGCAACAAGCGATGCGCTCACTTTCGATTCGGGTGGGGCGGCCCGAGCCTCGAGTTCGCAATGCTATGTATCGGCGCGGCACTTCTCGCTCAGCTCACGAACGGTACTTATGTCGATCCCCAGAGCGGGGAGGAGCATGATCGTGATGCGTGCCTCGCCGCGGCCAAGACCTCGGTGCGCGAATTTCTTCATCAGCAGCGCGCGGTTAGCTTGGAGGTCCATTCGTTTAGCAGTTGGGAGGACCTTGGCGTTCAGGTTTGACGTACGCGCCGACGTAGAAAGGTCATTGCCCGAATTCGACTTGAGCGGCTGAGTGAATAAGTAAATTGACGAATTGAAAAGTGGGGTGTCATCCTCTTGGTAGGGACGGAAGTGCGCGCCACAACTCGACGACAAGTTGTTCGTGCACCCTGAGAGGCTTCGATTCGGGCACCGGTCGCACTGCAGTTGTGCGCGTTTCGCCTACGGTCGCAAGCAACGATGACTCTCGCCTACAACTCAAGCAGCGGCAACCCCGCGCTCTTTGCAAACGCGATGATCTTCACGTCAGCGGTCACGAGGCGCGCTTGCGAACGCGTCGTAGCCGCCACAATGACTCGATCGAACGGATCAGCA
>JAHFDZ010000150.1 GCA_023248745.1 Myxococcales bacterium | reverse complement strand
TTCCGGTTGAGGAGCACGATGCGCCGAATCCCACGCGTGTTCCGTTGTGGCAGGTCGAGAAAAATCGGCCCTACGCAATCGTTGTGACAACGACTTCCGGTCTGTACGCGTACAAGCTCGGCGACATCGTTCGGTTCACCGAAACGCAACCGCCGCGGATCGAATTCATGGGGCGACTTTTGGGCTGCCTCTCGATCACGCAAGAGCTCACTACGCACGTCGAGATCGAACGTGCCGTTGCGAGTGCGGTTGCAGCTTTCCCGTGCGTGATCGCCGACTTTGGTGCGGGTGCCGAAATTGGCGCGCGTGGCGCAAAATCGAACTACGTTCTCTTCGCCGAATTTCAAGAGGCGCCAACCGATTTGGCGGCTTTTGCAAAGGCGTTCGATGCGGGGCTCTGCAATGAGAACCGCGTTTACAGAGAACACCGAAGCGCAGATGTTGCGCTTTTGTCGCCGAGGGTTATTCCACTCTCGAAAGGTGGCGCTCGCCGCTTTATGCAGCGCGTGACCAATGGGAACGTGCAAGGCAAATTTCCTCGCATCGTTGACGAGGCGAGCGTTCGAGTCCTCTTTGAATACGCATCCTGACGAACAAGAAACCGGAGATTGAAGCAAGCCATGAACAAATTGGGGATCGTTATCGTAGGTGTGAACGGCGCTGTGGCTTCGACTGTCATTGCTGGCGTGGAACTAATGGCCCGCGGCCTCGCACCACGGCTCGGCATGGTCACAGAGAAGACTGACGCCAACATCAGTGAATCGCTCACAGAGGTGCTCAGCTTCATGCCGCTCGAGAACTTGGTTTTCGCGGGATGGGATACGCGTTTTGCGAACGCATACGAGGGCGCGTTGCATCACAAAGTGCTTCCGTCTGACACGCTCGCAAAGGTGAAAGACAAGCTTGAGGCCATCAAACCATGGCCAGCGGTTTTCTCTACGGCGTACGCAGAAAACAACCTCGGCGAGAACATCGTGCGTGCAAAGTCGCAGCGCGAAGAAATCGCCATTCTCGAGAAGAACGTCTCGGACTTCAAGAAGCTGCACGATCTCTCTCGTGTCGTGATGATCAACTTGGCTTCCACCGAGCGCTATCTCGAAGTCGGCGATGTGCACATGACGCTGAAGGCGTTCGAAGCGGGCCTCGACGCCAACGACCCGGCGATCACGCCAGCGATGCGTTACTTCTACGTTGCCAATCGCATGGGCATTCCCTACGGCAACTTCACACCAAGTCTCACGAACGTTCCTGCGCTCGAAGAGCAAGCCATTGCGTGCGGCACTCCGTTTGCTGGCATGGACGGCAAGACGGGGCAAACCCTGGTTAAGACCGTGCTTGCTTCAATGTTCCGCGCACGTCGTTTGTTCATCGACGGCTGGTACTCAACAAACGTCCTTGGCAACAACGACGGCCTCATCTTGAACAACCCCGAGTCGAACAAGACCAAGGTCATGAGCAAGGCGTCCGTGCTGGATTCGATCGTCGGCTACAAGGTCGACAATCATCAAGTGCACATCCACTATTACAAGCCGCGCGGTGACTCGAAGGAAGCGTGGGACAACATCGACATCGTGGGCTTCGCAGGAATTCCCATGCAGATGAAGGTCAACTTCCTTTGCCAGGACTCAGCCCTTGCGGCTCCGCTTATCCTCGACATCGCGCGTCTGCTCGATGTGGCAAAGACCGCAGGCGAACGCGGCATTCAGCATCAACTGTCGATGTTCTTCAAGTCGCCATTCCACAGTGAAGGCCAAACACCGGTTCACGACTTCTTCAAGCAAGAGAAGCTTCTTCTCGATTGGGCTCGCGCGATCGGCAAGAAGACACACGAGCGTCGTACGAACGGCTCGCAGGTTCACGAAGCCACCTAAGATGGCTGAGGTTCTCGCTCTCCTTGGCGGTCGCTCGCTCATCGAGAATAAAGAGCATCGCCTGTGGCCGATCGTGACCGACGACGAGCGCGCCCGCGTCATGGGCGTGCTCGATCGCGGTGTGCTTTCGGGCTCCTTCGCGCCCGAGGCGACCGCTCTTGAGGAAGAGTTCGCCCATTTTTGCGGCGTAAGGTTTGCGCTGCTCACGCATTGCGGAACCAGTGCGCTTCAGCTCGCGTTGGCTGCGGCGGGCGTGGGTCCTGGCGACGAAGTGATCGTTCCCGCATACAGTTTCGTGGCGACACCGATCTCGGTGGCACTCGAAGGTGCGGTTCCCGTTTTTGTCGACGTCGATCTCGCAACGGGGTGTCTCGATGCCGCCGCGGCTTCACGCGCAATCACGGCGCGCACGCGTGCGATCATGCCGGTACATATGCATGGCGGTGCGGCGGATCTCGATCCGCTCCTCGTGCTCGCGAAGCAAAAGTCGATCGCGATTGTGGAGGACGCGGCGCAAGCACACGGCGCTACGTATCGCGGCAGGCCTGTTGGTGCGCTAGGCGTTGCAGGAGGCTTCTCGCTTCAAGGGAGCAAGAACCTCAGCGCGGGTGAGGGCGGCATCTTTGTTACAAACGATGAAGCGCTAGCCGACCTCGCCAATCGAGTCCGCAATTTCGGTCAGAACTTACCCTTCGCGGGGCGCGCGCCATTCAATCTTGCGCGCCCACTCGACGGGGCGCGCGAACTCGATTCGATGCGAATGGGATCGATGTTTCGCGGCAACGAGATGATGGCCGCGTTTGCGCGCGCTCAGCTTGCGAGACTTCCTGAACGCACCGCGCAGTGCATTGCTCACGCAGAGCGCCTTTCAAGCGCGCTCGCAAAACTTCCCGGCGTTATCCCACCCCCGATTCTTCCGGATCGCTCGAGCGTGTATCATAAGTACCGCGTGCGCCTCGATCCGCAACAGGCGGACGTTGATCTCTCGCCGCTGGCGTTGCGCGATTTGGTCATGTGTGCGCTGCGAGCCGAAGGCGTCGAAGTGGTGTTGTGGCAAGCCCAGCCGCTTCCTGCTCACCCGATATTTCAAGCGCAGCGCACCGCCGCAACGCGCGCGCATCGGTCGAGTGACGAGAGTACGGACATTGCGCGCAACTACGATGCGTCACTCTACCCAGTGACGACGCGTCTTCTCGACAGTTCGATCGTTCTTTTTTCCCAGTCGTGCCCGCTCATCGCGCAGTCAAGCGAGATGGTCGATCGCTACGCCGAAGCTTTCACGAAGGTGTGGACTCACCGTCACGCGCTCGTCGCGTGGGCGCGGGCCAATGCGTCGGTTCCGTGAGCGACGACAATCTGGGCGGTAAGCGTGACGATGCCCAGGTAGCGCCCCGCGGGCGAGGGAACCTTTGGGGCTATGCTCGCGCCCTTCTCTTTGTGCTCGGCGTCGGATTCGTCGCGTTCCTTGTAAAGGATGCAGGCCCGGAGCGCGTGCTCGACGTGATCCTTGCAGCTGGACCGTGGCTGCCCGTGATCATGGTGCTCGATGTCGCATTCTTGCTGTCCGATAGCTTGGCCGTGCGCGTCATTCTTGGTGAGCGTGCGAATAACATTCCGCGCAGCGCTTGGGTGCGATCGGCCGCACTCGCCTACGCGTTCATGGTGCTCCTGCCGGCAGGTCGAGCTGCAGGAGAAGTTGCGAGAGCCGCAGAGCTCGCGCCACACGTCGAGAAGACGCACGCTACGTTGGCCGTCACTCATTTGTCTGCGGCATACATGTTTGCCAACGCGGCGATGTCGGCGCTCACAGCGATCCTAGCCGTCCACTTCGGGGGGCTACGCACGCCCCTCGCGATGCTCGCAGGACTCAATGCGCTTGCAACTGGAGGGTTTGGCGTGTTGCTCGTCGCGGTCTCCCGCAGCGAACGGCTTAAGGGCTGGGTGCGTTCGCGCTTTCCTGCATTTGCGAAGGGCTCGTTCTCGCAGTGGTTTGATGCGGAGCGCTCGGGCGTTCCCGTTACTGCGACGCTCATTTGCCTTTCGGCACGCGCAGCACAGGTGCTGCAGTACGGGCTCGTTCTCGTCGCCGTGGGCGCGGCAGTGACGGTTCCTCGTGCCGTGCTTACGATGGGCATTCACTTGGTAAGCGCAACCGTTGGCGACATGGTGCCGAATCAAGCGGGCGTGAGCGAAGGTGTCTATTCGGCGTTCGCAAATTGGATGGGTCTCGCCCATGCGCCGGAGCGTGCGCTGTCCGTTGTGCTTGTCGTGCGGATCGCGCAGCTCTCGCTTGCGTTGATCTGTCTTGGAGCGAGTGCGCTGCTTGGACCGAAATCAAAGGAACCTGCAGGCGCGACTCTTTGATCGTTGATTACTAGCGCGCTCCTCCGGGTAGATCGCCTTCGCGGTCTCGTGCGTCTGACTCGGCATGAAGCCTCTTATTCGTCAGCTTGCCTCAGTACTCTTTGTCTTTTTTGGTCTCGCGGTTGCTTGCGCAAAGGCTGGTGCCAACGACACCCAAGCCGCGACAGATGGGCCGACGGCGAGAGGATCGCAGTGTCGCGTGTGTCACGGCCGTTGCACCGATGAAGGATGCCCCGCAATCTTCGCACCCACGGACGTATGTGATCGTTTTGCGACGTGCAACGCGCGCTGCAGCCTCAGCAAGAACCCTCGTTTTGACGTCTGCATCACGTGCGTGGGCAAGTGTGGTGCGAATGAAGATTGCGCGAACCGTTGCGCCCAATAGCGGACACGTTGCGGATGTAAGTCGCCTGTGGTCTGGGATTTTTCTGCGACGCTTGCAACAAAACCACAACACCTTGGCACGGTCTTGAGTGAGGAGTGCGTGCTACCTCGAAGAGATGGGTCTTCGTCGTTTCCATTTGTTCGAGTTCAACGATTTGACTCAAGCGCCCGAGAGTTTGCGCGAATCGGTTGTGGAAACGCTGAGTCGCACGCTTCGGTGGGGACGCATTCTCGATGGGTTGGTCAATCCGATTGAACAATTCCTGAGTCGCGCCGGCACGCGCGAAGTGCTCGATATTGGCAGCGGAGCAGGTGGGCCCGCGACGATTCTCGTGGATGCCTTTCGAGAGCGCGGACAGGTGCCGCCGCATTTTCGTCTGACAGATTTGCGTCCGCACCTAGAAGCGTGGGCTGAGGCATGCGCAACGCGAGAACAGGATATCGATTTCGTCAAGACGTCTGTTGACGCAACGGCGATAGCGAACGATCTCGCAGAGGGGCGTGCACGTACAGTCGTCAACATGCTTCATCATCTTCCACCAAAGCTGGCGCAGAGCGTTTTGCTTGATGGTGTTCGGCACGGAAAAGGCATCTTCGTTGCCGAAGCGTTCGAACGCAATCCGTTGCGGTTTCTTCCGATCATGATGACGTCCGGACGCGCACTGCTTCTCAATCCGATTCATACGCAGCGAAATCGGCTCGCAAAAATTGCACTCACATGGCTGACGCCAATCGCCGCACTTGCTGGCATATGGGATGGGTTCGTGAGCGCTCTGCGCGTGTACACCGAAGTGGAGCTTCGTCACATGGTGGCGCCTGCAGGGGACGACTTCGAATGGACCTACGGAACGTTCGCCTATCGATTTTTTGGCCGCGGCTACTTCTTCTACGGCACGCGGCGCGGGAAAGGCTGAGGCCACTCACAACAATTCGGCAACTTGCGTAGCGAGCCTCGCGGTGTCTGATGTCAGGAGAGGAGCAACATCATGCATCGCAGAAAATTTCTCGAAGGTCTGGGCACGATTGGCGCTTTGCCGTTGGTCGGATGTGCAGGCGAAAGTCCGACGGGCGACGAGCGCGAGCGAAGCGCCTCAGGTTCGCGGAGCGCCAAGAAGCCGCAGCCGTACAACGTTCTGTTCATTGTGGTGGATCAAGAGCGACGCAATCGATTTGCGCCTTCCGACCTTTCGTTGCCCGCACACGAAAGCCTCGTGCGTCGTGGCGTGAGCTTTACGACGCACTACGCGAACGGAATGCCGTGCACCCCTTCACGGTCGACGCTCTACACGGGCTGTCACGTTCCCAATACCGGCATGTTCAGCAACATTGGCTTCAACGGCCAAGCAAGCATGCCGACCAGCATTCCGACGCTTGGGAGCCTTTTTCGCGAAGCGGGTTACCACACTGCTTACTTTGGCAAGTGGCATCTCTCAGAAATCAATGCGGGCGACGCCTGTGAGAACAACACCCGCAAGGCGCTGCAAGCCTATGGCTTCGATGAGTACAACGCTTGCGGTGATTATCAAGGCACCGTCTATTCGGGACACAACGACGATCCGACGATCGCAAAGGATGCGGTTAGCTGGCTTGGAGCGCGATCGGCGTCGGGGCAAAGTGATCCGTTTTTGCTCTGTGTGAATTTCGTCAACCCGCATGACGTCATGTTCTTCTATCCCGACACGATCGTGGGCGGAGGCGTTGGTGCAGGTGAGCCGGACGATCCGCTTTACGAAAAGAAGTGGAAGGTCCAACTCCCATCCTCGTACAAAGAGGACCTCTCGACGAAGCCTCCGGCGCATCAAGCCTATGCCAAGGTGTACGACCTGTTTCAGCCGTATCGCGACACGGTTCGAGGGCGGTGGCTGCTCGAGCGGTACATCAACTATTACTACAACTGCCAAGCCGACATGGATCGCCAGCTGCAACGCGTGCTCGACGCGCTTGCAAAATCGCGTTTCGCCGACCGTACGATCATTGTCTACACGTCCGACCACGGCGAGATGGCGGCGGTGCATGGCCTTCGTGGCAAGGGGCCGTTCATCTACGAGGAGAACAACCACGTTCCGCTCGTCGTGGTGCATCCAAAGGCAAAACCAGGCGCAACCGCCGCGCTCAGTTCGCACGTCGACTTGGTGCCAACGGTCGCGGCGCTTGTGGGCATCGATCGCGCTTCTATCGTTGCAAAGAGTAAGCACTTGGCCGGACTCGATCTATCGCGCCTCGTCTTTGAACCGTCGTCGAGCTCCGCACGAAGCGAAGTCCTGATGACGTTCGACTTCGGCGGCATGGTCGACTCTGAAGGACAAGGCGACGCTCTCGCCCCTTCGGCGGACAAGCAACTCCGTTCGTACTTGCGCGGCTACTTTGACGGTCGCAATAAGTTCGCGCGTTACTTTGCGCCCGGTGATCTGCACACACCGACCACATGGAACGAGCTCGTCTCGCGCAACGACCTCGAAGGTTACGATCTCAACAAAGATCCCAACGAGTTGACAAACGCGGGCGCCAAACCCACCGCCAACCGCACCTTCCTCGAATCCCTCAACACCAAGTTGAACGCACTCATCGCCCGAGAGGTCGGAGCCGATCACTCATCAGAGTAAGCCGCTACGCCGGTTGGTTCAGAGGATTGACAGTGGAGCAACTTCCCATCTGCCTCTTGCGAGGCAGCACCACCAGACCCACAACCTAGCGACCGAGCACGCTCCTAGCGTGCGTAGGGAAGCGATCGTCCCATCTGAAGCCGCTAGGCAGCACCACCCGCCCCACCAACCTAGCGACCGAGCACGCTCTTTAGCGTGCGTAGGGAGCGATCCAGGTGGACACCAGGGTAGTCAAACGCCCAGATGCACGAATCATCTCAACGCAGTGAAAGGAAGCTGGGGGTTTGGGGGCGAAACCATGCGGTTTCGGCCACCAAATAGCCGTGCGCAGCACATACCCGCGAAGCGCAGCGCCCACATAAATGGAACCGCGCGCGGTTACGCATGTGCAACAGGGTGAGCGTTGGCGGCAGCGCAAGCCGCCATAAGAGATCAGTTCTCGAGTGTCCGACTCAACACCTCACCATTCAACTGTCCAGAGGCATCAGCCACCGTTTGCGGCTCGATGCTCACCGACGTCGCTGCGCTCGTCTGCGCGATGCAGAGCTCGAGGTAGTTGTCGATCGTGGTGTCGCCAAAGGCGATGGGGTGGGCGACCGTGCCATCGCTGAGCTTCACGTTGAAGCGCGCGAGGTACGATGTGTCAGTCGGAAACGAGTTGCCAGCGTTCGACCCGAACGAGAGTTGGATCACTTGTTGGATCGTTTTGCCGCCGGCTTGCGTTGGGCACTGATCGCTGCCTCCTACGTTGCCGGAGAGCGTTTGCCTGCGCGCATAGACGAGATGCTGTCCTTGCGCGTAGGGCACGACGCCGACACTGAGGCCTTTGAAGTCAGCTTGGCCGTCGGCTGACGGAATGCTGCCCACGATGTTGACCTTGAGCAGATCATCTTTGGTGCCCGAGCCAAACGAGCCGAGTAGCAAGATCGTGCGCGCTTCGTCTGCGTCTGTTGCTGGAAAGAACGTTGCGCATTGGGGCGTGACGCGCGTTCCGTCTTTGCGAACGATCTCGAAGTCTGACGGCTGAACGCCCGACTGGCGAAGTGTTGTCGAGAACACAACGGGTACACCATCGAGAGGTGCGCCGCCTTTGCACGGTAAGCCCGATACGTCGTCGATGCCGAATGTAGCGGCGAGGAGCGCAGGCGTTGCCGCGTCGGCTGCCGTTTGGGTCAAGCGCGCGACTCGTAGCTCGTTCTCAACTTCGTCGTTGTCAGCGCTCGCGCTACAGCCGCTCGCGGCCGCATCGAGTGCGATCAACACGACGAGGGATGAACCGAAAACGCGACGACGAAACTTTGAATGGTTGTTGCTCATGGGGATTGAGCATGCGGTCCATCGGGCGTTCGGCAATCGTAGGGCGTGGCGAACAACAATTACGCAACAGAAGAGCCTTTGCCCGCAGACACGTGTTGTGAAGTTGTTGCTGCAGCATGCTGCACGTAGATTTTTTCGCTGAGCGGAACAAGAGTGCGGCGTCGATGAAAATGGAACGCGGACCGACTGCTCAATATGCGAACGCGCTGCCACGCCCGTGGAGTGTCAAGCGTACATACGATCTCTACCTCGACAAGACGCGCCCAGGATGGACGAATGCGCGCATCATTTCGGCGGTCGTCGACGTTGACGATTTTGCGGCGCGCGCGTGGTTGCCGCCAGGATTTGAACCATCCGAAGTCGCGAGAGCCACGATATTTGCCGCCTGGTACCCGGAGTCTTCGTACAACATTGCGTACCGTGAAGCGGCCATTTTGCTGCACGCTCGCCATCGCGGACGCGCTGTTTTTTATTGTCCGTGGATTGTAGTCGATGACGATACAGCGCTCATTCTGGGCCGCGAAATGCTCGGCTTTCCGAAGAAGATCGCGGTGCTGACGCACACTTTGAATGACGATGGGGAAGGGCACGCGAGCGTCTCTCGCGGGGGTACGCCGCTTTTGACGTTCCACGCAGAGCGGCCTTGCCCCGTGCGCGACGCCGTTCTTTTCTCGAAGCCGATCGTCAACGTAGCGATGAGTCCAACATTGGCGGCTGGCGTGCTCATCCGGATGAGCGTGCCCGAACGCATCCATTGCGCGTTCGAAGTGGATCTCCATCTCTCGGTGAAAGGCTCTCTTCACGATCCGCTTGATGCGCTCGGGATCGGCTCACGCACGGTGCGCGGACACACCATGGTGATGGACCTTGCGGTTCCTCCAGAGCCTGCGGGTATCTTGCCGCCCGTTCGGCCCATAGGGCTTGTGTCGCCACGGTGGCTCGCTTCGCAGTTGCCATTTCGTACGTTCTAAGAGGGTGAAATGGACGTTCGCTTTTCATACACACTCGACCTGGACACCGTGGGCAAGGAACGTCTTCGCGAGCAGGACGACAGTTGGGCGAAGAACGTTTACGTACGTCGCAAGAAGAGCGTTTGGAACTACGCGCGTGAGGCCTTCAAGAATGTGCAAGCGGCGCGCATTCTGATCGGTGACACCACGCGAAGCGAAGCCGTGTTCGATTTTCTCGGAACCTTTCCCGTGCAGCCGATTCTGGCGGCGAGCGGAAGACGGCTCCCATCCTTCGTGATCCACGATTCGTGGCGCTGTGGCGCGATCGATCGATGCCCGACCTTCGCATGAAAACCGTAAGGCGATTTGTTGACGAGCTTCCCGCGGGATCGCTCGGGCACGAATATGCCAAGTACGTGATCGCGCGCTCACTCGACAACGCGTTTCTGGAGTGGATGGAGATCGATGAGCCAGGGAAATTCCTCGTTTTTCGAATGGCGCATCTGCACGATCTGCTTCACTTCGTTCTCGGGTACGAGGCCTGGGATCCCATTGGTGAAATGGAGATCGAGGCTTTCTTGGTCGCGCAGAGCGGTGCTCTCAACCATTGGCTATTCCTTCTGGGGTTCGTGATGAACCTCACAAACACGGGTCGTAGTCGTGTGCTTGCGTCAGGCCTTTCGCGGCTTCGTGCAGCGTTCGCGCTCGGAAAGCGCGCGGAGAATTTGCTTTTGGTTCGATGGGAAGACCTGCTTGCGAGCCCGCTCGCTGAGGTAAAGGCTTCCCTGGGCATCGCCGATCGACCGGAGAGTCGCGCCTCTTTCAGCCCACGTGAAACGCCCAAGCTCGCGCATGTTGTGCTCAACGTGAAGGATCGTTTGGCGACGGAGCGGTTCTATCAAAACGTGTTTGGCTATCGCATTGTCGGCCGCGACGAAGCGCTCGGTGTGACGTTTCTTACCGCGGGCGACGATCACCACACCGTTGCGCTGCACGAGCTGCCTCCCGCGAACTTGATTTCTGCGATCGTCTTTGCGCCGAAGTTGCTGGCGAGGGCAAAGAGACTCTTCGGCGATCGCTACTTTGGAGTGCGTTCGCGCGAGGGGCGAAGAGCCGTGTTTCCTCCGCTCTCGATCATTCGCGCCGCGCTTCGTCCGGGTCTTCAGCACCTCGGCTTTCGAGCGACAGACGAAAGCGATCTCTGCGCCTACAAGCGCATGCTTGAGGTCAATGGTGTTCACATCGTGTGGGCGGTGAATCATGGTGATGTCATCAAGGGGATTTACTTCTTCGACGTAGGCGGCAACCTTTGCGAGATCTTCTGCGACTCGTCTGAGGTGAGCGCAAGGCTGCGCGAAATGCGCGCTTCGGGTGTGCCCTTCGATCCGGCGCGTGCAAAACCAAGCGATTTCCGAAGTTACGATCTCGTGCTCGAGGCCGATCGATGAGCATCACGATGCTCGTGCTGTTGGTGCTCGCGGGCGTTGCGGCAGGCTTTCTCAACACGCTTGCAGGTGGAGGAACTTTGATCGCGCTTCCGGTGCTCTTGCTAGTCGGATTGCCGGCGGACATTGCGAACGCGACGAGTCGTCTTGGCGTCCTCGTTCAGTCGATCGCGGGCGCGCACGGATTTGGCGCGGAAGGTAAGGTCGATCGCCGTGTTGCGACTTGGATCGTTGTGCCAACGGTTTTTGGAGGGCTGCTCGGCGCGATGATTGCGTCACGTGTGCCCGCGTCGGTGATGAAGCCGATTCTCATCGTCACGCTCTTTGGAATCGCGGTCATGCTGATGGCGCGACCGCAGACGGTTGCGGCAGACAGCGGATCGGTTTCCATCGATCCGCGCACGCGACCGTTCGCGCTCGTTTTGCTCTTTGGCGCTGGTATCTACGGCGGGTTTCTTCAGGCGAGTATGGGCATCATTCTTCTGTCGCTACTCGGTGGCCTATTGCAGTTCGATCTCATTCGCGCCAATGCGCTGAAGTCGATCGCTATCGGCGCGTTGACGTTCGCGGCACTCCTTGTCTTTGTGATCGAACGCAAGGTCGCGTGGTTGCCGGGTATCGCGCTGTCGATCGGTACGGCTGTTGGCGCAAAGCTCGCCGTTCGATTTGCAATCGCAAAAGGACAACGTGTCGTGATGCGTGTCGTCCTCCTCGCGGTGCTCGGCTCGGGTTTGGCGGTGTTGTTCAAGTGAAAGGTTTGCCACTCATGCATGCGATCGAAGTTCTGAGATTACCCTATGCACATGTCGGATCTCGCGCGCTCGAGTTGAAGGTAACCAGACCACTCGGGCAGGGGCCGTTTCCTGCGATGCTCGATCTTCACGGAGGCGCGTGGACGCACTTCGATCACGAGGTCGACTTTGTCTTCTGCGAAGCGATGGCGCGCAGAGGGTTCGTGATGTGCTCCGTCGAGTTTCGAACGGGTCCAGACGATCCCTGGCCTGCGTTCCATCACGATGTGCGTGCGGCCGCGCGGTTTGTTCGGCATCACGCACGCGTACTCAAAATTGACGAGAACGCGATCGGCGCGATGGGAGGATCGACTGGGGGCCATATGGTGGCGCTCCTCGCGATTTTGCCAGAGGGCCCATCAACAGAGGCTATCGATACGCCGGAGAGCATATCGGCCGCAATCGATTGGGGCGTGCTGCTCTATCCGATCGTTGACGTTCCAGGTCGGTACGCGATGGCGAAGCAAGCGCGCTTCGATCCCATCACCTCAGCGCTCGCCAATGCGATCGTCGACAAGATCCGCCATCGTGCGATCCGTGCGGGTCATCACCCTCATCATCCGCCCAAGTTGCCGAGTCCGGTCGAAAGGCTGAAGCGCTTGCGCGATCTGCGCAGCAAAGGAGGCCTTGCGGCGCACGCAGGCGAGGTTGTGCAACTTGCGCTTTGGCTCGCGGGGAAGGTTCCGCTCCTCAAGGCGATCGAATTTCCCGGTCTCATTGCCGCGCACGATGGCGTCTTCAAAAGCCTCGCCGCAATGCGCGAAGCGAGTCCTCTCGACATCGTGCGCGAAGGTCGCGCGCAGCGTCTGCCACCGTTGGTCGTTATTCAAGGACGCGACGATCCCAACATGACCGACGCGATGACGTGGAGCTTCGCAACCGAGTACCGCAAGGCTGGCGGCGTCATCGAAGTCGACATGCACGCGCGTCACGGACACGGATTTGCCAACCTCCCGAGCGAAAAAAGCGATGCGATGTGCGCGCGCGTGGCGAGCTTTGCGACAAGGTACGCAAAGGCGGAATCGGGCGCCAAGGACGACGTTCGAGTCCGCCCTCGAAATCACAGGCACTCGATTGAAGAAGCGCGGCGCTGATGCCAACAAATCGCGTCGCGACGCACCTGCACTTGGATGGAGGCATTGGCGTGGTTGACGACGGACTAGGCGACCAGAACCTTATTCAGTTCTGTGCACCAGCCGGACGGATCAGACCCTGATTCGGGTCCCTTGATGTAGCGCTCCAACAAGCCAGGTGCAGTGGTGTGGCCTTGAGCGGTGATCCAGGCGCTGAGTTCTTTCCACGCGTCACCTAGGCCTTCGTAAGAGCCGCGATAGAGGGTGCGTGCAACTTTCGCAGCGCGAAGCTCGCCCGGTTTGACCCGTCCAACTGCCGCAACAGGTGTTGCGACGGGCACGCAGATCTCGAAGTCGAAAATGTCGGGGGACATTTTAAGGTGGTGCGTAAACCATGGGCCCGTTGGCGCGATGCCCTGCGCGGCGAGGGCGCCCATCACCTCTTGGATGCCAGGACCCATCACGAGACGGATCTCCTCGCGCTTGACTGTGATGTGAATCATAGCGGCGAGTTGGGCTTCTGTCTGGACGATCTGAGGTGCGTCGATCACACGGAAGTCGCTCATGGTGACGCCTCGTTGGTGGTGCCGCCATTGAGCGACGCGAGCAAGGTATCGAGCCGTGCGTATCCTTCGGTCATGCCAATTTCCATGCGTCCACCTGCGATGTGGCCATCGCGTCCTTCTACCGTTTTGTGAACGGTTGTTGTTGTGATCGTGGTCTTGCCGTTGCGTTCGGCAAGGTCGAGTGTTTCGACCGCTTCGTGCTCGGGCATCCGATCGCAGATGAAGGTTCGCACGATGCGCGTGGGCCTTTCGATTTCGCGAAACGTGCCGCGAAAGGCGAACTCTTGCCCGTCGGGCGAACGATGAACGAAGCGGTAAGCGCCGCCCAAGCGGAAATCGACGTCGCACACGACGTATACGAGCGCGTCGGGCCCCATCCACCGCTTGATGTGCTCGGGTTTGGTGAAGGCCTCGAAGACGAGGCTTGCCGGTGCGTTCACAACGCGGCGCGTGACGATGGTGAACGAACCGGGTTCGGCGATGATTTCGAGTTTGTTTTTGCTCACGGAGCTTCTCCTTGCCAGAAAATTGAGGATTACTTTCGGCTTCCTCGAGTGGGGAGCGCGTTCGTCTGTTCGGCTTTCATCTCTTCAAGTAGGGCGCCCTTGCGCTCGTAACTGCCTTCCCAAAATTGGCGATAGCGCTCGAGCCACTTGCTCGCGCTTGCGAGGGGCTTCGCTCTGATGCGGCAAGGCCTTCGTTGCGCATCGCGGCCACGGGCAATGAGTCCGGCGCGCTCGAGCACTTTGAGGTGCTTCGAGATTGCGGGTTGGCTCATGGCGAACGGCTTGGCGAGCTCGTTGACCGAGGCTTCACCGGAAGCGAGGCGCGCGAGAATGGCTCGCCGGGTGGGATCGGCGAGCGCAGCGAACGTTGCATCGAGACGAGCGGTTGGGGTCATGCATAACCTTTTGGGTTTGTAACCATGTGGTTATGTACAAGATGAATTTGC
>JAHFDZ010000397.1 GCA_023248745.1 Myxococcales bacterium | reverse complement strand
ACGCCTGGGACATCAAAGGCATCGCAACCGCGCTCGTCGAACGCCTCGTGCATGGGCTGCCCGAAACGCTGCCGTACGAAGCAGCCTCACGACCGAAGCACTTGCATCCACGCGCGGCCGCAAAGCTCGTACTGAAGGATCAAGAAATTGGACAACTTGGTTTACTTCATCCCGACGTGGTCGATGCGCTCGACCTCGATGGCGAAGTGCTCGTGGCCGAAATTGACCTATCGAAGATCCATTTAGACGCCCCCAAGAGCACGAGATTTACCGCCATTCCGAAATTCCCTGTCTCATCACGCGACATGGCTTTGGTTGTTGCCGACCACGTTCTTGCGGGCGATGTTGCAGGCGTCATTCGAGAAGTCGCTGGCGATCTTGCCGAGCGGGTCGAGATCTTCGATCGGTTTGCGGGCGGGGCGCTGCCTCCCGCACATGTGAGCCTTGCCTACCATGTCGTCTATCGGGCAAGAGAGCGCACGCTTACGGATGCAGAAGTGGATACGAAGCACTCAGAAGTCGTGGCGGCGGTGACTGCGCGCTTCGGCGGGACGCTGCGCGCGTGATTGTGTATCGTCTGAGGTTGGGATGACGACGCCAGATCGGCCGAGCCTTGTCGGCGCTGTACTTGCGAAACGCTATCGACTCGCCCGCAAAATCGGCGAAGGCGGAATGGGTGATGTTTACCTCGCCGAACCGGTCGACGGGTCTGTGTCCGTCGCCATCAAGATTCTGCATCCAGAATTCATGTCCGACGTCGAAGTTGCGACGCGTTTCGTTCAAGAGGGCAAGACGTCTCAGCAGCTGTCGCACGCGAATATCGTGCGTGTGTTCGACGCGGGCGAAGCCGAGGACGGAACGCCGTTCATCGTGATGGAGTTGCTCTCGGGGACGCCGCTTGCCGCTTATACCGAAAATGGCGGTCGGGTCCCGCTCGACAAGGCTGCAAATATTGTAGAAGGCATCCTTGCTGGTCTCGCGGCCGCCCATGAGCATGGGGTTGTGCATCGCGACTTGAAGCCGGGAAATGTGTTCCTGTCGCGCGATGCGTCGGGGCAATTTACAGTCAAGTTGCTTGACTTTGGTATCGCGAAGGTCATGGACCGCGCAGGGGGTATGGGCAAGCGCACGCGAACGGGCATGCTTCTCGGGACGCCCGCATACATGAGCCCAGAGCAGATCAAGAGCGCGAAAGACGTCGATCATCGATCCGACTTGTGGAGCGTTGCGGTCCTCTTTTACGAGATGGTGACGGGTCGCCAAGCATTCACGGCGCCAACTGAGTATGCGCGCCTCGCCGCAGTGCTCATGAACGAGCCAGAACGCGCTGATCTTGTGGACCCGAAGCTTGCGGCGGCGATGCCGTTTCTCGAGCGTGGCCTCGCAAAAGATCGCAACGTTCGATACCAATCGGCGCGCGAAATGGCGACGGCGCTGCGTGCGACCACCAGTCGTGACGACGGAGCGGCGAGTCGCTTCGAAGGTCAAGCGCTTAGCGCCCTGCCCGATGTGCCGATGTATGCTGCGGTGTCAGAAATCGGTCGCGCACCAACGCCGCGCATGGTCGCTCCCACGCTTGAGACGCCCATCGCCCTACCGCGTGTGGGCACCGGGCACGAAACGCTCGCAAGCACGTCTTCTCCGGTTTCACAGCTGAGTGTTCCCGCTGCGCCTCGTGGCTCCGTCAAAATTGAACTTGCAGGTCCTCGTCAGCAGCCCATGGACGGTACGCTCCCTTCTCACGATCTGCCCATGCTTGCGGCGCGCGCTGGCGCGGGGATGCCGTTTTGGGCTGTGGGGATTGTCGTGGTGCTTTCCGCGGCTCTTGCCTTTGGCCTCGGGTTCCTCGTCGGAAGAATGTGAACCCGTCGCTACCGGTCGGGATTGAGCGAAGTGCCGCTCGTTGGTACCGTCTCGTGCATGTCCACACCCGAGCGCGACGAAGCATTTCTTGAGGCATTTTCTGGCTGGCTGCGCACGCTTGGCAGCGACGTGGTCGACGTTTCCAACGCGCTACGTCGCGCCGAAGATTCGTATGCGCGCGAAGTTCTTGTGGGCTCGCTCAACTATCTCTTCAAGTCCATCGACCTGATTCCAGATGGCATCGAAGATCTTGGAATGCTCGATGACACATTCGTGCTTCGGACGGCGTGTGCGATGGCGTTGCCGCATGACGGAACGCTGTCCTCGTCGCCGGTCCGATCGCTAGCAGCGGACGCAACCGTGATTCATGACTTCCTTGGTGAGGATGACACGCGCCTCGAAAAGTTCTGCGCGGGCATGCGTGATGTGAATGTTCGCGGGCAAACCGCGATCGCGATCGCCGCAGACGCAGCCAAGATTGATTCGCTTTGTGCTGAAGTGAATGACTGGGCGAGAGCCTACGAAGTGCCGGGGTTCTCCCGCGAACCGCGCAACTTGATCAAGCTGCGCGCGTTCTTGCTCACCAAACTCCCACAGGCTTGAGTCGCCGCTTAGTCGTTTTCGATGGCCGTCTTGCTCGAAGGCGGCGCCGGCGGAATGTGCTGGCTGCCGTGCATGTTGGCGAGCAAGTCCTGCATTAGATCGCGAGCTTCAGACTTGCTCTTCAGGTGGTTGAGCAAAAGTAAAGAAACTTCACTAAAGGCCTTCTCGTAGTTCAGACCTTCGCGTGTGCGAGCAGCGACCTTTTCGCGACCTTGTGCGAGGTCTTCTTCGAGTGCTTCGGCGTATCGCGCCAGTTGTGAGCGCAGCTCTTCGATTTGCTTTCGCAAGTCACGCGCTTGCGTATCTCTTGCGAGCGCGCGTTTCTCACGATCGATGAGCTGTTCGCGCTTTGCTTCAAGCGTTGCGCGTGCAAAGCCCGAACGTTCGAACACCTCGCGAAGTTGCGCGGTGTTGGAAGCCCCTTGCTTTTGAGTGGTCTCCGCTTCGGCAACCGCTTTCTGCGCGGCTTTGTCTGCCGTAGCAATTTGCTCGCGAAGGCGATTAACCTCGCCTTGCTCCTGCGAGACTTCGCGTAGCGCCCGCGACTCTTCTTGCGCGAGCTCTTCGACCTTTCGGCCGATTTCTGCGCGCAATGCGCGTCCACGCTTTTCGAGCGCCTCGAGACGACGGGTGTGGCTTGCGACTTCGCCTTCGAGTTTGGTCGCGCGGGATGCAAGATCCCACGATTGCGCAACCGCGTTTTGCACTTCGCCAGGTGCGTTCGATCCAGGATAGGCGCGGCTCACCATGCGGGCGAACAGCGCAGCGCGACTTGCCCATTCGATAACGCCAGCCGACTGAGGCGGAGGTGGCGGCGGCGGAGGTGCGTTTTCACCGGGGTTCACTTCCCACGGCGTGCTGGGTAGCGAGCGTTGAAGCGCCTTTAGCTCTTCGTGCAAATGGTGACCGTCTTGGTAACGCTTGCGGCGATCCTTCTCGAGAAGCTTCAACACGATCGCCTCGGAGGCAGGCGAAACGTCACTCTTGATCGCACGCGGCTTTGGAGCTGGTGACGATCGCTGCATCTCGAGCAACGTATCGCGGTCGTCCGATCGGAAAGGAAGTTGACCTGTGAGCATCTCGAAAAACAGAACGCCGAGTGAGTAGAGATCGCTCTGCGGGATCGCCTCTTCGCCGCGCGCTTGCTCGGGTGACATGTACTCTGGCGTTCCGAAAACCGCTCCCTTGGGTGCGAGCCTTGGGTCCATTGCAAGGTGGGCGAGACCGAAGTCAAGAATCTTGACAAAGTCTTTTCGGCCACCACGATTGAGGAGCAAAATGTTGTCGCTCTTCAGATCGCGATGCACAACGCCAAGGTCGTGCGCGCGAGCGAGTGCGGCGCACATCTGCTCGAGGATGTCGACGCCGCGTGAGAGCAACATCGGACCGCGCGCCAATTCACTCGAGAGCGAAGTGCCGACGAGGTACTCCATCACCAGATAGAGTTCGCCCTCTTCGGTTTCACCGATGTCGTGGATATCAATGATGTGGGCGTGGTCGACGCGATTGGCCGCGCGGGCTTCGCGTAGCATCCACGCACGAAGATGCGTCTCGCCTCGAAGGTCGGGCCGAATGAGCTTCAGCGCGACGACACGGTCGATGAGGACGTGTCTCGCGCGATAGACGACGCCCATTCCGCCTTCGCCCGCACGGGCCTCAAGACGATAGCGGCCGGCGATGACGCGGCCGAGCATGGGATCAGTGGGGCGTGCACCAGAACTGGAACGCTGCGAAGGTTGCATAGAAGCTGCGGCTCCGTTGAACGAGGTCAACTTCGAC
>JAHFDZ010000149.1 GCA_023248745.1 Myxococcales bacterium | reverse complement strand
TTGCCTACTACGTCGGCATGCGTGCGGGTATGCATCGAGGGCGCGAGTGTCGCAAACGCTCCGCCTCCTGCGAGCGCCAAGGGCAAGAGCAACTGGTCGCATAGGTATTCGCCAACCGGCACGCCGGCATCGAGATAAGTGCGCAGCTGGCCAGCAGCGCGTTTGGCAACTGACTCTGAAGAAACGCCTTTCTCGCCGAAAGCGGTGAACACCTCTGAAACGTGCTCACTCTCAACCTCTAAGACCACAACGTTTCCAGGACCCAACCCGTTCTCGATCGACACGGCCGCAAGCGATGCGCGATCCCATCCGAGCGCTTGAACCAGTGCGTCAACTTCACGTTCTGCAATCGTCAACGGGAGGGCCGACACGGTTGCGGTCCCGTGCGCTCGACGGATGGCTCCACGCTCGAGAAGATCCAGGCGATCAAGTTTCTTGACAGACTGAATGTCGACACGAACGCTCCCGCCGCCCGCAGGGTAAAAGCCGTGCCGGACGAGCCTCGCTTCAATTGTGGGGCCCATTCGATTGACCAACGGAAGGAACGCACGAGCCAAAAACTCAAACGGTGGCGCGTGTGGGTTGTGCGTTCCGCCCTCGACAAGCAAAGTTGATCGACCTTCGGCGAGCATGAGCGCAGGAAGGACCGTTTGAGCAACAAGCGTCGCGCTTCCGGCGCTGCCAATCGAAAAGGAGTAGTCGCCCGAGCGCACGGGGCCTGGCACAAACATGAGCTCAGTCGAGCCCACGTTTGCACCCGTCGCGGTAGAGTCGGAAACCGCGCACGCCGCCTCCACAGCAACGGCGTGCTGCCGCATAAGACCAGGCTTCGCGCGCCCTGCGCGAATGCGCGTGATGCGAAAAGGTGTGCCTGTGCAAAGTGAAAGCGCGAGCGACGACCGCAAAATTTGGCCGCCCCCCTCACCTTCTGAGCCGTCGATCGTCAACATGTTTACCCTTTCACACAGAGCACTTGCTTGAGCGTGTGAACGACCTCGACAAGATCACGCTGCGCATGCATGACCGCGTCGATCGACTTGTATGCGCCTGGCGTTTCATCGATGACGTCTTCGTCCTTGCGGCATTCGACGCCTTCTGTCGCCTTGATGTGATCAGCCAATGCGAAGGTTCGCTTTGCCGCCGTGCGCGACATTGCTCGACCCGCACCATGGCTGCAGCTCTCGAAGCTCTCGGCGTTGCCGAGCCCTCGAACGATGAACGAACGTGCTCCCATGCTGCCAGGGATGATGCCCAGCTCGTCCTTCTGCGCGCGAACGGCACCCTTGCGCGTCACGATGACGTTCGCGCCGTAGTGCTTCTCGCGTGAGATGTAGTTGTGGTGGCAGTTGACGGCCTCGAGCCGCGTTTGGAACGGAGGCAGGAATTCGGCAATTGCCTTGACTACCGTGTCCATCATGAGCTCGCGATTGAGGCGCGCATACTCCTGCGCCCAATGCACAGCCTCGACGTAGTCGCGGAAGTTTTCGGTACCCTCTGGCAAGTACGCAAGGTCCTTGTCTGGAAGGTTGATGTGCCAGCGCTGCATGTCCTTCTTTGCAAGCTCGATGAAGTAGCTACCGATGCGGTTTCCCACACCACGCGAGCCGCTGTGGAGCATGATCCAAACATCGCCGGCTTCATCAATGCACACTTCGATAAAGTGGTTTCCCGTACCGAGCGTGCCGAGATGACTCACGTGCGAGCCGCGATCGAGGTGCTTGTGCTTCGCGACGATGGACTCGTAGCCACTCTTCATCGCGTTCCACGTCTCGACTTGACGTTCTGGCAACTTGTTCCACGCGCCCTTGTCGCTACGGCCACCATTGTCGGTACGACCGTGCGGAACCGCCGCCTCGATTGCGCAACGAATCTCGAAGAGATTGTCTGGCAGCAGAGAAGCCGTGAGGCTCGTCTTGACGGCCATCATGCCGCAGCCGATGTCGACACCAACCGCTGCTGGGATCACCGCTTTGATGGTCGCGACGACGCTCCCAACTGTTGCGCCCATCCCCAGGTGGACATCGGGCATCGCCGCTACCCACTTGTGAACAAATGGCAACGACGCGATGTTGCGCAGCTGCGCCTTCGCCGCTTCTTCGAATGGAACTCCTACTGTCCATGACTTGATGGGAACACCGGCCGACTCCATAACCTCGTAGTTGCTCATGACGATCGCCCTTTCGAGAACCAAGCCAGTGCAGCGATCATGCCTGAAATCGAAACGCGGCAATTGCGGCTATTTCTCACATTTCACACCTCCAAACATTATCTCCTTGGATAGTATAGTAGATAGATTTCTAATTACGATGTGACACGTAAGAAGCTCGTCGCCGTTTGCCTTTTGGGTCCAACACTCGATAGCGGGAAGAGCTCGCAGCGATGGGAGCGTTGGCGCCCAACGGTTGCCCTCTGCCAGCACGAGGATCTCCTCATCTCGCGGCTAGAGCTTCTTCACCAAAGCCGTTACGACGAGCTTGCAAGCATAGTCACGCGCGACATCGCGCAAGTATCTCCCGAAACCGAAGTCCGCCGGCACGCGCTCGAGATCGCAGACCCTTGGGATCTTGGCGAGGTCTACGCCAAGCTTCACGCCTTTGCGCGCGCCTACCCTTTTCGGACAGACAAAGAAGACTACCTCATTCACATCACAACCGGTACGCACATCGCGCAGATCTGTCTGTTCTTGCTCACAGAGTCACGTGAGTTTCCTGGCCGACTGATTCAAACGTCGCCAACGCAACAATCGGATCGCAAAGGAAAGAGCTCATCGGTAGGTTCCTTTACTATCATCGATCTTGACCTTTCGAAGTACGACGCCATTTCTGCACGCGTCAGGCAAGACCAGAACGATGCCGTATCCTTTCTCAAGTCTGGCATCGATACGAAGAACGAAGCGTTCAACGGGCTCATCGACCGCATCGAGCAGGTCGCAACGAACTCGAGTGATTCAATGCTCTTGCTCGGCCCTACGGGCTCAGGCAAGTCGCACCTCGCCAAGCGCATTTATGAACTCAAGAAGCAGAGGCGCAAGCTCGACGGAGCGTTCGCCGAGATCAATTGCGCGACGTTGCGAGGCGATTCGGCGATGTCAGCGCTCTTCGGTCATGTAAAGGGAGCGTTCACGGGTGCGGCCGAAGCGCGTGCAGGTCTTCTCAGAAAGGCTCACGGTGGATTGCTCTTTCTTGACGAGATTGGAGAGCTCGGACTCGATGAGCAAGCCATGCTTCTGCGAGCGGTCGAGGATCAGGTGTTCTATCCCGTCGGGTCCGATCGCGAAGTGAAGTGTGCTTTTCAGCTGCTTGCGGGGACGAATCGCGATCTATCCGAGGAGGCCTCGCGCGGAACGTTTCGTCGCGATCTACTCGCACGCATCAACCTCTGGACGTTCAAGCTACCGAGTCTAAGCGAGCGCCGCGAAGACATCGCGCCCAACTTAGAATTTGAGATCGAACGTGCGTCTGAAGCACGCGGCATGCGCATCACGTTCAGCCGCGAAGCCAAGACTACTTACTTGCGATTCGCAACCAGCGAGCGCGCAACATGGGACGCGAACTTTCGCGACCTCAGCGCCTCGGTGCGTCGAATGGCGACGCTGGCGCGTGGAGGTCGCATTTCCACGAGCGAGGTCGAGGAAGAAATCGTACGTCTTCTTACCTCGTGGCAAAGACCCACCGAAGAAGCCGATGACTCTGCGCTTCTTTCGCTTTTGGGCACCAAGAAGACCGAGAAGCTCGACCGTTTCGACCGCATCCAGCTCTTGGGTGTGCTTTCAGTCTGTCGCGAAGCTCGCTCGATTTCAGACGCGGGTCGTCAGCTATTTGCGGCTTCGCGTCTTGAGAAGACTTCGTCCAACGACGCCGATCGACTGCGAAAGTACCTCTCGCGTTTCGGGCTCGATTGGACTCAGGTGGGCGACGTCTGAACGGCTCTTGCACGCGGCACGCATCGTGGCGATGTTGATCCTATGCGAAAGCGCACAGAAAATCGTAAGGCCGCGCGCGAGGCCGCAAAGGATCGTGACGAGCGCGAAAAGCTCCTTCGTCTCGATGTTGGCGGCAGTGCAGATTTACCCATCGAGCTCGCGTCTGCCTCCCAAATCGAGCCGCATGCGCTGGGCCTGAGCTGCATTCATTGCGGCGGCAGCTACCAGCTCGAGGCGCATGAGGCTGCTGTCCATCGTGGACGTGGTGTGCGAAGGGTTGCGCTCAAGTGCAGGCAGTGCGGCGCGCCTCGCGTCACCTATTTTGCGCTGCCAATGTTACAATAACGTTTCGTCATGTCCGAGCCTCTTGTTGTCAACGACCGCATCACAATTCCTGCGGGCGACCTTACCTTCACGGCCACGCGCTCCTCGGGCCCTGGCGGACAGAACGTCAACAAGGTTTCCTCTCGCGTCGAGCTGCGATTCGACCTTGAAGGCACACTTGCACTCGCAGCCCCAACAAAAACGAGGCTGCGAACGATCGCAAAGTCCTACCTCGACGGCGAAGGCCGCATCTTCATTCGCAGCGAGCGCACGCGCGACCGGTTGCAGAATCTCGCCGACGCGCGCGAAAAGTTGCGCCTCATGATTGTCGAAGCCCTTGTCGTGCCGAAGAAGCGACGCGCAACGAAGCCAACCTACGGCTCAACGCAAAGGCGCCTCGACGGCAAGAGTCGCCACAGCGACAAGAAGCGCGCAAGACGCAGCGGTGACGAGTGAGTCGTTGCGCGCCTTTAGGTGCTCGAGGTACTCGCGCCGCGATTGAGGACCCGCGTCAGCTGCGAAACCGCCACACCTGCCGAAAAGTGAATCGCGAAAAGCCACGTTGGCACGCCAGAGATTTGGCGCAGCACCGGCGCATAGTGAAACCACCCTCTGCTCACGAGGAGCATCTCTGTGGCGGTGCCGATCGCACCTGCCAGGACGCCAACAATCAGTCCCGTGCGGGTACGCTCGAACGCGGCCCATCCGATCATCGTCATCGCGCTTAGTGCAACCGTGACGGAGTACGCTTGCTCGAACGGCAGCGCCGCGCTTAGCGACCAAACGACGAGACAAGTGGCCACCAGTCCCGCGCCGCCCGATGTGAGGTCCGCATTTTGCGACTCAGACCTTTGGAGCTGCGTCGCGACCTCGCCGAGGACCACCACGAACGCGACGACCGACAGCACGAACCACCAAGGCGAACTCGCAATCATCGGCCTTAGTGCGTAGTCGTACCCCGTCGCGCCCGAGCTGATGTGCGCGTGGTCGCCGACCGGTGTGAGTACCGAACCAATGGCCGCAAGAGCAAGACGTCGCTTCCACGCTTCCATCGTGCGTCTTTCGTAACAGAGCGTGTACGCTCACGCGCATGAATCGCACGGACGTCATCGTGATCGGAGCGGGCCACAATGGCCTTGTGTGCGCGTTGCTCTTGGCGCGTGCAGGCCTCTCGGTTCGCATCTTCGAAGAGCAACCCGTCGTTGGCGGCGCCGTTCGCACGGAGCGACCTTTCGCAAAGGCACCTGACCTCGGGACATCGACGGGCGCGTACCTCCTCGGTCTCATGCAACCGGAGTTGCTCCAAAAGCTCGACGTAAACCTCCCGCTCAAACGGCGAAATCCTCACTATTTCTTGCCGACCACCGACACGCGCTATCTGCTCGTTGGCGGTGACGAATCGGAAACGAAGCGTCAAATGCTCGCTTTTTTTTCCGAGCAAGACTGGAATGCGCACGTTGCGCTCAATCAGGAAATCGCGGCGATTCGTGATGACATCGCGCCGACTTGGCTTCTTGAACCTGAAAGCATCGAAGCGACCGCCGAACGCTACGTCCGCCCCACCCTGCGCGAAGCGTTTGTGAAACTGTGTCGTGGCAGCGTCGGCGACTACCTCGATCGCTTCGGATTCAAGAGCGACTTACTCAAGGCAATGTACGCCGTCACCGACGGGTTCAGCGGACTTACTGGCACTTGGAACACGCCTGGCACGGGCATGAACTTCCTCGCGCACAACATGTGCAGATTGCCGGGCTCTGGCGGGACATGGATGATCGTCGAAGGCGGCATGGGCACGATCACGACACGCCTCGCCGATGCGGCGCGAAAGGAAGGCGTGCAGATCGAAACCTCTGCGCCTATCGCGAGCATCGAGACCACAAACGGCGTCGCTTGCGGAGTCAATTTAGTTGACGGCCGTCGTTTTCAAGCGGCAACGGTTGTCACCAATGCCGATCCATTTCGGATGCGCGATCTCGTTGGCCGCGAATACTTGCCAGACGCATACAACACACGCATCGACGGCTACAAGCGCCTCGGCACCACGATGAAGGTGAACTTGGCGCTCAGCAAATTGCCACGTTTTACGTGCCTCCCCGACGACCACGGTCAATACGGACCAACGATTCACTTACTTCCAAGTGAAGGCAACATCATTGACCATTTGGTCAAGAGCTTTGCCGATGTGCAAGCCGGAAAGCTGCCGGAGTTTCCCACCATCGAGTGGTACATCCACACCACGGTCGATCCCACGCTGCGAGACAGCGCCGGAAACCACAACTCCGCGCTTTTCGTGCAATGGGTCCCCTACCAGCCCGTCGGGAGCTCCTGGGAAGTTGAAACCGATCGGTACGTGAAGCACTTGCTCTCAATTTGCGATCGTTTTGCCCCCGGCACGAGCGACGCCGTCGTCGACGTGTTCGCGTTGCCACCTCCGGGCATCGAGAAACACTTTGGCATCCGACATGGCCACATTCACCACGTCGACAATGCGTATGGCTTCAGCGATCGGCTGCCCTACCGCACGCCGATTGCGGGGCTATATTCGTGCAGCGCAGGCACGCACCCGGCGGGCTCAGTGATCGGAAGCGCCGGACATAACGCGGCGATGGCGGTGTTGCGTGATCTTGCGCTCGTCCTGCCGAGATAGTGCCGCAACATATGAGATAGCCTGCGATGCATGCCTTCGGACACTCGTGCCATCACCGCTGCGCTGCTCCTGCTCTCTTCGAGCTGCCACCCCGTAAAGCCACCCGCCCCGATGACCCTCGAGGGACCAAAGTGTCACGTAACCGCCAGCCAACTTCGTCCGCTCATCGTCGAGTGGAGCGGAATGGATCGCACAGACCTCGAAGCCGCCATGCGCGAATCGATGATCGCTGTGCGCTACCAAGGTTGCGAACTTGAGGTCCTGAGGCAATGCAGGATCCCGCAGAGTCGCTACGAATGGGAGAAAACGACGCGCGAAGAAGAAGTCATCCGCATGGAAGACGTCGATCAGCTGTACGCAAAAATGCCGCTCGCCGGACCAACCCTCGAGGCGCACTTTAAGCAGGGCAACACGCTTAAGTTGTCGACGACCATCATCGGCAAGCACACGGGAACCAAAGCCAGCATCGCGATCGATGAGCTTCGCGCAAGCGGAGGCGATTGCGGGCGAGCGACTCACCTTGTGATTGGCGCCACGACTGGCGCGTTCGAAATGTCGACGGATTCTCGCGTTGAAGCTGGCGCGAACATGGCCACGTACGCAGGCGGCGAGACTTCTTCCGCGCGCAATCGCCTGCGCAAGTCGGGCACGAGCTCGGCATGCAATGCTGCAAAGAAAGAAGACACCACCCCGCCAGTGGACTGCGGCTCACTCCTCAGACTCGAACTCGCACCAATCAAGTGTCTTGACGGATTCAAATTGAAGGACGGCGTTGGATGCGTCGAAGACACTTCGACTGGAAACGAGACCGATGCACTCGCCGGTGATCCGGGCGACTTTCGTTTGGCGCGATTCATCCGACAAGCGGGGCGAACACTGCGCGATCGTTACATGGGAAACAAAGTTGACGATGCGTGGCGGTGCCCTGGCAACGACGACATCGCGCAACCTGTTACCGATACAAAGGGCATCGGCGCACGCATCGGCAGGGCTCCCGCGCTCTCATTTGCGGCCATGCGATTTGTGCTCTCGGCCAAGATCGAAGCCGAACACATTCGCCTCGAGGCCCTCGCGTTTGTCTTGCCCGACGGGCGGCTCAAGTGGGGCGTACTCAATCGGAAGCGAACACCCTACGGTGAGTTTGCCGAGCAAGGTGCGGTCAAGGACTACGCAGACCTTCGCGTTGGTCTCGAGCGCTTGCTGGGCGGCATCAAGAGTTGTCAACTGACCCTCGCTGAAACGAGCGACTTTCAAGCGCTGCCCATGCCCGAGAGTCTGAAAGTCGAGCTCGCGAAGGAGACGACCGCCCTTCCTCAAGACTTTCGGCAATGGTGCCAGGCCAAACCCGAGACCGAGAGTGAGTGGCACGTCACGATTGTTTCGGTTGCCGCGGGCCTTGTCGGAAACGGTAACTTCGGCGCGATGGGTGCTGACGTTGCGCCTCAGGATCGGCGGTTTTGTATGAAGCCAGCACGGCTGCGAAGGAAGTGACGAACCGCACAACCTGCGCGGCCCCAATTACGTCAACCACGTTGACCATGATCCCCGCAACGTTTCGTGATTCAACTCCACTTCAAGCATGTCGAGGAACTTTCGACGAGGCCACTCCTGTGCGCCAAGAGAGCGCGTCGTATCGGTCATGACCTGAGCATCCATCCAAGAGAAGCCCCGTGCCGAAAGCGCATCGCCGAGCGTGAGAAGCGCGGCGCGAGAAGCGTAGTCTGCGCGACTGAACATCGATTCACCGAAGAAGACCCGACCGAGCGATACGCCGTACACACCACCCACGAGCGCCCCACTAGCGAACGCTTCAACCGAGTGCGCGAAGCCAAGCCGATGCAGTTCGTCGTAAGCCGCGAGCATCTCTTGGGTAATCCAGGTTCCGTCCTGCCCTGGTCGTTCCACTCCTTGACAAGCGCGAATGACGCTCGAGAAATCGCGGTCGATCGTAATTTGGTAAGGTGATTGACGGATGAACCGGCGCAGGGATCGTCCGACGTGCATTCCCTTGGTGGGCAGAACACACCGTGGGTCCGGCGAGTGCCACAAAATAGGGTCGCCCTCGCCGTACCAAGGAAAGATGCCGTTTGCATAAGCAAGAAGGAGTCGCTGAGGCTGCAGATCGCCGCCTACAGCGAGGAGACCGCCCTCTGCCTCCTCGGGATCGGGAAAGATCAATTCTCGCCGCAAACGATACACAGGCATTTGAGATCTCGTACCATCGCACAATGAACGTTCGCTCGACTAGGTTTGGCAAGACGCTCGCCTCAATGCTGTTCGCAAGCAGTCTCCTCTTGGGACCGCAAGTCGCGTGCAAATCAAAGAGCACACCCGTCGCGATACCAGAAGACAAGAAAGTTTACCTTGGCTACTGGACCAGCGCTGACGGCACCTTCACCCTCAGCGAAGACGGCGCGATCGTGTTTGAGAAAAAGTCGGGTAGCAGCACAAGCAAGGTGAGCGGCACTTTCGCTGGCTTTGATGGCAACAACATCAAAGTGAATATCGGCTTCGGCACGAAGACGATTGCTGTTCAGACGCCACCTGCTGAATCGAACGGCACCGCAACGATGACGATCGATGGTCTCACGCTCACAAAGAAAGGGGAGGCTTCGTCGGGCAAAGATCAACGCGAACGCCTCGCCAATTCGATCCGCGACACCTTCCTCAAGAAGAACATCATCGTGCGCACGATCACCTGCCCTCCGGCTGCAAACCAGCCAACCGTTGCCGAGTTCGTTTGCGTCCTTGAAACGCCTTCAGGCGAGAAGTTCAACGTGAACGTGAAACGCGCGGGCAGTGACATCAGCTACGAACTCGATGCCGCCGCGCTTGAGGCCAGCAAGCTCGAGAAGTTCATCGAGGAAGGTTACGAAAAGAAGGAACATCGTCGCGCGACCGCGAAGTGTCCCGCCGGCGTGATCGTCAAGAAACCTGGCGATCAGCTCAAGTGCGACTTCACGGACGACAAATCCAAGAAGGCCTATACGGCGACCATCACCGTTGAAGACAAAGCTGGGCATGTGCAGGTGAGGTTCTAGACAGGCGTGCGCTGTCTACACCCACTTCTTCAAACGAAACCAAACCACGATTCCGATCGCCACTGCCGCCATCAGTAGAAGCGCAAACGGATAGCCATGCGCCCACTTGAGCTCGGGCATGTGCTCGAAGTTCATGCCGTAGACGCCAGCGATAAATGTGAGCGGAAGCATGATGGTCGACATTAGCGTCAACGTCTTCATCACTTCGTTCATGCGGTTGGACTGCACGCTCAAGTAGATCTCGAGTGCACCGGTCACGAGCTCGCGATAGCTATCGGCTAGGTCTGTCACACGAACGAAGTGATCGTAGACGTCGCGATAAAACGGCAGGGCGTCATGAGGAATCTCATCGAACTCGCCGCGCCCCAACCGAAGCAGAATCTCTCGTTGGTGAACTGAAACGCGCCGAATCGCCTGAAGCGAACGTTTCATCTCAAAGATACGTTCAAGCACCGGGCGACCGTAGGGTGTGCCTGCCTTGTCGAGAATGTCTCCCTCGAGAACTTCGATGTCTGCCTCAAATTGCTCAATTACAGTTACATATCGATCCACTAGCTGATCGAGCAAGCTGTGGGCAAGCCAAGCAGACCCCTTCGCGAGGACTTTTGGGTTGCGCGTAAGGGTTGCCTGAAGGCTATCGACCGCGCAAACGCGATGACAATCGTGCGTAATAAGGAACCGCGGACCAATCACAAGATCGAGCTCCGCAAGCGCCACGCTCCCATCCGCGTTGAGTGCATGTGCGCCGTGCACGCGAACGTACAAATAGGCGTCGAAGTCTTCAATTTTGGGCGACGCTTGCTCGTTCCAAATGTCCTCAATCGTCAGAGGGTGGATACCGAACACGCGCTCAAGTGCATCGTTTCCTTCGGGCTTTGACGAATCCAGATCGACCCAAACGAATGTGCTGTCTTTGACCAGCGCATCGAGCGCATCGACGGACGCGGTTTCGCCAACTTGACCACCATCCTGGTAGAGGACTCGCATTGGGCAACGAGTATCTCTGTACTCGCGCTCGCTTTCCACATCGGCGATAACGAAGGCGCATGAACGCGTACGAATTTTCCGAGGATAGTCACGTATCGGTCAGCGTTGCATCGAAGCCCGTGTTCGGAATGAGCCACACGCCCACGTTTTCTGCCCGTCCCAAGGACTCGAAGCTCTTGGTGAAGCAATCCGATGAGCGGCTTGTCGCTGATGTCGAGCTGAGTATCGCCGTGGGGACCCTCGATCCTGGCCCGAGTCATTCACGCGCTGATCGCGAGAAAATGCTCAGCAACCTCGCCGGCAAAGACGTCCTCGACGCACAGAATTTTCCAACCATTGTCGTCAAGGGTGTTTACGAAGGAACGCAAGCGGCTGGCACCCTCGCTACCGAGGTCCGCCTTCGCGGCGTATCACAGCGCGTGACCTTCTCCGTATCGCTTCGACGTGAGGGCAATACCATTTGCGCCGAAGGACAATGGGAAGGAACATTGACCAATCTTGGCATGAAGCCATTTCGGGCTCTGCTCGGTGCTCTCACGCTCAAAGATTGGGTGCGCCTGAGCTTTTGCGTCACTCTCATTCCGAGCGAAACATAGCCTTAAGCGTCGCGCGTTAGTCGTGCAAGGACATCGCGATACTCATCGATCAGCGCGTGTGGCGCGAGATGCGAAAGCTTGCTCTCGAGAGAGGCAAACCGCGCAATTTGCTCTTCACGACCTCGCTTGAACATGGTCCACGGATCGCCATGGTCGTTCTTGCAGAGGAGGATCGACCAAAAGTTGTCAATCTTGTCGGCAAGGCTAATCGCCTGCGCATCCCATGGCTTGTGAACAAAGTGTTCCACGTAGAGACGCTTGCGTTCCTCCCATGCCAAGGTCTTATCGAGCTCTGAACAATCACGAACAAGGGTTGCAATTCGCGTTGTGAACTTCGACGCAAGGTCTTCGAAGCTCACGCCACAATCCTCCATCGAATCGTGAAGGGCTCCTGCTGCAACAACCTCTTCGTCAAATCCGTGCCTCGACAAGACCGCTGCAACGCCGGCGACATGGCTCACGTACGGAACCAGCGCACCGGGATACTTGCGATGTTGATCGCGATGCCAGACTGCCGCAGCATCCAACGCTCGCTTCAGAAGTAGGCCGTGTGCTGTGATATTCGTCGCCATTTTTGCAACGCAAACGATTGTCAAAGTTCTTTACGAATGACACGACCCGTGGTCGTTGGAGGAGGTGGTGGCGGCGGCGGCGGTGCTTGGGTTGTTGTCGCAGTTGGGACCAGCGGCTTGCCTCCTTGCACAATGGCGCGCGGCAGCGCTTTTGCGACCGGTGCCGTTGAAGCCGAAGCGGTTGCATCGATGGGATCGACGGGCTGATTCACAACCGTCGCAATGGGCTGCGTTGCAGTGGGGGTCACGGGAGAAACCGCTGGCGTGGTTGCCAACGGAGCTGGTGGGTGCAATGACGCGTTCGATGATCGCGCAACCGAAACCATCTTCCACACGACGCCTGTGGTCACAACCGCTGCGCTCAACGCGGCCCCGATCAAGACAGGCCAACGAATGGGCTGCTTTGAAGCCTGCGATTGCGGCGAACCGCTTGGCGTTTGGCTGCCCCAAGCGGATTGGGTTGCCTTCGCCGGATCGGAGCGAGCGGGTTGCGAACGTATCGGTGTGGACGCTCGCAGGGCGCCTGAGGGACGCCACGACCCAGCGTTCATCGAATCGAGCCCAGCGACCAGCGTGCTTACGGCCGACTTGGCCGCCGGAAGCTCTCGCTCGAGCACTTCGACCAAAGCGGCTTGAAACTCACGAGCGCTCTGAAAACGCTGCTCGGGATCCCGTGCCATTGCGCGATGAACGAGGAACGCGATCGCGGGAGAAACCCATGGCGCGCGACTCTCGAGTGGGGGCGGGTCGTTGAGTGCAATTCGAAAGAGCAAGTCGTGAACGTTCTCGCCTGAGAAGGGCACCGCCCCTGACAACAGCGTGTACGCGCAGACGCCAACGGCATAGATGTCTGTGCGCGCATCGACCTTATTTGCGAGACCGCGTGCTTGCTCCGGCGCCATGTAAAGCGGCGTGCCCATAATTGCACCTGACGAAGTTGCGTTTTCAGGCAGGGTCGTCCACTTGGAAACGCCAAAGTCGAGAAGCTTCGTGTGCGGTTGACCACTCGCGGTGCGGCAGACAAAGACATTTGCGGGCTTGAGATCACGATGCACGATGCCTGCTTCGTGAAGGACGCGCAAACCTTCGAGCAACTGGTACCAAATGGGCGCGAAATCTTCGAGCGTTAGCTTGCCTTTGCGATCGATGATCTCGGTCAGCGTTTGGCCTTCGAGAAACTCCATCACAATGTACAGATCGCCCTCCGGCAGATCGCCAACATCGAGCACTTCGCAAATGTGTGGCGACGCAAGCTGCCCGGCGACTTGAGCCTCGCGCTCGAAGCGCCTTCGCAGTTCTGGCTTCTCGGCTGCCTCTGCGTGAAGGACCTTGATGGCCACGCGACGACCAATGCGCTCGTTGACGCCTTCGTACACGGCACCCATACCGCCCTCGCCTAAGAGGCGCACGATTCGGTACTTGCCATCGATGACGCGATTGGACTCGAGAGGCACGAGATCACTCTATCTCAAAGACGACCTAACGTCCGAATACCCAGTTGGATGACACGCGTTTGTGCCGAAATGACGGACTGTGTCCCCCGTTATGATGACGCGCGAGGCACTTATTTCAGGTTCTGCGCCGGGTATGCGGTGCCGACATCGAGGTTTCCAGATGCGCCCGTCGGGTCGAAGGTCACGATGAAACCCGTTGCATCAGACGACGTTGAAACGCGCCAACCTTTATCGAGATCAGGCGACGAAGAGTCGGCCGGGTTCTCGTACGTTTGGTTGCCGTTGGCATCGAGATAAAAGTTGACGTCGTAGTCAACACGCGCGTCGACAACGCCGGGAATATTGAGCTCAAATGTGGACAACGTCAGCACGGGCACACGGAAGAAGCCAACGGTGTGACCCGTGCCCTGATCCACAACCCGTGCCTCGAAGAGCTTGCCCATCGCATTGTCAGGTAGATTTTTCACGCGAATGACAGCCGGTGCGTTCGTGTCTTTCGGCGGGTTCGCCGTAGGGTTGTTGCGCGGCCAGAAGTTGAGATCGGTGAACGACGTGTTGTGCTCATAGGACACGCTGTAAACGCCGTCGTCTGTCTTGCCGAGTTTTTCCGGATAGTCGGCAAGCGGCTCGAGGCGCCAACTGTGATCGGTATCGCCAGCGGTGGCGAAATCGTATGCGGCGTTCTTGTCGTGCTCGGCGTAGAAATCGAGACGGTAAGGCGGCTTGACCTTTGGAACGGCGTTGGCAACCGTCACCTCAAAGTTCGGCGAATCGACCGGATCAACAATGCCGCGGCACTGCACGACATTGTCGCTGTCGATGATGCGGAACTCAA
>JAHFDZ010000148.1 GCA_023248745.1 Myxococcales bacterium | reverse complement strand
AACACCTAGTGAAGTAAGTTGACCAACGGCTTCGTATGTCAAGGTGCCTGACCTTGACACCACACCGATGTTACCTGCCTTGTGAATGTGGCCCGGCATGATGCCGATCTTGCATTCGCCGGGCGTGATGACGCCGGGGCAGTTGGGGCCGATGAGGCGCGTCTTGCCCTTGAGCGTCTCGAGCACGCGACGTACGCGCATCATATCAGCGACGGGAATGCCCTCGGTGATGCAGACGACGAGTGCGACCTTCGCATCAAACGCTTCGAGAATCGCGTCAGCCGCACCGGGTGGCGGAACGAAAATCATGCTCGTGTCGGCGCCCGTTTCTTTGACGGCCTGCGTGAGCGTGTTGAAGACGGGAACCTTCCCTTCGAACATCGTGCCGCCGCGACCTGGTGTTGAACCGGCCACAATTTGCGACCCGTATTCGAGGCACTGCTTGGCGTGAAAGCTTCCTGCGCTGCCCGTGATGCCTTGAACCACGATGCGCGTGCTCTTGTTGACGAGGATGCTCATTGTGCACCCCCGACTGCTTTGACGATCTTGGTCGCGCCATCGAACATCGTGGTGGCGGCCTCAATGCGCAGTCCGCTGTCGTTCAGTATTTTGCGACCCAGCTCGACGTTCGTGCCCTCGAGCCGAACGATGACGGGCACCTTGAGGCCCAGGTTCTTCGCTGCAGCAACGACGCCGTTTGCAATGACGTCGCACTTCATGATGCCGCCAAAAATGTTCACGAAGATGGCCTTCACCTTCGGGCTCTTCAAGATCATCGAGAAGGCTTTGGTCACTTGCTCTTCGTTGGCGCCACCGCCCACGTCGAGGAAGTTCGCGGGGGCCACGCCGCTTTTCTCACCAACGTGCTTGATGATGTCCATCGTCGCCATCGCGAGGCCAGCGCCGTTGACCAAACATCCGACATTGCCGTCGAGCGACACGTAATTCAGGCCCGCAGCTTTAGCCTCGAGCTCAACGGGATCTTCCTCGCCTTCGTCGACAAGCGCCGCCCATTCTGGATGCCGGAACTCGGCGTTGTCATCGAACGTGACCTTGGCATCGAGCGCCATGACGCCGCCTTGCTTGGTGACGATGAGCGGGTTGATTTCGACCATCGAGCAGTCTTCTTTGATGAACATCTCGTAAAGAGATGCGCAGAGTTTTGCGAAGCCAGCGATGGCTTCTTTGCCATGCTTCTCAAGCCCGAGGCTGTACGCAAGCTGGCGCGACTGAAACGGCGACAGCCCGACGATCGGATCGACAAACACGGTGAGAATTTTCTCGGGCGTTTCGGCGGCGACTTTTTCGATCTCCATACCGCCTTCGGTTGACGCCATGAACGCAACGCGACGGCTGTCGCGATCGACGAGAACTGCGAGGTAGAGTTCGCGCTCGATTTCGAGGCCTTGTTCGATGTAAAGACGCTTGACCTTTTGGCCAGCAGGACCCGTTTGGTGCGTTACGAGCTGCATCCCTAAGATGCGCGTCGCGAGTTCTTCGGCGTCTTTCGCGCCACCCTTGGCGACCTTAACGCCACCACCCTTGCCGCGTCCGCCAGCGTGAATCTGGGCCTTAACGACCACAACACTGTTGCCAGTTTCGGCGATTAGTTTTGCTGCTGCTGCACTTGCTTCAGCAACGGTGAACGCTGGGTATCCCTTGGGAATCGGCACGCCGTAGCGCGCGAACACTTGCTTGCCTTGGTACTCATGGATCTTCATTGAGGCTCCTCGAAGCGGGGGCCTGACGGTATCACCAGATCGCGTCGTGGTCCTCGACAACGCCAAAGAGTCCGTCGATTTTGTGCTCGCCAACCCGCCCACGATAAAGGCCGTAAGGTTGAACAAATTGGGTGCGAATCACTTTCAAGTCGAGATTCATCGAACGCGCACCGAGCGGCTCAAAAGTGAGATCCACTTCGTCGCTACGCTTGCTCCGAATTTTCCACAGGTCGCGCAATGGATCCGCCGGAACATCGAACCTCACACCGTCAAGTAGATTGACCTTGCCACGGTGAAAGACGGCGTTCTCGACCGAGTTGCCTTGCGCATCGTCGTAAACGTCGGACGACAGATTGAGTCCGAATGCCGAACCATCGGCAAGCCCGCCTGCAATGGAAGCCCACTTCCAAAAGGTGTGACGGCGCGCGAGCGATCGCGTCCAGTCGACAGTCGCAAAGCCCGTGTCGAGTGAATACGTCTTGCCTCGAAACCGAAGCGCGCCCGTGGATGGCATGCCTGCAAGTTTGTGCGTGTATGCAGGTCGATGCTCGGAAAGAGGAAAGAGAACAGAAAGAGATTCGGAGGGCTCGAAAGCAATCGAACCCGTGAGGTTCTCTTTGTCGAGTGCAACATCGAGCTCGACACGCCAACCGTTTTTGTAGCTGACGCTGATACTGTCTTTTCCTTGGCGAAATTGGGTCGTTCCAGAGATTGAGCTTTGCGCCATCGACACACCAACACCAAGTGGCATCAGCACTTCACGTTCGTATTTCTTGGTCGGGTCTTTTCGATCAACGAAGTACACAAAAAGGTTTGCCACGTATCCAAGCTGGACGATGCCAAACGCGAAGAAGCACTCGTCTGTCGTTACCGACGTGTAGTGCCATTCCTTCAAGCGAAACCGCGAGAGGCCACTGACTTCGAATGATGGGTCAAGAATGCCGGCGTTGAAGCAGCCAAAATTCCAACGACCCGTGGCTCCGGCACTCGGCGGTGGCGGGGTGATATCGCGCGTGAACATCGCCGCAGCCTAACAAAGAAACGCCGTGATGCGAGCGACGGCAATCGCGCAAGAGGGGTCTTCCCCTGCGTAAGAACGCCCCTACGCTTGTTCGATGGCAATTCCGATTTTGTTTGAGAAGCGTGGGCCGATTGCGGTTCTAACAATCAATCGTCCCGAAAAGCGCAACGCCTTCACTCTCGAGATGTTTCGTTTGCTCACTGAAGGCTTCACGCAAGCGGAGCGAGACGAAGACGTGAGATGCACCGTAGTGTGCGCCGCCGGAGGAACGTTTACGTCAGGGCTCGATTTGGCTGACGTCGGCCCCGCTTTCATGCAGGGCGTTCGTCCTTTCGAGAGCACAGCGGTCGAACCGTGGGAAGTTCTTGGCGCAGCGCGAACGAAGCCGCTTATCACGGCTGTTCATGGCCACTGCCTCACTCTCGGGTTCGAACTCGCGCTCGCCTCGGACGCGTGCATCGCAGCGCGAGACTCTGTGTTCGCGTTGCGTGAAGTTCGTATGGGAATCGTACCTGCGGGCGGAGGCATTCAACGATTCATCCTTGCAGCCGGGTGGTCGAGTGCGATGCGTTACATACTCACAGGAGATGATCTGAGCGCAGACGAAGCCTTCCGCCTTCACCTCGTTCAAGAGGTCGTAGACACGGGCACCGAGCTTGAGCGAGCACTTGCCACTGCGGAAAACATCGCGTCGCTTCCACCACTTGCGGTGCGCGCCGCGATCGCTCAGGGGCGTGCAACGCTCAAAGAAGGCTGGACGGCGGCCATGAGCGGGATCCCAGACACGATGCAAACGCTGCTCAACAGTGAAGACGCGCGAGAGTCTGTCATGGCTCGCATGGAGAAACGCCCTTCGGCATTTCGAGGGAAGTAGCGCTCCAGTCACTTCTCATCAAACCCAAGGATTTGCTGGGCGAGACGCCCGCAACGTTAACGTCACGAGCAATCGATCCCAGAATTGCCGGGCAATGGTGATCTCGTACATTCTAACGCTGTAGTCCCGCGCCATTGCCTGACGTGCAAAGCCGCTTTGGGCACGCACTGGCGAAATAAGCGCGTCACTTATTTTGCGCCAAATCCCGTCCCTACGTTTACGTTGGGAGCGATGGCCAATCCCCTTTTGGACGAGTTCTATCGGTTCAACAAGAACGGGATTTACCAAGACATCGCCTACCCCTTCGAAGCGTCCGCACAGCTCCGCGCAGTGCTCGCTTCGCTCTCGGAAAACCAGCAGTTGTGTTTCGTGCTCACTGCAAGTGGATCCCTCCAAGGAACCGTCGTCGTCGGCAATCCTCCGGGCTGGCGAGTATTGGTGAACGGCACCCCGATCTACTTGCTCCTTGAAGTTGAATCGATGAGCGCGCAAGAGCGCGAGACGCTCGCTGCAAACATCCACTCCCAGCTCCTCGCGACTCGGCTCTACTACGGTCGCCGCCTCGACATTCTCGAGTACTGGCGCAAACCTGACGACGAATTCAATCGACCTGAACTCTACGCGTCAGATGACGCCCTCGAGCGATCGGCTTACCTCGCGCGGCTCATTCAAACGCACTGTCCGTCGGTTCGATCCGCGCTCGAAGTCGGGTGCAACATCGGACGCAACCTCAACTATCTCCATTCGCAGCTCGGGCTTGAGGTTGCCGCACTCGAAATAAGCGCGCACGCGTTGGAGCTTCTCAAAGCCACCTATCCCGGCATTGCCAACATCGCTCTTTACGACGGCGACGCCGCCGTACGCATCGCTGAGATCGGAAACGATCGTTACGATCTGGTCTACTCGATGGCAGTGCTCATGCACATGCACCCCGATAGTCCGGCATCGCTGTGGGAAGACATCGCCCGCGTGGCGAACACGCACGTCATCACGATCGAGAACGAATCGATGGGCTCCGATCGCAACTGGGTACGCAACTACGAAGCGGTGTTTACAGCACTCGGGTTGAAGCAAATTCACGCTGAAACGCCACCCGAAAATCTCAGTGAATTTGGCGGCTACGTGACGCGCATCTTCGCAACCTCGTAAACCACCAGCGCACCACGGCGCATTGGCGAAGGTCGCGAATTGCCACAACTGTGGCGGCCGCGAGCTTACACCTCGATGCGCGCATGCCCACGGATCGCACCGTTTCCCACTTCGCAGAAGATCGGCACGCCATGTGCTCTGGCAAGGAGCGTGTAGCGCAGGAAACACGTGACCCCAACCGAATTGACTAGGACCGCGATGAGTGAAGACGCGTCACAGCACACGCATCGTGAGCCCGTCGAAGTACCTTGGCGCGACTTGTTCTACTTGTATGCGTTTCTCGATTTGACACTTTCGCATCGAAGCATCGAACGTCGCGAGCACGTTTGGATTCGTCGCTTTCTCGCGCGTCGCGGTCACCATGCGCTCTTTCGACGCATGGACGAGATCGTGACCATTGGTCGCGTTGATCAGGTTGAACTTCAAAGACTCACCGAGCGCGCCGAGCGCGAGCTGTCGATCGGAGAGAAACGTCATTTCGTTTACAACTTGGCGCAGCTCTTCGAGTCCAAGGGAAAGCTAAGTGCTTCCGAATACGAAAAGCTTCTGGCCGTCGCTGGCACTATCGGCGTGTCGGATATCGACGCCGACTCGATGATCCACTCCGTCTACACCCTCCACGAGACGTTCATCGCCATCATTGGCGTGCTCGCCGCCGGAGCCATTCTGTATTTTACGCAGGCGGTCTTTGTGCCTTTCGTTATCGCGATCTTCATCACGATGATCATCTACCAACTCGAGAGGGTCATCGCGCAAAAGCTCTCGATTCACAGGCTTCGATGGCTAACGAAACTTGGCGCGACCGTCCTCGTCCTCGTTTTCTTCTTTGGCCTCGTGATGGTCGCCATTGTTTCGGCAACCGACATCGTGAAGCGGCTTCCTGAGTTCGAAGAGAAGTTCAGCCTTGCGATGCGAGATTCATCCAGCGTTCAACGCGCGCTCGGCTTTCTACGGTCGAAAGGTCTTCTCGTGCAACTGCAGCAAATTCCTATTGGCAGCATGCTCGCAAGCTTTCTCGCGTCGTTGATATCACTCGTGAGCAACTTTGTACTCGTCGTCGTCTTCACCGGGTTCATGGTCTTCTCTTCGTCGAAATTCACAGGCGTCATGCAGGAGATGACCGAAAAGGTTGGTGCGTACATCAGCGTCAAGACGTTGATGTGCTTACTCATTGGCGCACTTGTGACCGCGCAATGCGCCGTGTTCGGTATCGACTTCGCACTGTTCTGGGGGCTGCTCGCTTTCTTGCTCAACTACATTCCGACGGTTGGCGCAGTGATCGCAACTCTCCCTCTCATGCTGCTCGCCGTAGTCCAACTTCGCTCTTGGACCGCCATCGTCCTTTTCCTCGTGATCCTAATGTTGCCGCAACAACTCATCGGACAGGTGATTGAGCCAAAGTTGATGGGCAAGCGGCTTTCGGTGAAGCCAATCGCAATCCTCTTGGGTCTCATTTTTTGGGGCGTCCTCTGGGGCATTCCCGGGATGTTCCTTGCAACGCCGCTCATGGTGCTTTTGCGGATCGTCTCGTCCTACTTCAACGTGAGCCGCAGCTTCGAACGTCTCATCGCGACCGACACAACCTGAGGGCAGTTGTTACGGCTTTGACCAACCCGCGAGGACATTTCGAACTGCAACGTTCTCGTTGCGCATCCACGCATCGAGATTGAAAAATCGCAGGTGCGTGCCCTCTTTGTCGAAACGCAAGCCGGCCGACAGTGGCCCTAGGCGATGACGAAAGCACCTCGTCGATCCTCTTCGTGCACGGCGTAGGATCCAACGAGCCGCAGCTGCCCTCCGCGAGCAACAACGTCGTGAATGAACACTTCGTGTGGCTTTACAGAAACATGCGCACTAGCGGCAAAGTGCTTCATTTGCGTGTAAGGCACGACCACCTTTGGCAAGTCGTATCGAAGCGCAAGCGCGAGAAAAGGCGCCGCATTTGCTCGCGTCCAAACGAACGATCGCCTCTGCTTGCGGCTCTCCGTCCAATTTCAAGGCGGCACGATCGAGCACAAGATCGCCACTCCAACGGCTTGTTTCCGCCGACGCATGCGAAACCGAAACGTTTCGCATACGAAGCGTTCAGTGCGAGATGTCGACACGACTTGTCTCGCTATCAAAGTCGCGAACTTGACCTATCAACGTGTAGTCGCCGGTCACTTTCGTTTCGTGGAGCGCAAAACTTGCTCCGGTGAGCGTGAGTTGCACGCCTCCTCGCCCCACGCGTTTCGAGCTCGCGAGTTCGATGTCACCCGAGAGCTGCGCAACCCCAGATTCAACAACAAATGGCCCTTGCGGAAAGAGACGATTGAGAGCGCGCGCGTCGGACATGCGCGCGCGATCGATAATGATTCGCAAGTCGACGTTCTTGAGATTCGGATGCGCAAAATCAAAGGAGGGCGAACTCGCACGGAATTCTGGGCGATCGCCGAAGACGTCTGGCACACCACCGCGATCAGCACCACCCTCGATGCGCGTTGCGATCGCACTCGAGCGGAACACGCGGGCAGTTTTCCTTCGAAGATCAAAGTCAACGACATTGACCTTCGCAAGAAGGTTCGCTCTCACGTAAAATTTCTTGCTCGCAAGGCCTATGCCGGATGCGTTCACGGAAGCATGTCCACGCACAACATGACGATCCGACGTGCCACTCATCTCGCACGCGAAAGTCGCGCCGTCGGATGCGACCGTAAGCCCTGCCCCTACGCGCAGCAGTGCATCTATCGTCGTGGAGCGGTTCACCTTACCGCCCGAAGCGAAAACGCTCGCGGACAAATCGTGCAGCGGGTCAGCGAACCTAAAGTGCTTGCTCTTCGCCTTCACGACGACACGTTCGATCACCAGACCTGGAACTCGCGCCGCGCCTCGGAGCACCTTTAGGTCTGAAAGCGTGGCCGTTGCTTCGTCGAGCTGCCACTCGTCCCTATCCAAAAATGCCTGACACACCGACGCAGCCGCGGCGATGCTCGCGCGGGTCGAAAGATCGCGCGTCTGAAGTCCCCACCGATTGATGAATCGGCAACGATTTCGTTCTCAAGTCGCACGGTTTCGGGGCGCAACCGTGCGGCAAAAACGCGCAACTGTGGCGTCACTCCGCGTGCTGCGTCGCATCGCCTGCGCAAGCCCTGCTACAGTGCCGCGCCATGTACTACGAAATTTTTACCCAGATGAAGAAGCAACTCGCGCAGGTCGACAAGTGGCTCGACGCCGCCGTCTCCCACGCACAAACCAAGTCGTTCGACGCGAACCTTTTTCTTGCGTTGCGACTCGCGCCCGATCAGTTCGCCTTCGCACGCCAGATCCAAATCGCGTGCGACACCGCCAAACTCGCAGCATCACGACTGAGCGGCAAAGACGCTCCGCCGCACGCCGACACCGAACAAACCGTCGACGAACTTCGCGCACGCGTCCGTTCGGTGCTTGCCTATCTCGACACCTACGCCGCGGATGACTTCGAAAGCGCCGCATCGCGCTCGGTGACGCAGCCGCGTTGGGAAGGAAAGACCATGAGTGGCGCCGACTATTTTGTGGAGCACGCGCTCCCTAATTTCTATTTTCATCTCGCAACCGCGTACGCAATTCTGCGGCACAACGGCGTCACAGTTGGCAAGCGCGACTACCTTGGCGCCCTCAGCTTGCGCGCGCCAGCCTGAGGCTGGCCCGCTGCCGGCACCCTGTTACTTGAGCTCGTCGGTTCGGACCCATAGCAAAGGCACCGAAGTCAACGTGGCGTAGTTGTTGACATTTTCACTCACGAGCAGAACCACTTTCTGACCGGGCGCTATCGTCAACTTCGGCGAGTAATAGGGTGCGAGAGTGCCGCCATCATTGGCGAGTGTTCCACCGTCGGCAACAAGACCGAAGCCGCCATCCAACTTGCAATCTGATGAGTAACAGCTGTCGGCACTCAGACAGTCAGTCAAGGAAGTTGGCGGATTCGACGCGCCCGAGTAGGCGACAATTCGCAGTCCGTCGTAAACGCCAGAATCAGCCGCCAGCGTTCCCCACACCGACACGGTTGCTATCTTTGATGTCGGGTTGTTGAGTTCGACATACGTGTACGGGACTTGGTAATAAGAGATCGTTGTGTTGGGGTAAATCGCACAGCCACCCGCATCGGTCAGAAAGCTATTTCCGTAGACATAGGGCATCGTCGCCGATCCCAGCGCTATCGCGAGACCCGTCTTCGCTCCAACCGTCGCTGGAATGCTCGTACTGGTTGGAGGTGGCGTACACGTCGTGGCGTAAGTGCCCCACATGCAACCTGTCTGCGCGGCATCGACAGCAGCGTCGAGGTCAATGTCCGAGCAGGCACGAGTGCGACCTGAGCCCGTCGGGCACGAGAGTTCGCCTACCCAATCGACGAGCCCAGGCTCACAAGCATTGGGATTCTGGTTTTCACATATGCCCGTGATCCAAGCGCATGCGCTTGTGCATTCGCGCCGACGGCGACCACACAGATCGCATGCTTCATAGGTCGTACTGCCCGGCAAGCACCCGTTCACCACTTCACTCTTGCACGATCCCCAGGCCTGCCATTGTAGGCCGCTACCCAAGTCGAGACACACGCGCTCCTGGACACCACACATGCCACATGCCTGAGACTGAACACCGCCAGACGTCGTACACGCCGATCCTTGTGGCGGAAGACCCGTGTCGAGTGCGGAGTCTTTGACGTCAATCGGTGCGTCGAACACATCAACCTTGGCGTCTGCGTCGGGGACGGGCGCATCGATCTTCACGTCGGGAGGAGGAGCGTCGCTGCCATCTTTGATGGTGCGATCGGTCGGCGCGTCTTTCACGCGCGCGTCAACAACCGAAGCGTCGGCAGCATCGTCGACGGCACCAACTTCGGCACAGGCTCCCGCGAAGAGCATCGCGCTCGACGCTGCAAACACGACAATGAAACGAAAAGCTAGACGGCGCATGGTAAGGCGCTCCTCACAAAAGGGTTCACTCAGAGCAACGCCGCGAAACGTGAGGATCGCGAGCACCCAAGATTGCTACGTAAGTTGATTGTCCGGTCGCTCCCATTCGCATTTCTTTTGCCGCATTTCTTTTGCAAATCGCGCGCCGCAACTGGCTCGAGCGACGTTCAGGCCGCGCACAAATTCGTCCAGCGCCGAAGCGCCGGACCGGCAATTGATTGGGCATTTGCACTTTTTTTGAGGAGTGACTGATTACTTCGCGAGGTCCCAGTCGACGTTCACCATCGACCCGAACGCGGCTTGCGCAACGGCTGGATGTTTGTCGAGCTTCGAGTCGCCTTCCGAAGGCTTCAGCTTGCCGCCACCGACGTACTCGCTCCACATCACGAGCGCGAACACGTAGGGCGACTTCGCGTTCGTCAGATCGAACGTGTAGCTAAAGCTCGGTTCGCGTGACTGAAGAAACATGCCGGCGCGTGTGAATGCTGAATCAACCTTCAGCGGGATGTTCTTCGTGTCTCTGCGCGCGTCGAAGTCCACGCGATACGCGCACATCACAGCCATCGTGCGAACGTCAGGTGTTGCGCCGAACATTGGGTTCCAGCTGGGCTTCTTGACGCTCACGCGGATGACACCCTTCGAGCCCGCTTCAATCGCTTTTGCAGGAACGAACGCATGCGCATTCGGAATGACGCGAGAGCCGTTTGCGATCGTACCCGGGGTAAGAAGAACGTCTGCGTTCATGCTCTCGGCATCAAAGACGCGATAGCTGATAAACTTTCGCGCAAGCTTGTCACCGTCGTAGAGGTACTCGGCGGCGCGCTTGTCTGCGCCGTCAAGTTGGCCCGATTGCTTCTCAAGATTCACCACCTTGCGCACCGCCGAAAGAACCTTGAGGTCACCACAAGCGGGTGCCTCGTTCATGATCGCTTTCGCGATCGCGCTGGTCTTTGCGTTGCCAAGTTCGCGTGCGTTTGCGGATGAGGCCGTTGTGAGAACAAGAAGACCAAGTACGTGATGCGCTTTCATTCGTTTCCCCTTTGCAAATCAGACGGGGACTTGTGCCTGCCCATTCATTAAAAATGACATCAGTCGCTTTTTATATTGCGAGACTCAACCGTTAAAGGCACGAAGCCGACGGTCGACCTGATGTCAACCGTCAGCGCGTGAATGAAGCCGAGAGGTTACTCTCCTCCCACGCACACCGTTGCCGTCTTCACATCGTGGCACGTGCACTCTGGGTATTCGCCAGAGCAGTTCGAAAGCGTTGCCGGAGCTTGACGTCGCTACATCGGTGCTCGTGGTGCCGCTTGCCGACCCGGCGAGCGCGTTCGTTGAAGCCAATACGAGAGCCGTGAGTGTGAGAGCTGATTTCATGATGCTGATCCCCTTTGGCAGTTCGACGCCAAAGCGTACCCAACATTCAATAAAATAAAGCCACTACATTTTATTTCAGAAGAGGTATAGGGCTCCCCCACTCGCTACGTGTCACGACTGCGGCTGAGGTGACCAGATGACAAACAACAAATAAGGGCCGACGCAATCCTTGCACCGGCCCTTTAATCGTCATCAAAGTTGACCAAACAGTCAACTATCCTAACAACTCACCTCACCCCTTTTTCACCACATCGAGCACAGACTGAACGCTCGCCGCGCTCTTCTTGAGCATGCCCTTCTCTTCTTCGGTGAGTGGCACTTCGATAATCTTCTCGACGCCGTTGCCACCAATGATGACCGGTACACCCATGAAGAGATCTTTGTAGCCATACTCGCCGTCGAGGTACGTCGCGCAAGGAAGCAAGCGCTTCTGATCGAGCAAGTACGCAGCAGCCATTGCAACCGCACTTGAAGCGGGTGCGTAGTAAGCGCTCGTGCCCATCAAGTTGACGATCTCGCCGCCGCCCTTGCGGGTGCGCTCGATGATCGCGTTGATCTTCTCTTTGCTGATGAAGTTTGTCACCGGCACGCCGTTGATGGTGCACATCGAGAGCACAGGCACCATGTCATCGCCGTGGCCACCAAGAACCATGGCGCGAACGTCTTTGATGCTCACGCCGGCCTCTCGCGCGAGGAACAGTTGGAAGCGGGCCGAATCGAGAACGCCGGCCATACCGACAACTTTAGCCTTGGGAGCGCCGACGACGCGCATGTACTCGTAGACCATCGCGTCGAGTGGATTCGAGATGACGATCACGAACGCGTTCGGGCAGTGCTTCTTTGCGTTGTTTGCAACGTCGCGAATGATCGGCATGTTGATCGCAACGAGGTCGTCGCGCGACTGGCCGGGCTTGCGAGGAATGCCTGCGGTGATGATGAGGACGTCGGCTCCCGCGAGGTCAGCCCAGTTGGAGCTGCCTGTGATGCTCGAGTCGTAACCAAGGACCGAGCTGTTTTGCTCAAGGTCAAGCGCCTTACCTTTTGCGAAATTCTCTTTCGCTGGGATGTCGAACAACACGACGTCGCCCAACTCTTGGTTTGCAACAAGACGAGCGAGCTCGCCACCGATGTTGCCTGCGCCGATGAGACCGATTTTCTTGCGGGTTGCCATCTACATGCCTCCGTTAGGAGCCACGGAGGGTAGAAAGACACCCTTGGGGTAGCTAGCGAAATCTTTTGTCAGCGACCGGCAACGGCCCTGGGCACACTGGTTGCGCGCGCATCAAACGCCATCTGTGTGGTCATGCGAAGCATCATCCCAGCAAGGATGCCCATCGCGGCCGCGACAGAGAGGCAGACGGCAACAGCACTCATGGGCATCCGCGGTCCACGAAACCACATTCGGATGAGTCCACCGTTGCGAATCCGCACCGTCGGAAGCTCGCCACGTACTCCGCCATAGTTGCCACGCTCGACCGGCGGAACAGCGACCTGCAGCGGAACTCGAGGCGGCGGCGCAGAGGACACGCGAGCCGTCGTGGAAAGAGGCGCATTCGTAAGCGACATAAGGTTCACTCGATTGACTGGAGTAAGTTCAGGATCAAGGTGAGTACTTTCGTCGGCCACAAGCGACCATCCGGCGTACCGTCGGAGGTCCTTCCCCCGATCGCCTTGAGATCGCATTCGAGCTGACGCGAAGGTTTTGCTAAACTTCGAACCAATTCCCACCCCAAAGCAATGAATGGCGCATATTTACCTACATTCAAGCTCGAGCGACGAAATCGGCCGCGAAAGACGCGAAGGGAATAGACTGATTGGGGAAGTTCGTTCGTCCCATGTTGTAGAATCATGAGCGAAAACCGATTTCATCCGCTTTTTGAACAATGGGCCGGTCGCGTCAGGCGGCGGTTGCTCATTCGCGGGGCGCTCAGCGGCGCGGCCGTCGGTCTTGCCCTCGCACTCATCCCCGCAATTGCAGGCTGGCGACTTCACGCCAGTTACGTTCGCTGGCTCGCCCCAAGTTTGGGCCTTTTGGGCGCTGCTGCGGGCGCAATCGTGGTCTCACGCAAGCGATGGGGCGATTCCGAAGTGGCGCTCTTTCTCGACGCACGCCTGGGCACCGACGAAGCCATCGTCACCGCGGTCGAGCTTCGAAACGTGGCGGAGCTCGACGCACCCACGCGTACGGCTGTGGTCTCCGTCGCAGGCGAGGCGCTCGCAAAGGCCGAGACGAAAAAAGTGGCGCCACGATTGTGGGTCCCCTTTCACAGCTTGATTCCGGCTGCAGCAGCCGCGCTGGTCGCGGTCGCGCTCGCGCCTATGCCCGTCAAGCTGGTCCCCAAAGCGGCGCCAGGCTCCGGGCTTGTCACCACAAAAGACGTCGAACAGCTCAAGCGACTCGCCGAGCTCGGCAAAGTTCAGGCTCGCGACGAGGCACAACGAAAGCGCCTTGACGAAATCGCCAAAGCCGCCGACGCGCTTCGCAAAGACCTCGACAAGGGCCTTCCCAAACGCGACGCGCTCGATCGCATCGCACGACTGCGTGACGCCATCGCAAAAGAGCGCCTGTCTCTCGGTGAAGGTGAATCGCGTCAAGGCATGGACAGCGCGATGTCAAAGCTCAACGAGAGCGGCATCACGCGCGACGCTTCAAAGGCGCTGGGCGATCACGACATGCAACGCTTCGACGACGAGATGGAGCGCATCGCCAACGAGCGCGAGAAGGCCGACCGCGAGGCTGCAAAAAAGAAACTCGACGAAGCCATCGCCGAAGCCCGAAAGAACGGCGCCGAAGACGTCGCAAAGGCGCTCGAAAATTCAAAGAAGAGCTTCGAGAAGCGCGAAAAGCGTGCGCAAGCCCTGAGAGACCTCGCCGATTCGCTCAAAGATATGGGCGGCCCAGAAGCAGACGCCATCGAAAAAGAAGCCGACGCCCTCGATCGCAAAGGAACCGATGAAGCCGCAAAGAAGCTCGCCGACGCGATGGGCAAAGCGCTCGAAAAGCTGACTCCAGAAGAACGAGAACGGCTGAAAAAGAACATCCAAAAGAAACTCGACGGCAAGGGCGGAAGCGGCGTCGCCGATCCGCAGTCGATGAAAGATCTCGCCGAAGATTTGTCGACACCCGAAGGTCAGAAGAAGCTCGAAGAAAAGCTCAAAGAGCTCGCAAAAGAAGACGACGAAAGCGACGAGTCGAAGAACGACAAGTCACTTGACGATGCCCAGAAGGACGCCGAAGGCGCAGAGAAAGAACTCGGAAAGCAGCCTGGGCAAGAAGGCCAACCTGGCGAAGGCCAACAGGGTCAGGGCCAGCAAG
>JAHFDZ010000396.1 GCA_023248745.1 Myxococcales bacterium | reverse complement strand
CGTTTGCGGATCGCGTCGCCGGTGAAGTCGAAAACGTCAACGAACTGAACTTTCATACCGGCAGCCGTCGTTTCGACTTTGAATGGTCGTTTGGGACGCAGCAAATGGCTGCGCTCGGCTTTGCGCAAGTCATGCTTACTCGACCTGAACTTACGGATCGGTATCGCGCGCCGTTGCGAAAAGCGATCGGCAAAATGATCGCCCCAAGCACGTTGCAGTTTGGCACCGAAGCTTGGGGCGCGATCGGCATTCCGAGGGCCGACCACGGACACGCCTATCTCGGCTACGCGAATCTAGCGCTTGGCCTCGCGCGCATGGTCGATCCCGCGTTTGAGCACGTTGCGCTCCACGATCACCTTACGGAATCATTCGTCAAGCAACTTGAACAAGCGAAATACGGGCTCATCGAGACGTATCCAGGCGAGAGCTATCCGGTCGACGTAGCTTCAGTTGTCGCCTCGATCGCACTTCACGACCGTTGCGTGAGCAAGGGCGATCACCACGATCTCATCGCGAACTGGCAACGCACCATACGCGTCCACTATGTCGAACCCAGTAGCGGCCTACTCGTGCAGTCGGCCAGTTCGGCAACCGGTAAGCCTCACGATAAGGCCCGCGCTTCAGGAACGGCCCTTGCGGCTTACTTCTTGGGTATCGCCGGGCTCCCATTGGGCAATGAACTTTACGAAAGTACGAAGCACTGCTGCGCGCGATCGCTCTTCGGCTTTGGGGCCGTGAGGGAGTATCCGCGCGGCAGCAACGGCAATGGCGACATCGATTCAGGACCCATTATTTTTGGACTCGGCGTCTCCTCCACGGGATTTTTGATCGGTGCGTCAAGGCAGAATCAAGATCGCGCGACCTACCTCGCGCTTGCTCGCACTGCGCACTTTTTCGGCATGCCCTCTTCAAGCGCTACCGGCTGGGGATACCAATCGGGAGGCCCGATCGGTGACGCGATCATGTTCGCGATGATGACAGCCGATCAAACTGGGGGCCAGGCGCGGCGAGGGCTTGGCGAATCGATCACGCGTTCACGAGGAGAGCACTAAAAGCGATGCGGAAAACTATATTGACGATTGTCGGTCTTGGATTTTGCGTCCTTCTCTTCGACGCGCTGCCCAGTGTGTTGCCCATCCACACGGTCGCGAGCCACCTGCTTTCGCCTCACGATCCGTATGGACTCATCGGGAAAATCGGGCTCGTGGGAACAGCATTGCTGTTCCGCTTCGTGCTCCTACTCGCCGCGAGCTACCTCGCCGCACGCACTCTCGTTGCGGCGGCCAGCCATTTGTGGCGCACTGCCGCGAAATGGTTGAACGCCAAAGCTCGGTGAAGATAAAGACCTGACGATTCGGACTCTTCACAATAGACAAGATCAAGCAGGCCTGGCCACGCGAGGTAAGCCCAGCTTTCACTCACCGGCAGCGGGATTGAACAACTTCGGATTCTTGTGATGCGTGTCGTGCGCATAGATGCCGAAGAAGAGCTTGTTGCCGAGCCAGAAGAGGCCCTTGTTCAAGTTCGTGGGCTTGAAGTCTCTGCCCTCCATGCCATTGTGCGTGCTCCAGTTGAAATGGATCAAGTGCATCGATCCAATCACTGACGCGGGAAAGAAGAGCATCACGAAACCGGGTAGCCCGAGGAGGCGCGCCCAACACGCGATGAGGACAACGTTCGTCGCATAGCTGATGTAGGCCCGGATTCGCTCGCGCTTGCGGTTTTCTTCGGTGTCGCCGTGGAAATCGAGAAAATTTTGCTGCAGCTGACGCTCGACGTTCACGAACGTATGAAAATAGGTCTTCCAGTAGCCGCCAACGTTCGGGTGTGGATCGCGCTCTTTGTCATCTGAATATTGATGATGGCGCATGTGGATAATTTCCCACGAAGCGAAACGCGAGAGCACCAAGATGCCCGCAAGTTCACCGACAAGACGGTTGACTGTCTTCGGAAAATTTCCGTGCGCGGCGTTGTGCGCAAACACGTGGCCCAAGATGACCGCATAGGAAGCGAGTGGAAGGAGCAGCAGCGTCGACGCATGCCACCCCTGAAACAAGGGAGTAAGCTGTATGAGCTGCGCCATCGCAAGGAAGGCGAGACAGCCGAGGAAGTACGCGAAGTCGTACCGCAAGTAAAACAAGCGGTCTTTTCGGTATTGGATGATAGGGCGCGAAGTAAGCAATGCCGCTATTGCACTCACGCGGCCGGTTGTACCCGCTATGCGCGCGTTCGTCGACGTTGTGGCCACACAATCTTCACCTATCGCCCCATAGGCTTCCGAACAGATGAGGTGCCACCTTTTTTACGCACCGCGCATTGTTTGAGACCGCCCTTATTTTGCGCTACGCCGGGCCTCGCGCATGACTTCCACGACGCAACACGGGCTCCTCAAGCGAAGTGAGGATTGGCGGCAGATCGGCATCATGGTCGTTTACTGGTTTTTGCTCGGCGCGATGTACTTCGTGCCAGCGTGCCGGAACATCGGGTTTTTGATCGCCGCCGGTTACTTTAGTTTCCTCAATTCTGTCGTCATTCATAATTGCCTCCATCAAGGCATCTTTCACAACGCGCGACTGAACTCGCTCTGGCGTGTGCTCATCAGCTTCGGTGTGCTCTACCCCGCTTCAGCAAACATCCCGTCGCATAACTTGGTGCATCATCACTTCGACGACGAAGGTCAACCAGACTGGGCAGCGCCTGACAAAGTGCGCTTTCGCTGGCATCTTTTGAATCTCATTCATTTTCCAAATGTAGCTGGTCCGGATACATTTGGAGGCGTGTCGCGCTGGTCGACGCTTCGAGGCAAAGCCGCGTTTCGAAAGCAGTACCGCCTCGAGCTTGCGTTCGCCTTCGGCCTCACGGGAATCATGATGGCGTTCGACGTGTGGACAACGCTCTTTTTTATCGTCATTCCACAGTTGTGGGGCGCGCGCGGAATTCTGCGTATCAACTTGCTGCAGCACGATGGCTGCGACACGACGAGCGAGTGGAACCATTCTCGCAACTTCGTGGGTCGCTTCTACAATTGGATCATGTGCAACAACGGTCTGCACACGATTCATCACAATCGCGCGGGCCTACATTGGCACGAGCTGCGCGAGTGGCACGAGCGCGAAGTCATGCCTCGCATCGATGCATCCCTCAACGAGCCGAGCATGCTCTGGTACTTGCTTCGGGTTTTCATACTCACACCGCTGCGTCCACAGAAGCGCGACGTCGCGAGAGCTGAGCGTGAATTCGCCGAATCGTCGCTCGCCCCACGTGAAGTGCGTCGAGGTGAAGCCGCCGTCGCCGCTGAGGTGATGTAGTGCTTTCGCGCGAAGTCATGGGCTTGTTCGGACTCGCGATCGTGTGGACGACAGGGCTTCTGATCGCGGGTGCTGCGTTTTACAACTTGAACGACTTGCGCAGGCTCCGTCGCAAACTTGCGGCCGTCTTCGAAGCAACCGTTGTCGCTGGCAACGGCGAGAACGGCGTCTTCGCGGTTCAACGGGTTGATCAAGTCGGCAAAGCGCTCGACGTAGCCGACGGCCGCGGGATCGCATTTTTTGATCGCGGGTTTGCGTCCGAAGTTCTCGGCGGCTCGCTCGAGGTGGCCGGACGCACACTCGATGTTGCGCAGGCAGCCGACGTTTCTGTTTGGCCTTCACCCGATGCGAAAGGGAAGCGCGCGCAGGACGACTCATCGTTTGATGTCGCATTTGCTCAGGCGAAAACGGCACGCGGCTATTCTCGCATGGTTGAGACGCCACTCGTCACAGGCGACAAAGTGTGGATCGTCGCCGAACTGGGAGTGCGTGAGGTCGTTTTTGTGCAGGGCTCGATCGTCTCCGCAATCGAACCTCGCGCGTGGGTTGCGAAGAAAATGCAACTCGTTTGGTTCTTTATTGTCGCCGAACTTCTCGTGCTCATCGCGTGCACGTTGGTCGCACTTGCAAGGCCATGGTTCGGATCGGTCAGTGCCATTGGCGGGGTGCTCTGCCTTGCGTATTTCTTAGCCATCCAACCGATTGGTAACGTGATTCGTGACGCCGTCCGCACGCCTTGCGTTGCATTTCTCCGTGGTGAGTGGAAGCGGCGGGGCGAAACCGCTGTTCGGGCGCCCGCCTGACCACAACGTGAAATGGTCCATAAAGTTGACCATGTGCGTTCGTTCACAAAGTTGACTGTGCAGGAACTCTCACGCCTCTGCTGTCGGCAGTGTCGGCGGCATGCCGTTCAGTGAACGACGGGGTTACGTCGTCAGCAGCGCGAGGAACGCCGCTCCGTACTCTGCGAGTTT
>JAHFDZ010000147.1 GCA_023248745.1 Myxococcales bacterium | reverse complement strand
TCAGGTCGTGCTCGCTCGGAGCTTTTCGTTGCCTCAAGCGGGTCGCGATCCGTTCGATGTTTACAGGAGCATGCGCGTGCTCAATCCGTCGCCGTACATGTACTTTTTGGATCTGCCGCCGGCAGAAGGGCAAACGACGCGTACGCAAATTGCGGGCGCGAGTCCCGAGACGCTCGTGCGCCTCGAAGACTCGGTCATGACGGTGAGGCCCATTGCCGGTACGCGCCCGCGAGGACGGAATGAAGCCGAAGACAACCTACTTGCCGCCGAATTGTTCGCCGATGCGAAGGAGCGCGCCGAGCATCTGATGCTCATCGATCTTGGCCGCAACGACGTGGGTCGCGTGAGCGAAGTGGGTACGGTGAACGTCGCGCGCAAGTTCGAAGTCGAGCGGTATTCGCACGTCATGCATCTTGTGAGCGAGGTGCAAGGACGCGTTCGCAAAGAAGTTCCACCACTTGACGTTTTGCGCGCTGCCTTTCCTGCTGGAACGCTTTCTGGCGCCCCCAAGGTGAGGGCTATGCAAATCATCCGTGAGCTTGAGGCGCGCCCTCGTGGCATCTACGGCGGCGCAATCGGCTACATGGGCGATGACCAAGACCTCGACTTCGCGATCGCTATTCGTACTGCAGTTTGTTACGAAGGTAACTTCACAGTGACCGCAGGGGCAGGCATTGTCGAGGCAAGTGTGCCGCAAGCCGAAGCTGACGAAACGCGCAACAAAGCGCGCGGTGTGCTTTGCGCGATTGAGAACGCGGGGGAGCCAGCTCGCGCGGTATGATCGGCTGCATGTCTGGAGTCTTCGCTCGGTTTGTTGTTCCGCTGGCTGCTTCGCTCGTCGTCGCTTCTGCTTCGCTCAGCTGCTCGAAGCCAGAACCTCCCGTGCTTACACCTGAGCGCGTCACCATAAAGTCGGTCGGACCCACGGGCGTCGATTTCATCCTCGCGATGCGCGCAAAGAACCCGAACAAGTTCGATCTCAATGTGCAATCTGTCACTGCAAAAGTTACAATTAACGGATCGATCGATCTCGGGAACACGACCATTGCGTCGCCGGTGACGCTGCCGGCAAGCGCCGATACGCCACTCAGCATTCCCGTGTCTTTCCAGTGGACGAGTTTGCCCGCGATCGCGCGCCTCGGCGCATCAAGGCGCGACGTTCCATACAAAATCGAAGGCCACGTCGAAGTGGGTGGCCGCTCGCTGTCGGTGAGCCTTCCGTTCACCATGACCGGAACGATGAAGCACGAAGATCTCACAAAGGCCGCGCTCAACTCACTCCCCGAGCAGTTGCGGGGCCTCGTTCCGGACCTGAACAAACCGTTGGAACTGCCGCGCTAAAGCGGGCACGATGCCGTCACCATGGCACTCTCCAAATCCATCGTCATCGTCGCCGCCAAGCGCACCGCGTTTGGCACACTCAATGGTCAGCTCAAAGGCGCTAGCGCCAACGATCTCGCCGCGTTTGCATCGAAGGCGGCACTCGCCCAAGCGGGCATCGACAAGGCGCAGATTGGTCACGTGATCATTGGCAACGTGTTGCAATCAAGTGCAGATGCGATCTACTGCGCGCGCCACGTTGGCCTCAAGGCGGGACTCCCGATCGAGGTTCCTGCGCTGACCGTCAACCGCCTTTGCGGGTCGGGCTTTCAAGCGGTCATCAACGGCGCGGAGCAAATTCTCCTGGGCGAGACCGAGGCCGTGCTGGTCGGCGGCACCGAGAACATGTCGCAAGCACCGCACGTCCTTCGCGGCGCGCGCGAAGGATTTGCGTTTGGCAAAGCGCCTGCGCTCGAAGACTCTCTTTGGAGTGCGCTCACCGACAGCTACACCAACACGCCAATGGCGGTTACCGCCGAGAACCTTGCAACACAGTATGGCATCTCGCGCGCAGAATGTGATCAGTACGCGTTACAAAGTCAACAGCGTTGGGCTGCAGCCAACGAGAAGGGCATCTTCAAGGACGAGATCGCGCCCTACGAAATTGTAACCAAAAAGGGTACGACTGTCTTCGCAGTCGATGAGCATCCTCGTCCACAATCGACCCTCGAGACGCTTGGCAAGCTTCCTCCCGTATTCAAAAAAGATGGTGTCGTCAGTGCAGGCAACGCATCCGGCATCTGCGATGGTGCAGCTTGCCTTGTGCTGACCTCCGAGGACTTTGCGAAACGCAGCGGCCTCAAACCACTCGCCCGTATCACTTCGTGGGGTGTTGCGGGTGTTGACCCAAGCATCATGGGCATTGGTCCAGCGCCGGCAATCCGAAGCGCCCTGTCGCGTGCCAAGCTCACGCTTGCGGATATGGATATCGTCGAAGTGAACGAGGCTTTCGCGCCACAGTATCTTGCGGTCGAAAAAGAACTTGGGCTCGATCGCAACACGACCAACCTCAATGGCGGAGCGATCGCGCTTGGCCATCCGCTTGGCGCAAGTGGAGCTCGCATCACGACGCATCTTGTGTACGAGCTCGCACGTCGCAATGGTCGCTATGCGGTGGGCAGCGCATGCATCGGTGGCGGCCAGGGACTTGCTGTGGTGCTCGAGCGCATTTGAATGGGCAGTGCGAAGGCCCGTTCAACTCTGTGGCCTTCGTTGCTCGCCATGCTACGCATTCAACTTGCCTGATTCGTCCACGCAACCCTCCACGCGCAACCTCAAGATCGCAGCCGTTGTTGCTGTGCTCGTATTGTTGTTCGTGAGTTTTCGCCTCGGTGTCTTCGAACAATTTCGTGATCCAGAGGTCGCAAAGCAAACGCTCGTCCAGCTTGGTCCTTGGGGCTACCTCGCTTTTGTCGCGACCTATGCCGCGCTCCAACCCTTTGGTATTCCCGGGTCGGCCTTTGTCATGGCAGCCGCGCTCATTTGGCCGTGGCCAATCGCCTTCATGCTCTCTATGACCGGCACCATGGCCGCAAGTGTTGTCGGCTTCTCGTTTGCGCGTTTTGTTGCGCGCGACTGGATCAGTACAAAAATCCCCGATCGCTTTCGCAAGTACGACGACGCGCTTGCCGGGCGTGCGTTCACAACGGTGTTTCTCTTGCGGCTCGTGTTCTGGATGCCACCGTTGCTTCATGCCTCGTTTGGTGTGTCAAAAGTGCGTTTCTCGACGCACTTTTGGGGCTCGCTTGCGGGTTACGTGATCCCGCTTTTTCTCATGTCTTACTTCGGCGAGCGCCTCTTCGTGATGGCCAAAGAGGCTCTCAAGAGCGTCGGCACTCCCGGCTGGTGCGGCATCGGCATCCTATTGGCCGGTGTAGCCGCGTTGACGTGGGTCGTTCGTCGCAAACGCGCGCATTAGTCCCTTGACCGGGGCGTAGTGATTGCTTCCTGAGCGAAGTTGAAGGGACTGGGGAAACTCGCGGGAGCGAGTTTCGGGGTCTTGCTCGCAGCGCCCCAGGAAAAAGTCTAGTGCCTTGACCGGCTGCGGAGCAGCGAGCGCATGAATCAATGCGCCCCGGTCAAGGCATTAGGTCGATTATGATTCGGCAAGTCCAGTCCACTGGACGTAAACGTGACCTCGTCCGTGTGCGCTGGTCGCATACAAATTGCTCAAAATTTGATGCGAGCCGCATTCGGCACACATTGTGTATTGTGAACGTGAGTGAGGTGCTCAATGCGCAATGAGTGGACTGCTGTCATTTGGCTGTGTGTTGGATGCAGTGGTGTTTCGGGCAACTTGTCCGACGCCAACGCCGATGGTGCTACGCAGACCGACGGCGGGACTCCGTCAGTCGATGCGGCCGCCGACGCGCTGATTTCACCCACCGAAGTTTTGCCGCTTTCGATTGCGTTCACGTTTCACATGGAAGGCGCAAACCTCGTTGTCGATAAACCGGCGTTTGATCGGTACGTCATCGACATCCAGACGACAGCCAAGCTCTTTCACACGAATGGAGCTGTTGCGACGTGGGAAGCCGCCGAGATTGTGCAGAAGAGCATCGACTACAAGGTTAACATCCTGAAAGAACTCGAGTCGGGAGGGGACGCGATCGGCCTTCACGCCAATGGCGCAGGTTACGTGCCGAACGACAAAAATTACACGACCGAAAAAATGTCAACAGAGCTGCAGAAGCAGCGCGCCGCCATCGCCTCGCTGGGTGTAACAGTCCGGCATGTGTCGAACATTTGCTCGACCGTTGATTGGGTCAAGGCCGTACAGAGTGCGAACTTCGAGGCCGTAACAGGCGTGGTCGAATATTGTCTCAAGTCACTTCCCGCTGCGAGTCAAGGCACGGCGGCCAATTGCGACGCACCCAACAATTGCCACACGGCCTATCCAAAAGAAACCGCGCAGAGCATCTCAAGTTGGTTCGCGTCTTCGGGCTCCAACTGGACAACGCCCGCGTCGAGCGGCCTGCTCATCCTGCCCACTTCAGGTTCGGTGCCCTGCTCGGCCGAGGAGGCTGCGGGTCAGGTGTCGCCGACGCAGTGCAAATATGGCACCGATGACGTCACCGCGACGCTCGCTCAGCTCGATGTTGCGATCGCTTCGCGTCAGCCCGGTAAGGTGCACTCGCACATTCTCGTGGCAAGCTTCGGTCAGACACCGAACGCACAAGTGATTGAGAGCCTCTTTCAGCAGATCAAGTCGAAATACATCGATACGGGTAAGGCCAAGTGGATCAAGGTTCCTGACTTGATCGACCTGCGCAAGACCGCGCCTGCTCTCTAACGCACCGCCGTTGCGTTTGGACCAAAGGTTCTTGGGCGGCGCACGAAGCGCGAGCTGCAGTGCTCTTTAACCTTCGGCGAGAACGAGTCCGTTGTTGCGCAACATGGAAACGTCAAGGCGCAGAAGAATTTCGGTCGCGCGCTCGCCAGTGACGATGAGCCAGCGCGCGGCATTACGCAGGGCACGGACGGCTTCGCGCGCTGCGATGAGGCTTGGGAAAACCCACGCGAGCGGTCCTGGTTCGCTGCCGAGCCAGTCGTATACGACGAGGGTTACCTGTTGGGATGCGGGGTTCATCGGTCTTGTCTGGTCGTGTTCTGGCGGAGCAGCGACGCACTGCCGCGAATCGTGTGACGTTGGGTGCTGCCCAATAACGGACGGGTTTGCGAAAGACTTGAGTCAGCGCCGTTATCAAAACTGACAGGGCGTAGGCTTTGTTCCCACCTTGACGTCCCCCAATCTGTCTACGCGCCCTTCGTGACCTTGCGGCAACGGTGAATCAACGTTTCGCTGATACCCTTGCTTTCTTGAACCGGGGCTCGCTTTTTACGTGAAACTGCATCTGAGGCCGCTTGCGGTGCTGGTGGTCATCGCGATCAGCATTTTTGCCGCGTCACTCATTGGTGCTGCCGGCTTGCGAGAAGTCAAGCAAGTGGACGAACTCGCGCTTTCGCGCCGCGCTGTCCTTTTCGCCGAGACGCTCGCCGTGCGGCTTCCAGAGGCGCCACCCGATCTCGAGCAAGAACTCCTCGATCTCGTTTCGCGTCGTACGGGCGTCGAGTTTGTTCTCTTTGAGCGCGATGGCATCGCGGTACGAGACGCCGCACTCGAGGTACCTCCCGAGCGCGAGCTCCGTCGATGCCGCCGTCTTGTCGACGGCTATGCAGAAACACGCCTTGGTCGTGTTCGTTTTCACGTCGCGCCTGTAGGTCCGCCCACTGCCGAGCGATTTCTCATCGCCTTTGTGCCCGCGCCAGAAGTAAGCGAATCGGCGTCGGCGCTCTTGTCGGCGCTCGTGGGTGCATTTCTCTTTCTCTCGGCGGGCGCCGCGATGCTCATCCTCGCGGTCGGTCGCGATGCGGGTCGCGACATTTCGTTTGTGCGCGAACGGATTGTGGCGATGGCGCGCGTGAGAAGTGAGCCAACAGGCGAGCCGATACCGCTGCGATCGATCGACGAGGTGGGCCAGCTCACGCAAGCGTTCAATGAGCTCGTCGCGCGTTTTGCACTGGCCGAACATGCATACAGCGACGACCTTCATCGCGCTCAAACGGCCGATCGCGAACGCAGCGCATTTCTCGCGGCCGTGAGCCATGAGCTTCGTACACCACTCAACGCCATATTAGGCTTCGCCGACGTGCTCGCGCGTGGCGTGGACGGCCCTCTCACGCCTGACGATGCCGACAACGTTGCACAGGTGCGTGGTTCAGGTCGCCACTTGCTCGCTTTGATCAACGACATTCTCGAGCTGTCGGCGCTTGAAAGTGGACAGCTGAAGATACAATTAGAAGCTGTAAGCCTCAACGAGATCGCCGCTGCTGTGGTTCGCGAGGCCGCCATCTTGGTTGCCGACAGGCCCGTTATAGTTAAGCTACTTGCCGAAGAACCCGTCACCGTTTGGGCGGATCCAAAGCGCCTAAGGCAAATCGTCACCAACCTCGTGAGCAATGCTGTCAAGTTCACCGAACGCGGCGAAATTGTTGTTGGAGTGCACGCGGGTGAATTGTTAGGAAAGTTGACAGTAAAGGATACAGGCCCTGGAATTCGGCCAGAAGAGCGCGTTCAGATCTTTCAAGAATTTCGGCAAACTTTCGCCGAAAAGCAGCGCCGAAGGGGCACTGGCTTAGGCCTCGCGATCACGCGCCGTCTGGTTGCGATGCACGATGGGGCGCTCGAACTCGAGAGTGAAGTAGGCAGGGGGTCGACGTTCACCGTTACGTTAAGGGCGGTGCGCCCATGATTCGAACGAGCGCCGCCAAGCTCGCTGTGCAGTTGATCGTACTTGGCGCAATCGCCGCAGCCATCGTGGGCGTGCTCCTACCCATCCTTGCTGGGCCGCTTTTGCTCATTGAGCCGGCAACGCTCGCAATGAGCGAGAGACTGGTTCGAAATGCCTCCATCGTGTGGATGATCGCGACGGCGTCGCACGTCCTGTTCGAGTGCTTTCGCGTTCGTCGAACGTTGCACGCCCTTTTCGAAGATCAGCCTGGCGCCCTCCCAGAAGACTTGGCGCGTATCGATCGCATACCGGCACGCGTGACGACGCTCAGTTTGTTCCTCACGCTCGTTCTCGCTGCTTCGACGCTATCGACCGACATTCGTCCGCGTTCACTCGAGTTCGTTGGACACGCTCAGTACGCAATTCTCACGTGCGCGCTCGCGAGCGTTGCGATGCTTCCTTCGTATCTCATCTCACGCGCATTGATCGCGCGTGTGCTCGAAAAAGCACCGCTCGATGTTGCGCGTGAAGCGCTCACCCTCTCGGTCCTTCGTGCGGGTAGAGGCGCAGATCGCCGACTGCGACGTCGCTTTGTGGTGGCAGCGCTTGCGTCCGTCGGTCTCATTGCAGTGGCAAGTGCGCTTCTCGGCCACGCCCACGCGCGCGCGCTCGATCAAGCCGAACGAGAGCGAGACGCTCTCTACCTTGCGCATAGTGTTGTCGCGCCAGTCGAGGGCAATACGGCAGGCGCCGAACATGCCCTCTATCGCGCCGCGCAACTTGGGTATCCGGCAACCGTGCGAGCGTTCGTGTCGACGTACGAGCGAGACCGCTTGTTCGATGGGTCGACCCAAATTGTCGTTCCTGCGAACGAACAGTCAATCATCTTTACGCTTCCGCCAAGGCCACCTCCACGCTCGATCACGAACTATCTACTCGTCGTTCTTGGTTGCGTATTGGTAACTGGCGTCGTTGCGTGGCTGCTAGGCGAGGCCTACTCGTCCGATATTGTGCTCGTCACCAAGAGTATTCAACGCCTTGGAGCGAGCGATGTGGCGAAAGGCGCGCGCCTCACCGAGAGCGCTCGTTTTGTCTCGATTGACGATCTTCTTCGTGCCGTGGGCGGTGTCGCCGATCTGTTTCGCGATTTTGCGTCTGCACAAGAGCACGCAATCTTGGCGCGAGGTGCAGCCGAGCGAACGCGCGCAATGTTCCTCGCGTCGATGAGTCACGATCTTAAGTCGCCGCTCAATTCGATCTTGGGTTTCGCGCATTTGCTCACCCGCGCCGACCTATCGCATGGGCAGGCCGAAAGCGTCTCCATCATTATTCAGCGAGGTCGTGAACTTCTCTATCTGATCGAGACCATTTTGGATGCGGCGCGCGCAGAGGCAGGTGAGCTCACGCTCATGCCTGAGAGCCTCAATGTTGCGGAGGTCATCCTTCAGACCGAGCGTTCGGCTCGCGCCCAACTCGCAGGCTTCGACGTAGAGGTGAAGACCGACAAGCAGCCTCCTGCGCTTGAGGTTCTCGCCGATGCGAAACGTCTCACGCAAGCGCTCGTGGCGCTCGTCCTCGTCGCAGCACGCGTGGTTCGACGAGGCGAAATTGTCATCGGCACGGCCACGCAGGAGAGCGATCGCGTGGTGCTGCGCGTAACAGCCGAATCGCCTGACGTCGAGATACCAGAGAACCTGCTCGAAGCGTTTCGCTCGATCGAGCAAGCGCGAAAGCAGGGGAGCTTAGGTCTCGGTCCATGGCTTGCGCGAACCATCGCCGATGCGCACGGTGGCCAAATTCGCGTCGTGAGCGCTCTTAATCGCGTCGAGTTCTCGATGGTGTTGCCGCAAGGATTGTGAAATCGAACGGACAGACGTTGGTGAGGAATCCGTTATGCTTGCCTTCATGCCTCGCGCGTACTTGCTGGTGGTCGACGATGAGCCTGCGATTCTAACCACGCTCCAAAAGGCGCTCACACTCGAGGGTTACCACGTCGATGTTGCGGGTGGCGTCGCGATCGCCGAAGAGAAGTTCAAGAAACGCGTTTACGATCTTTGCCTTTTCGACGTCATGCTTCCCGACGGCGATGGAGTCGAGCTGCTGCGAAAGTTGCGCGAAGCTGGCTCAGAGGTGCCCGTCATTATGATGAGTGGCCACGCGACGATCGATCTCGCGGTTCGCGCAACTCGTTCAGGTGCTTTACAGTTTCTCGAGAGGCCGCTGAACACGGACGCGCTACTGCTCACGATCGAAACGGCGCTTCGCCTCGATCGCGCAGAGACCGAAGCGAAAGCGCTCCGTTCGTCGCAGGGAGAGCTCGTTGGGACCAGTCCGTCAATGAGCAAGTTAATTGACCAATTGGGCCGCGCTGCAAGAGGAACGGCAGATGTGCTTGTGATTGGCGAGCGTGGCACCGGGAAGGAACTCGTCTCGCGGATGATTCATGAGCGTTCATCGCGAGCGAATGGTCCGTTCGAAAAGCTCAATTGTGCGGCGGTGCCCCAAGAGCTCATTGAGAGCGAGCTGTTCGGTCACGAAGCGGGCGCGTTCACGGGTGCTAGCAAGCAGCGGCGAGGGAAGTTTGAACGCGCGAGTGGCGGCACGCTCTTTCTCGATGAAGTTGGCGACATGCCGGTGCCGATGCAGGCGAAACTGCTTCGTGTCCTTCAAGAGCGTGAAGTGGAACGCGTTGGCGGCAACGAAACGGTCAAGGTGGATGTTCGCGTGGTGGCGGCAACCAATCGTGATCTTGCGGGTGCTGCAGCAAAAGGAGACTTTCGCGCCGATCTCTACGACCGCCTCAACGTGATTCCACTCGCGGTCCCGCCGCTGCGTGAGAGAAGCACCGATATTCCGCTTCTTGCGGCCCACTTGCTCGCAAGTTCAGTAAAGGCGAACGATCTGCCCAGGAAGCAATTGTCCCAGGCCGCGGTTGATGCCCTGTGCAGTTACGAATTTCCCGGCAACGTGCGTGAGCTCCGCAACGTGATCGAGCGCTTGGTGATTCTCACGCCCCACGATGAAATCAAGGCCGAAGACGTTCGCGCGGCGCTCCCGGGTGAATCTTCCCGCCGCGGCGTGCATCTATTTCGACCGGGCGTATCTTTTCGTGTTCTCGTTGAAGATGCTGAACGTCGCATTCTGGGTGAAGCCCTCGCCCACTTTGGCGGGCAAATGACGGCAACCGCGCGCGCGCTCGATCTCGAGCGAAGCCATTTATACAAGAAGGCGCGCTCGCTTGGCCTTCGCGAGAAAAGTAGTGGAGAGAGTGACGAGTGACCTTGATCATCCCACCGTGTCAGCGAACAATTGGGGTGTGCGAATGAAGGGTCAATCGCTGCGGGTGAACACGGCATTCTTCGCGTCGCTTGCGCTTGTTGCAACGGCTCTCTCTGCGCGTACGGCAGAGGCGCACGTGCTTGAGCTTTGGCCGGGCGAAGTGTCGCACGCGCCGCTCGCTCCATTTCCGCGCGCGCTCTCTGGCACGGTTGAGTTCAGCCTTGAGTTTGGCGATCTCGCAAAAATAGATCTCGATCAGTTGCCAATACAGGCCGCACCCCAACCCGACGAGATCGAGGACGATCCTTGCGATCCCTACTTTGGTCGCGTGTTGAAGTTGCGCGCAAACGAAGAGCCGAACCATCCGCTCCGTGCGTGGTTTCCCGTCGCTGAGCCAATGAAGAATGGCCACCGCAACAAACAAGGCAAGTGGCTTGACTATGAAGTCGTCGCACGACGACCCGATCGCCCAGAGTACTACGCGGCCTATCTATACCCGGTTGCCCAAGAAGGCGCGCTCGGCATGGTGGCTTCGGGCTTCGATCTCGACGTCGTGAACGAAGACCAACGTCGCGGAAAGATGAACGCGGTCGGGCATGGAGGCGTCGATCTACCTCAAGTGCGCGGCGCACCGATTCGCATGCTGCCGCTCGAAGCGCAGGTTGGCGACGCGCGTGTAGTGTTCATCGGTCAGCTGATGGGCAACACCGTCATCACGCTGCACTCGCTGCGCGAAGGCACGGGCACGAAGCAATACCTTGCCGTATTCGGTCACCTCGACGAGGCTGCGCGCGATCTTTACGTCGGCAGGCGCCTGCGCCGGACCGATCTCGTTGGCTATGTCGGTAACTCCGACTCGCCCGATTTCGTGCACCTACACTACGAGATCCGTCGCTTGCGGGACTTCGTCAATCCGATGGCCAGCGATGCTTCGCGTCTCGTTTCGCAAGACGCTTCGGTACCCGTCGATCCACGCAACGTGTTGCCGCTCAAGCACCCATACGTGCGCCCAACGACGCGTAAGTGCTCAACGGTATATTCGCAACTTCGCACCGGCTTTGCCGACGAGTTCCGACTCGAGCCTATCGGATCGTTGTTTCGTCGGTGATTCGTCCGTGAAACGAGGTCGGTGTTTCGGTAACGTCGAATCCTCGCCTACGACTGAATGCTCTTGAGTTCGACGAACTCGTCCAAGCCGTGGGGGCCGTACTCGCGCCCAATTCCGGATTGCTTGAAGCCGCCAAACGGAGCGGCCGCGTTGAATGCGCCTCCATTGATGGCGACCTGGCCGGTCCGAAGCTTCAATGCGACGCGTTTTGCTCGCGCAGCGTCTGCGGACCACACGGCGCCAGCGAGGCCGTAGGGGGAGTCGTTTGCAATTGCGATTGCTTCTTCTTCGCTCGCGTAAGGCATGATCACCAGCACAGGGCCGAAGATCTCTTCTTGAGCGATCGTCATCTTGGTCTTCACGTTGCCAAATACGGTTGGCTTCACGAAGAAGCCGCGCTCGAGGCCCTGCGGCGCTTCGCTCCCGCCCGTGACCAAAGTGGCACCTTCGCTGATGCCTTTGTCGATGTACGCACGCACGCGATCGCGCTGCACTTTTGACGCGAGTGGGCCCATACGCACGCCGTCTTTTTCAGGTTCGCCCAAAACGTAACTGTCGGCGATCTTTTTTGCGATGATGCAGGCCTCGTCGTGCCTAGCTTGTGGCACAAGCATGCGCGTCCAGGCCGAACAGGTTTGGCCGGAGTTGAGAAGGCAGTTGTCAACGCCCGCTTTTACCGCGCGCTCTAGGTCCGCATCGTCGAGAATGAGATTCGCGCTCTTGCCTCCAAGTTCGAGTGCGATGCGTTTCACGCTGCTGGCGCCGAGTTCGTAAACGCGCTTTCCGGCCCTCGTGCTGCCCGTGAAGCTCACCATGTCGACTTCAGGATGGCGCGCAAGTGCTTCGCCTACCGTTGCGCCGTCGCCAGGTACGAGATTGAAGACGCCCTTGGGGAGCTCGGCCTCCGCGATAGCGTCGGTCAGGATGAACGCAGAGAGTGGCGCAACTTCGCTCGGTTTGAGAACGATTGTGCAGCCCACCGCGAGTGCTGCACCCACTTTCGCCACAATCTGATGAAGCGGATAGTTCCACGGCGTGATGCAAGCCACGACGCCGACCGCTTCCTTGACGATCGTACTGTTGCCGATCGTCTCCTCGAACGGGAACGCTTCGAGCATGTCGGCAAACGCGCCCATGTTAAAAATGGGCAAACCCACCTGGATGCGCGATGAGAGCTTCAAGGGCATGCCGACTTCGCTCGCGATTGCGGCCGTGAGCTCTGCGCTCCTCTTTTGTAACCCAGCTTGTATCTTTTTGAGGTAACCGGCGCGTTCTGCCTTCGGAAGCCTCGACCACCCGTCGAACGCGGTTCTTGCCGCGCTCACGGCGAGATCGACTTCGCGTTCGCCAAAGAGCGCCAAGGTTGCCGTGACCTCTTCGGTAGCGCAATGGATGACCTGCGCGGTGGCTTGAGGCGTAGCCTTGGCCCAATTACCGTTCACATAGAAGCTGTCGTAGGTTTTCATTCAGTGCGGAGTTTAGCGCGAATTTGCGCCCTGTTGAGTGACGTGTCGTTGACCCTCAAACTGATTGAAACGATGCTGTTTTCATGACCAAGCGCGCGGCATCGCGGGGGCGCTACGACCGAGAACAGTCGCCGGAACAACGCCATGCCGAAACGCGTGATCGCATCCTGCGCGCCGCCATGGAGGCCGTTACTGTGCGTGGCATTGCCGACACGTCGGTGGAGCACGTGGTCCGCATTGCGGGCGTCAGCCGGCGCACGTTCTACGAGCACTTTAGAGATCTGCCCCAGGTGCTGCTCGACTTGCATCGCGCCGCGGCGAATGTCCTCTTTAACGCCACTGAAGTCGCGGTACAGAATGCTCCGGCCGATTCAGTTTCTCGCACGCGTGCGGGCGTCGAGGCCTTCTTTCAGGCAATTATCAACAACGCCGACTTTGCGCGTCTCGCGCTGCAGCACTTTCGCGGCACTCCTGCTTACGACGCAATACGCGAGCTTACCCACGCGCGGTACATCGCCCTCTATATGCAGGAAATTGCGAAGGCTCACGCTGCCGGGTTGGCGTCACGGCCTGCGGATGAGCTTACGATTTACGCGATCGTTCTGGGGATGGAGAGCGTTGCGCTTCGCTACCTCATGCGTCGCGAGGAGCGAAGATTAATGGAGGCGGGTCCTGCAATGACGGAACTGATGATCCGGGCCTTTGTCTGACAGTTCGCGCCACGCCGTTGACTGCACATAAAAACAAATTAGTTTTTATGAAGTCGCGTCTGCACGATGAATCCGAGATATGAGGGTGTTGTATGTTTGAGCCTATTTTTTGATGATTGGTCACAGTTCATCCTTGTTGCTCTTCGGGGGCACACTCTCTCTTTGGGCTCTCGCGACAGGCACCGTTTTTATGAGCCGCGTTTCTCGTGGGCGCGCCTAGCCAAGAAGATTCACTTGCTGCATAAGGCGCCAGCCGCGTTCGATTCGCTACGATCGAACAAATTCGCTGCCGCTCCGTTGGCACAGACGAACGCATGAGGCATATAGCGATGCCGGAGCGCGCCGGACGGGAAACGTAAGAGGAAGTAGCGAATGATTCGAAAGTTCTTCAGTTGGGCATCGCCGAGTCTGCTTGTCACCCTGTCCGTGGGCGCTATCGATCGTTCGATCGAGCGCCGTCAAGCAAAGGCCGAGCGAAACAAGCCCGTACGCAAGCCCGCCCCCCTGCCGCAAGCCCGCACCGTGCACACGGCCGATTCGCTTTCGCGCTGAATTAGGGCAAGTTGAGGAAGACTTGAGCAAGGCACCTCGACCGTGAGCCCGCGAAGGGAACGTCTTCGACGCTAACGTGGAAGTTGCTGTCCTGTTGAGGTCGCTCGCGCGGGTAACACCGGTGGTGGCTATCGTTCCGGCTTTCGGGATGCGCGCGCTCCTCAGGCCCGCCCGAGGCATCTTTGCGCTTTGCCTAGCGGTGAGTGTCGCGGGTGTGGTGAGCCAAAGTGGTGAGCTCGCACCGTGGGAGCTTGCGCTCGAGACGCTTCGAGGAACCGTCGTCGCCCTCTCGGCGTCGGCGGGACTGTGGGCGGTGTCGGTGGCCGGCGGCATCGTCGACAATTTGCGAGGCGCAACCGAAGGTCGTCAATTTGTAACTTCTGAGGATCGCATGACGCCGGTCGCGATTTTGTTGGGTCTCCTTGCGTCGTGCGCGTTTCTCGCCGGCGGCGGTCCCGCGATGGTCGTTGCGGCTCTTTCAACGCCGCTTCCCGCAAGACCCGCGCTTGCAATCGCGCTTGATGCAGCGCACGGCGTCGAGCTCGCGATCGCGCTTGCGGCGCCGCTCATTGCAGTGTCGCTCGTGGTGGAAGTCGCGACAGCGCTCGTCGCGCGTGCGGCGACGCCCGCGAGCCTTACCGCACTCATGGCGCCCATCCGAACGTGGATTTTGTTGCTTGCCGTTGGCTTGCTGCTCTCGCGCCTCGAGCCGCTTATCGCACGCGCCGTGCTCGCGCGGCATTTGTGATCGTTGGATGATCAATTACCTT
>JAHFDZ010000395.1 GCA_023248745.1 Myxococcales bacterium | reverse complement strand
ACCGCTCTCGGTCGCTACGACGGCACGCGCGTGGTTGCGTTGCGCACTCCCCGTGAAGGCGTGATGGGTGTTCGCCCGCGCAACAAAGAGCAGGCATTCGCACTCGATTTGTTGCTCGACGAGAACATCCGCTTGGTGACACTCGTCGGCAAGGCAGGCACAGGAAAGACGCTCCTCGCCTTGGCGGCTGGCCTTCGTCGCACCGTCGAAGAAGGCGTGTACACGCGCATGCTCGTGTCCCGTCCGATCATGCCGCTTGGCCGCGACCTTGGTTTTTTGCCGGGCGACGTCGACGAAAAGCTCAACCCATGGATGCAGCCCATTTTCGACAACCTCGAGTTCCTGTTCTCCTCGGGCGCAAAGAAGGGTGTTCGCGCTTACGCCGAGCTGCTCGAGAGCGGACAAATTCAGGTCGAGCCACTGACCTACATCCGCGGTCGATCGCTTCCCCAGCAGTTTATTATCGTCGACGAAGCGCAGAACCTCACGCCCCATGAAATCAAGACGATCATCACCCGCTCGGGCGATGGAACGAAAATCGTCCTCACCGGCGACCCGGGCCAAATCGACAACCCGTACGTCGACAATGCATCAAACGGCTTGACCATCGCAGCCGAGCGCTTCCACGGCGAAAAGCTCGCCGCTCACATCACGCTCGCAAAGGGCGAACGCAGCGAGCTCGCCGAACTTGCGGCCAATCTGTTGTAGCCGAAACCGATTGGGGATATCGTAACTGTCGATGTTGCAAAAGGCGCGTCTTTGCTTCGCCCTCGCCATTGCGTTTCTTTCGACGTCAGCGTTTGAAATGGCGCCCGCGTCTGCGCAAGAAACGGCGCGCGATCCCGAAGGCGACCCCCAAAAAGACGACGAAAGTCCTTACGATCCGCCTTTGCAACCATCGCGGCCGAAGCCCATGCCCGTCGTGCCGAAGGGAAAGCCGGTCGAAAAGGAGGGCATGATGCTCGTGGCCGGCGGGGTATTTTTCATGGGGCCGTCGATGCCCAAAGCCCAACCGCGTGGACCGCTCAAGGTCGCCCCATTTTGGCTCGATCGAACCGAAGTGACCGTGGGTGCGTATCGAGCATGCGTGTCGCGTGGTCAGTGCCCTGCGCCTCACAAAACAAGTACGAAATGTAGCTACGACAGTAACGATTTGAACCTGCCCATCAATTGTGTGCGCTGGGCGGATGCAGAGCGCTATTGCCGCCACGACGGCAAGCGCCTTCCAAGCGAACTCGAGTGGGAATTCGCCGCCCGCGGTCCGCAGGGACTCACGTACCCGTGGGGCCTCGCAGGCGGCGCGCAAACGATTTGCAAGCTCGCCGCCACGCTCGTGTCCGAACGCCACTGGGGCAAGTCGTGCACCAACGGCCCCGTTCGCGTTGGGTCATATCCCAAGGCTGCGAGCCCGTTTGGCGTCCTCGACATGGCGGGCAACGTCGAAGAGTGGGTTTCCGACTGGTACGTCGAGCGCCCTGGCTCAACCCCGCCCTCTTCGGGCAACGGTTACGTTCTTCGGGGCGGCAGCTGGGCGTCCCCGCCGTCGATGGCGCGCGGAACAGCCCGAACCTGGGCCTCCGCGATCGAAGCGGGCCCGACGGTCGGTTTTCGCTGTGCAAAGGCCGAGTCTCCGTCCCAGTTCCGTTGACGTTCCGCGGCGGCACGACTAATCCCCGCGGCTCGCGAAGGCGTCTTTTCTGCTGCCTTCCCGTATTCAGCTCCCGATAACGACTCGCGCCGTCGCCTGTTCTTACGCGATCGCGCACGACGAAAGAGAATGCCGTGAACGCTGTTGTCCTTCAGCCCGCCGTAGCACCCGACCACGCAGCCCCCGCTCCAGGCGGAGCAGGCCCAAGCGGAGCGCCGAGCGGAGGCGGCGGAGCACCACCGATGGGCATGACGTGGATCATGCTTGCGATGTTCATCCCGATCATCTTCATGATGTTCCGCCGTCAGAAGAAGGAAACGGAAGCGCGTTCAAAGCTCAAGAAGGGCGACACGATCGTGACCAATGCCGGCATCGTCGGCGAGCTGATGGAAGTGGGCGACAAGTTCGCAAAGGTCAAGGTCGCGCAAGGCGTCACGCTCACCGTGCTGACCAACGTCATCGGGCCGCTTCAAGAAGACCCTGTTGCTGCGACCAAAGCAGTCCCCGCGACAGCTGGCGATAAAAAGTAACCAAGTTTCGTATCTTTTTCGAGCTCGATCCGCCCCTCTCGTGTGAAACCCAACATGGCGAAATTCTCGTTCACATCTCCTCTCGTCCGAGGCGCTTGGTTCATCCTCGCCGTCGTCGCCACTCTCTTGCCGCAAGCACAACAACTTCTCGCATGGGCGTTGATGGTTGCTGTTGTTGCAACGGGCATCTTGCTGGTTCGCTTGCGCGCCTCGACAGTGCTCTTCGTCGGTGCGGCAATTGCGGTACGAAGGCTCCAGCTCGACGACATCTTCAGCGGCATGGTCGTCGCTGCGCTCATCGGTGTGTGGGCCCTCGTGAGCCGCCTCCCCATGATGGACAGCGCGTGGCGCATCAAAGTGGGCTTCGTGCTCGCCACCGTGCTCGGTGCGGCCGTCGTCGTATGGCCAACCGCAAACGTGCTCGTCCACATTCCCTTGCCGGCCTTTATCGCCACGCCCCTCAAAATCAAAGAGATCGGCGTTCCTCTGCCAACTTATGTGCGCGATCGCGTCACCGTCGGTCTCGCAAAGGGCCTCGATCTCCAAGGTGGTATGCGGCTTGTTTACCAAGTCGAAGTCGAAGAGGCGATCGCCGACAAGCGCGCAAACGTCGCAGAAGAAATGCGCCAAGATCTTGCGATCGCTTTCGAAATTCACAAGGGTACCGGTCGTCCTTCCCGAGAAGAAATGCTGAAGCTCGAGGAGAAGCTGAGGATTCAAACACCCGAGAGCGCGATCATCCGCATCAAGTTCGTGAACAAGGGCGACCGCGTCAAAATCGACGATCGCTTTCAAAAGAAATTTACGACCGATTGGAGCTTCCTCCTCGGCCCCGCCGAAGACGAAGCGACGTTCAAAATTCGCTCAGCCGTCGAAACCGACATTCGCGATCGCGCGGTCGCGCAAGCCAAAGAAACGGTCAACCGTCGCGTCGACGAATTGGGCCTTCGTGAAGCTGCCGTTGCAACGCGCGACGAAGACATCATTGTTGAGGTCCCCGGTCAGAACAAGCAAGCGTTCGACGACATCAAAGAGATCATCCGCCGCACCGCGCGCCTCGAATTCAAGATGGAAGACACGTTCGACTTCTTTGCAAAAGTCGACAAGACCACCATTCCAGAAACCGAGCGGATCGACGTTCAGCAACAAGGCAGCATTCCGGACGGTCTCAGCGGCGACAAGGACAAGAAGGAGAAGTTCATCTCGACTCACTACGCGCAGATCACCAAGCTCGACAACGAGACGATGGAGGCCTGCAAAGTGCGGTTCCGCGCTTGGATCGATACGCTTGGTGTTCCTGACGATCGGCAAGTTGGGTTTGGGATCGTCTACGACTCCGAAGACATCAACAAAGAGATCGGTTGGCGAACATTTTACCTCTTCCGCCGCGCAGAGGTTACAGGTGAGCACATCACCAAAGCCGAGGCGGGCTACAACCAAGACAAGGCGAGCTACAACGTCAATCTTGAGTTCAACCAAGTGGGCACCGAGCGCTTCGAAGAAGTGACGGGCGCGAACATCCACCGTCGCTTCGCGATCATCCTCGACGACAAGGTCGATTCAGCGCCCGTGATTCAATCCAAAATTGCGGGTCACGCCCAAATCAGCATGGGCGCCGGCGATCAAGAAACGCAAGCCACCAATGCGCGCAAGCTCGAGCGTGTTCTTCGCTCAGGTGCATTGCCCGCGCAAATTTCGCTGAAGGCCGAATCGACGATTGGCCCTTCACTCGGACGCGACGCCATCGATCAAGGCCTCAAGGGATTGCTCGCTGGGTCGGCACTCGTCCTTCTCTTCATGTTCATTTACTACCGCACGGCAGGTCTCGTTGCAGATGCAGCTGTGCTTCTCAATCTGTTTCTGCAGCTCGCCATCCTCGCATCATTTGGTGCGACAATGACGCTGCCAGGCATCGCGGGCCTCGCGCTCACGATCGGTATTGCAATCGACGCGAACGTGCTCATCAACGAGCGCATCCGCGAAGAGATGCGCACAGGCCGCAGTATTCGCGCCGCCATCGACGCCGGCTACGAAAAAGCGTTTACCGCCATCATCGATGGTCACGTCACGGTCTTCATCTCGGGTCTCATCCTGCCTCAGTACGGCAGCGGTCCGGTC
>JAHFDZ010000146.1 GCA_023248745.1 Myxococcales bacterium | reverse complement strand
CTCGCCAATTGTAACCATGACATGAATATTTTCAGGCAGGAGTCGTTCGGCCCAGTCGTGTCCGTAATGAAGGTCGACTCCGATGACATGGCGCTTGCAAAAATGAACGACTCATCTCTTGGTCTTACGGCGAGCGTTTGGACGACCGATCGTGATCGCGCCGCAAAATTGGCTGCTTCGCTTGAGTGTGGAACGATTTATATGAATCGATGCGACTCGCTCGATCCAGAACTTCCGTGGGTAGGAGTCAAAGACAGCGGTCGAGGGGTTTCACTCGGCGCGATTGGTTTCGACGCGTTGACGCGACCCAAGTCGATTCACTTTCGACTGGCGTGGTGACGCCCGCCGTGGCTCACGCTTTCGATTGAGCCACCCTCAAAAAGTTCTCGGCGATCGACGTCAACGCACGACGACTTGAATGAAAGAGTCCAAACGTCCGCTCGATCACGCCGAATGAGATCCAGTCGAGAGCTACGAGCTCGCGGCGAGCGCCTGCGACCGCGACTGTCGAAGCGGGCAAATAGCCAACCGCCAAGCCTTGTCGAATGAGGCTGAGCCGCAGATCAAGGCTCTGGACCACCCAAGCGGTACCGAAGTGTTCGCGCAGCAAGCCACGTCGCTTTGTCGCTGTGGTTGCGTCCAGATGACTCGTCACGAGCGTTTCACAGGACAGTGCCACAACGCCTTCTTTGCGCAAACGCGAAAGTCTGGGCGAACGGCCCGAATAGAGGACCATGCGCTGCTTGCCGAGTGGGTGGATAGTGAGTCCGGCCATGGCGCGCGAAAATGGACCGAGGCCAAGTTCGAACCGGCCGTCGGCCACCGCAGCAATGATTTGACGACTGGGTAGCGTTTCGAATTGAAATGCAGCGCTAGGGTGTTCTGGCACGAAGCGTGCGACGAGTTGCGGCAACCATTCGCGCGACAGTGCTTGCGAAGCCGCCAGCGAGACGATGCCGACGCCGCCTTCGCGAAGCGCCTTTAGCTGGCGATGCAAAAGATCGCGGCGTCCCAATACATCGTTTGCGTGCTCGTACACTCGTAGACCCGCGTCGGTCAGCGTTGGTGGGCGGCCGCGCTCAAGAAGCGTCACGCCGAGTTCGCCCTCGAGGCGCCTCACGGCTTGACTCACCGCCGATTGACTCAGGTGAACGCGCTTCGCTGCGCTCCCAAAGCCGCGCTCGTCAACGACCGCGCGAAGAATTTTCAGTTCTTCCTCGTTCATAAGCAAATCGAATAATACGATAAGTAGATACCGTTTCACAAATGAACAAGATGCCTCCAATTTGAGCGTGAAGGAGGCAATCCATGAGAGACGTTGTTGCAGATCCGCCGCGTGGGCTATCGGGAGTCGCCGTCGACGTCACGCGCATTTCTGAGATCGATGGTGTGCGCGGCGAGCTTCGGTATCGAGGCTATCCAATCGAGGCATTGGCAACGCGCTCGTTTCTAGAGGTTGCGAGCCTGGTGATCGATGGTGAGCTGCCTGATCGGGATGGCGTTGTTGCACGCACGCAGTCGCTTTCCCTCGAACGATCGATGACATCAGCCCAAGCAGCTCTCTTGTCGATCTTGCCGTACGACACGCATCCCATGACGATGCTCGAGATCGCTTTACCCCTGGGCGACAGTGCGACGCAGAAGCGCGCTCCAGTGAAGAACGCGAGGCAAGCTCAACGCGAAGGTCTATTGAGCCTTGCCGCAAAGGTGCCAACGCTGGTCGCCGCTTGGTTGCGTACGCGCGCCGGGGTTGCGCCAATTGCGCCAGACTCGAGTGCTGCGATCCACGCTGACTTTTTGCACATGCTCACCGGCAAGCCGCCGTCAGCGAGCGAGGTGGCGCTTCTGGACGCAACGCAAATTCTCCAAATGGAGCACGGACTCAACGCGTCGACGTTCGCAGCGCGTGTAGTGGCTTCAACCCTGGCACCGATGTCGATGGCGCTGTCGGCGGCTGTTGCTGCACTCTTTGGTCCGCTTCACGGAGGGGCCGACGAGGCCGCGTACAAGATGGCGCTGAGCATTGGTGACCCTGCGCGGGCGGCCGAGTGGGTCGATGCGGCGCTGGCGCGCGGCGAGAAGATTATGGGTCTTGGCCATCGAGAGTACCGTGTCGTCGATCCCCGCGCGGTCGTCTTGCGCGAGCTGGCTCACGGCGTTGCAGAAGCCAAGGGGCTCCTGCCTGTGCTTCGAACTCTGGCCAGTGTCGATGACTACGCCGCGGCGCACTTCGCAAAGCAGGGCAAAGCGATTCGAGCCAATGTCGAGTTCTACAAAGGTGCAGTTTTCGCGTCGCTGGGGCTTCCACCCGACGCATTCACGGCACTCTTTGTGATGGCGCGCATCTACGGATGGGGGGCGCACGTTCTTGAGTTGTGGGACGACCACGCGCTCTATCGACCTTCGGCCATCTATCGCGGTGAACCACAACGTTCGCTGCCGTAACGATCGCTCTTGCTCATGCGCGCGAACTACGGTTTCTTGCGGAGCATGCGAATAGGCCCGACTTGAGCGAAACGATTCCGAAGTGTCTTGCATGCGAGAGCGCCGCAACCAAGTTCTGGTTCGAGAAGACCAACGCTCATGGTTGCTATCCCATTTCGCGGTGCCGCGATTGTGGCTCGGCGTGGGTGTATCCACGACCCACCGAAGCGGTGATTGCGCGGTTCTATGAGCAATACAATCGGCACCCGTCCGATCTCTCCATCGATGACCTTTTCGCGCGCGTCCTGCAGCAAGAGCGCGACTACCCCAATTCGACCATCGACGCTGCGCGCTTCGCATCGCGATGTCGCATGCTGACGCGTGGCAATCGATTTCTCGATGTCGGTGCCGGTTACGGCTTCTCATCGCGCGCTGCGCTCGATGTAGGTTTCGAAGTGACGGCGCTCGAACCTTCTGCGGTCTCGCGCGAAATAGTTAAGAAGCTTACCAATATTACGGCCGAACCCAGCATGCTCACTCGCGAGTTCGTCGCCGTTCATGAGCGTGCGTTCGATGTGGTGTTGCTGAGTCAGGTGCTTGAGCACATGCTTGAGGTCGAAGCGGTGATCGATCAACTTGCCACACTGCTCGACCCAAGTGGCGTGCTCTGCCTTGCGGTTCCGCACTTTGCCTCCGCAATTTCGCGCCTTCAAGGCAAAGGCGACATGTTTATCTCGCCGCCAGAACACGTCAATTTCTTCTCCAGAAGCGGCCTCGAGAAGCTGCTCTTGAGGCGTGGATTTGTGATCGTGAAGATGGAAACCGTGAGCCGAGTCGACGTTCAAAAGAAGCTCGCGAGGCTGCCACTCAAGCCTGCGCGAAACGTCGCTGATCGCACTGTGCGTGCGATCTTCTCGGCAATGGATGCGATCAAAACGGGGATGTTTTTGAACGTCTATGCGCGGCGGGCCTAAACCGCCTCACCGACCGAGCGTGTCTGTCTCGCCTTGCTTGCAGCGTTCGATGCACGCCGGATCATCGGCGCATTGCGTTGCGCAGTCGCGGATCTTTCCGCGACTCTTGGCGCAGGTAGGATTGCGTTCGCACTTCATGGGATCGCGTGCAGCTGCAGCTTCGAGAGAGCGGCAACCGCTTAGCAGAGCGACGAAAAGGACAAGGGCGCGCATGCAACCCACCCTGCGACTAAACCTCGCACCCGTAAAGCGCCAAGACGACGATCGCGTCTGTTTAGCGATCGGCGGTAAGCCGCGTAATTTCTTCGCGGATCATGGTTTCGGCAAGCGGAGGCACGACTTCCCAAACGACACGTTCGACGACATCGCGCGATAGTGCGAGAACCGCCCGCACCTGCTCCCCCGTGAGGCCGAGGCCGAGGAGCTTGCCTTCAAAGTCGCTCCCTGCGCCAAGACCATTCTGGTTCAAAAGTGCGCCTGTCATCGCCGGAGGTGATGAAGGCGGCGCAGGCACGACCGAGATCGCTTCTGCGATTGGTCTTAGCGGCGGAGGCCTGGGGGGGGTTGCTTGCGTTGGCGGCATTGTGACGACAGCAGGTGCTGGCGTTCGGCTCACCGTCGGTGGATCGGAGTATGTCGCTGGCTTTGCTGGCGCTTGTGCTCGCTTTGCGATTGCACCCCGAACGCGGTCGATAAGCAGCTGCGTATCGAAGGGCTTATCGATGGCCTCTTCGGCCTGCAGATCGCGCCCGCGGGCTTCGTCGAAGGGATGGTGACGGCTTGTGAGCAGGACCATGGCCGACGACGGTGAGCGTTTTCGAAGCTCGCGCGCCAATTCGTAGCCGTCGGCCGGATCGAGGTACGTGTCGATCAAGATGACCGCAGGCTGGACGGAGACTTCGCGAAGCGCACTTTCTGCCGAATCGGCCGTGATTACCTGGAATTCTTCACCGGCAAAAGTGAGCTCGTAAGCCTTGCGCATTGTGACGCTGTCATCGACGGCGAGGAGCACTTTGGTCACGTGATGATCTCCGGAAGTGGGCGGCGATCGCGGATCGCGGCTTGTCGTGAAATAGGATTGTGCAAACCCGGCGAGCAACGTGTCAAGCTCGCGGACACCATGGGAGCGCATCGCGGCGAAGGCCACAAGCATTTGGATCAACTTGTGCGCGATTTGCTTGCAACTTCATGGGAAAAGGCGCGTCGAGCGATCGAACGAGGCCAGATCTTCGTGGACGACGCCGCAATGACCGACACGCGGGCGCTGATTCGTGAGGGTGCACATGTTGTGTATCGGCCCCATGCGAAGCGGGCGAGTGGGGCATTAGAGCCTCGCGTGGTGCACTTGGACAGCCAAGTGGTCGTGGTGAACAAGCCGGCTGGAATGTCGACGATTCCCTACGAAGACGAGCGTGGAACTCTCGACGAGTGGACGCGCAAAGAGCTTCAAAAGCGAACGAAAGAGACCGGAAGACCTTCGCTCGGAGTCGTTCACCGAATTGACAAAGAGACGAGTGGTTTGCTCGTCTTCACGCGGACTTGGCTCGCAAAGCAGTCGCTTTCGTCGCAATTTCGGTCCCATACGGTCGATCGTCGCTATCTCGCACTTGTGCACGGCGCGGTGTCGTCGCAGACGATCCGCTCGCACCTGATTGAAAATCGTGGCGACGGTCTCAAAGGATCGTTTGAGCACACGATCGGAAAGCGGCAACCGCACCTCAAGCCCAATGGGCAAATCGCCATTACGCACGTTGAGCTCATTGAGCGCCTGAATGGTGCGTCGCTTGTGCAATGTCGGCTTGAGACCGGCCGCACACACCAGATTCGGATTCACCTGAGCGAACTGGGGCACCCACTTGTGGGCGAGCGTGTCTACGTTCGTCACTACAAGGGTGACATTTTGCAAGCAGCTCGCATGATGCTTCACGCGACTGAGCTTGGGTTCGAGCATCCGAAGACGCTCGAACGCGTCACGTGGGAAGTTCCGCCGCCTGACGATTTTGTCAAGGTACTAGACGAGTTGCGTTCATCCTGAGCGCGCGCAGTGAAGGCCCTCAACCCCCGCGTGTGAACTCCGTGATCGTGACCGGGTTCTTGCCGTCGGTCTCATGAAGCAAAAGGCGACCGCTCTGCAGCTTCAAGACGAAGAGTTTTGCGGGTGCGGTACAAAGACCACACGAGGTGCACTCATTGGTGCTGAACGTCATTTGCGCTGATGTGCCGCTCACGATGCCGTTTTGGAGTTTGCCTGTGAGCGACTGCTTGCCCTCGCTCACCATCGACCCTGCGTGGTTGCAGGCAAAGCGTCCGCCCTTTGCGGCTGCGAATTTTGCCGTGCGAAATTCTTCACCAATCGATACGGCATCTGTGCCGGAAATCGAGACGATGAGCTTCTGATCGGATTCAGATTCGATGCCGGGCGTTGCGGGATTGGCATGGCGCGGCTGCTTGGCGACCCAGGTGCCCTCGAAATCGCGACCGACGGCGTTGCGCGGCCCATCGAGCGCAAAAAGTCGACCGGTCTTGTCGAAAAGCTTGATGCGAAATTGCCCCGCCTCCCAGACGAAGTGGATGGGCACCAAGCTTGGAATGCCGCTCATGCGAACACTCGCGCGGAAGATTTTTGCCTCTGAGTCAATTTCGTCAATTTGGGTGACGGCATAGTCGCGAGGGGTTCCGCTCCATTCGAGCGTTACGGCCGCCAGGTCCCATGCGAGTGGACGCTGCGCAAGCCGCGCGCAATCGGTCTCATCGCGATTCGCGTCGACATTTTCGAGTTCTCCAAGGAAGCGGCGGATGCCGCGTGTGGTCCCCTCGCATTTTCGGACGGCGTCTTGCGTTGACGACGCGTAGAACGTCTCGAGTGAACGGCCGGGTAGGCGTGCGAGCAAGATTCCGAGAAGCGCTCGGCCGGTAATTTTCGCATTGGGTCCAAAGTCACGCTCGAGTGAATCTTGCTCCAAAACGCGCAGCTCTCTCAGCATCGCGTGCACGTGCGGTAAGTCAGAACGCGCAAGGATGGCGAACGCCTTGCTGCGATCGTCGACAGAGAGCATCAAGTGTTGGTCTTGAACGTTCTTGAGAATCGCTTCGAGCTCTTGGGCTTGTGGTGGTGCGAACGGTTTGAATGACGCAAACAATTTGCTCAGAACAGTGACCGATACCGCGCCATTTTGACCGCGATATTTCTGGTCCTTGAGCACATTGACGCCGACCACTTTGCCCTTTTGATTGAGCGTCGGTCCGCCACTAAAGCCAGGTTCGAGGTCTGTTGAGAGGATGACACCGTCGACCGCTCCTTCGCGAACAATGCGATTGTACGCGCGGTCGATGACGGGCAGCTTGACAATGTCAAGCGTCTTGCCTTCTTTCTTTACGAGTCCAAGACGTGAGATCTGACTCGCAGGAAAGCCAAACGATGTGATGGGCTCATCGCGCGTGACTTCGGTTGCGAGCACGAGCGCCGACACTTCGTCTTCTGGAAGGTCTTTGATTCGCAAGAGCGCAAGATCAGCGTCGCGATCGATCGCCGCCACTTCCACTTCGGGATAGGCCTGCACGTACGTTTTGTTGTCACCGTAGCGCGCGACTCTTTGCACCGTGATTGAGCCGCCATTTTCGATCACATGAAGCGCGGTCACCGCAAGTGTTTCACGCGCGTTTGGAGATCGCACGAAGAACCCTGTGCCGGTGCTGTCGCCGCTTGAAATGCGTACGATCGCGCGCTCGGGGGCGCTTGATCGGGTGCTGTGTGCACGCGCAAGTCCGATGCCTACGGCGAGGAGCGTCCCGACGCTCGCGAACGCGGCAACGAAGAGCACGATCGGCGTGCGGAGCTTGCTGGCCGATGGCGCTGCAACCGGAGGCGTGGAGCGGCGCGGCGGCGGCGAGGGAACGGGCAGCGCGATTGGGTACTGCGGTGACGAGGTCTCTCGGCTCTCTTCGAGCGGCGTCTCGTGGGTTGTGTCGCTCATTTTCCACCCTCTAGTCGCAAGTCAGGGCCGCCTTGTTGGGGTGCACCGAGAGGGTCGCCTTGGTGAGCAGCAGGTGCGGCCTTGGCCTTGGGTCGCGGCGATGATGGAGGTGCGCTTGACTTTTCCTTGGCCTTATCGTCGGCATCGCTGGCAGCGTGAGACTGGGTGGATGGCGGCGTTTTCGATTCGCGAAGGTCGCAGGCGACAGAACTCGACACAAAGAAGCAGAAAAGCAAAAGGGCGCGCATGGGAGTATTTCCTTGGGGGGTTCCTGGACAAGCCCGAAGACTCGCGTTCGGTTGAGCCAGTAGCCCGCGCAATGTCGCGCGTCGAGCACGTAAATTGCGCCTCGGGTGTCGTCTGGAGGCCAAATTTAGCCGCTAAGCTTGAGCTACTTTCACGGCGACCTTATCGCCTCCGCCCTTAGGACTGCACTGCTTGGTAAATTCAGAGATGCTCACCTTGCCCAACGCGAGGCCTGACGCGAATGCCTTTTCTGCCACGCCAGCGCCGAGCACAGGCGCAGATTCGCGGACAAACTTTTGCTTCAATTCCATCTCCATGCCGGGCGCACAAAGCGTTCCGACGGGAAGCTGCACTTCAACCACGTCACGTCGACCGTCAATAAAATTGACTGTCACGCGCGCGGGAAAGTGAAGCGGTGTGTTGCTATCTTCCCGCTCGACCGGTTGCGATTGACGTGCCTTCAAAACCGCTTTGATCCAAGAAGCAGCCTCGCTTCCGCGCAGGAGCGAAGAGCCGTATTCGCTCCTGTAGCGCCTCACGATGGCCACCACATCCATCGGCTTCAGCGACCCAAGCGCTCGCCTTCCTGCGGGGATCGCGCTTGCACTCTTGACGACATCAATGGTGAGCGCCGGATCGTGCGTGACCGAGATTCGCGTGCGCCACTTTTCGATCGCGGCGCTGTTGGCGCTAAGCCACTGCTCGTCATGTTCGGATGATGTGAGGCGTCCGGCATGCAAGAGGACAGCTGCGGTAAGGCTCAAATCGAAGTTCACGTTGACCGATGAAATTTCAGCGCTCGCATAATCTGAAGCAAAGCGTGTGACTTCGGTTCCCATCTTGGTGGTTGCAATCTGCACGGACTCCACCAACTCGGGAGCGAGCGAACCATGCCGCTTGAGCATCTCCGAGAGCGCGGTGCACGCCGTTTGAAAGTAGAAACACCCAGGGAAGGTCTTAATGGCCAAAGTCTCCATGGCCCAAAAATCGCCAAGATCGTCGAGCATTTCTGGCAGCGGGTGGAACGCAAAGCGCTTCCAAAAGCCGCGTCGGTCCTCAAGTATGTTGAGCGCTCCGGTTACGCCTTCCTTCGCTAAGTAAGCTGCGCGAATGCCTGTTGCGGTCGGCGTCGATGCCGTCAGCAACTTGGACGTGGGCTGGAAGAACCCGGGTTGCAGCGCGAAGGTTGGTTGCGCCAGTGAGATCGCAAGCGCGTGCGTTGTTTGTTCGGCGTTGAGTTTGAGCAACTTCGCTGTCGCAGCCGCTGCGCCGATGAGATGAACGAAGGACCACATCTGGCCGTTGAGCGGCCCGAAGAAACTTGAAGCTCCGAGCCTTCCGCCAATTTCGTTTGCGACGACGACGGCGACGAGCATGTCCTCACTGCTTGCACCTTCGTGTTCCGCAACGGCGAGAGATGCGAACACAGCGGAGTGGCACGTGTGGCCCATCCAGATGATGTCGTCGAAATCTTGCGCCATCGCGTAAGCCGCGTTGACCCAGGCAGCTTCGATCGGCGGAAGTTTGCGTCCGCTTGCAAAGACGGTGGCCTTGCCTGCAGAGGCCAATGCGGTTGCGCTTTTTTCGATCTGTTTGCACGCGTCTTGCGTCCGCGCGGCGTGTACCGCAGCGATCATGTTCAGCACCTGGTAGCGCGCAGCGCGAAGGGCGTCCGGTGGTATGTCGTCAACGCTCAGGTTGGCAATCCACGTGCCGAGCTTCGCCAGAGGGCCTCTTCCCAAGTTGCTTGCCGAGTTCATGCGCCTCAGCGTGCGTGCGTTCCTTACAGGCGGCCATTCGTATTAGACTCGCGTTGTGGGTAGCGATCCTCCAAACCCCAAAAAACGTGCTGCTTCTCGACCTCAGCAGGAGCGATCGCGCGCGACGCTGGATGCGATTCTGGTGGCTGCGACGCGCATCCTGTCAGCGAAGGGGTACGAAGCCGTCAGCATGAACGAGATTGCCGTAGCGGCTGGGGTGAGCGTTGGATCGCTCTATCAGTACGTGCCGACGAAGAGTGTGCTTGCGGCAATGGTCATGGAACGCAGAAGCGAAGAGCTCGCAACGTTCCTCGAACCGCGGTTGCTTTCGCTTGGTTCGCATCCGTTTCGAGAGGGCATTCGCGAAGGTCTACGCCTGGTCATCGAAGCGCATCGCAAGTACGAACGGTTGCCCAATCTGCCGCTTCACGACGCTCCGCTCGAGGGCGCGATGGCTCGGCTGCGAGATTTCGAACGACGCGCCGTTATCGGCGTGCGCATGGTTCTCGAGAGTCACCGAAACGAGATTCGCCCGAAGAATCTCGACCTCGCAGCAAACCTTTTGGTGCACATGATCGATGCAGCGCTTCACGCAGCGCTGGCAAGCGAATCAAAGTGGATGGAGGGGGATGAGCTTCTCGATGAGTTGGAGTCGCTTGTGGTTGGGTATCTACTCGCTGGCTAAACCTAGCGTTAGTCAACCTTCTTGTCATCCGCGTCGGGTGGCGTGTAAATGACCGAGGCCCGACCGTCACCTGCTGCTTCGGGTGAACTACGTCTCGAGTCGATGATGGTCGGCGTCGCGCTGACATCGAGTGCGGAGCCACGATCGTGAAGCTCATCGGGTGTCGGTGGCAACGACGACGACCCGCCATGTCCGAGCGCGTTCTTGCTTTCGAGAAATTTGAGCGTGCCAGCGCCGCTCGTTCGCTCGAGAACACCGCGTAGCTCGCCGGGGAGCGGTGCTTCGACAATGAGCTTTTGGCCCCTTCGAACGTGTTCAAACTCGACTCGCACACAATGGAGGAAGAGGCGGTCGAGACCATTTTTTTCTTCGAAATATCGGTTTGTGGGCGCGTGTCCGTATCGCTCGTCGCCAAGAACCGTGTGGCCAACAGCTGCAAGGTGACGACGAAGTTGGTGTTGGCGCTCTTGCTCCGGAATGACGCGAAGAACGCTGTGGCCCGAGCTCACGGCGAGTCTGCGGTAGCGTGTGCGTGCGGCGTGAACACGGCTGCCGTCGCGCAGTTCGCGGGTGATGGCGCCCTTCTGCGGCGTGATTCCGCGTACGACCGCAATGTAGATGCGCCTAGCGGATTCGGAATCGAGTGCTTTGGTCCATGCGTCGAGAAGGTCAGGTCGCTTGACGAACACGACAAGGCCGCTCGTCGCAAGATCAACACGCGTCACGCAGATTGCCTCCGACATTCCCGGAATGCTGCGGACGCGTGAGGTGAGCGAAAGTGGCGTGGATGCACTGCCTACCGCAGGTTCGTAGGCGGCCTTCTCGATCACGAGAATGTCTTCGTCTTCATGAATTGTCCGTGGTGGAGGCACTTGCGCTTTTCTCAAAATCGCAAGCGTCTCGACCTCTTCGGTCAGCGGAATCATATCGAACGGCTTGATCGATGCGGCCGCGTAGCCCAAGCGCGTGAAGTGATCGAGGTCGCGCGCGAGAGTGTCAGGATTGCATGACACGTAGATGATCGATTGCGGCGATAGCTGTGCGATGGCCTCTCGCGCAAATGGACTCACGCCCCGCCTTGGTGGGTTGACGATGATGGCGTCATGTTTCTCGTTGCGCGCAATCGCGAGTTTGAGCGCGTCCGCTGTGTCGGCGCACTCGGTTGAGATGGTGAGCTTAAGTTTCGTAGCAGCGAGGCGCGCTTGTTCAACGGCCGGAGCGAACGATTCGATCAACTTGACGGTTGCGCCCTCGGCGGCGAGTGCCAGCGCAAACGCACCCGAACCACCGTAGAGATCGAGAACGCGAAGTTCGGAGAGTCGCCCAAGTTGCTTCAAATGTTCGAACACCGCGTTGTGTATGGCGAGTGCCTGTCCACGGTGGGCCTGCGCGAACGAGCCGAAGGTCGCCAGATGCTTGGTGCGCCCAAGTAAGTCAAATAGCGAGGTTGCCCCTAGAAGATGCGTCGATTTATTGCCGAGCACTTGTGGAGACTGACCGTCATGAAAGTTGACGGACACACCGGCGACTTCAGGAACGTGTGAAACAAGCGCTTCGGCTGCTCGCTTGCACGGTTCAAGGTCGACGTCGCGCGAGACGACAAGCGTGACAAGCAGCTTGGGTGGGGCTCCCACTTCGTCGATGACTTCCCGCACATCGATCGCGCGGATGGCCCCGTCTTGTTCTTGAACGCCAAGTTTACCAAGCGCTGATGCTTGATCACGAAGCATTGCGCGAATGTAGTCAACTACATTGACTATTGCCGGCGCGAGAACTTGGCAATGCTCGATGTCGACGAGTTGGTGGCCACCACCGCGTGCATAGAGGCCAATGGCGCCCTCCGCGCCGACCATCAATTTCGCGCGCGTGCGATAGTGTGCGATTGGCTTCGCGGCCTCGACGGCTGAGGTATAGATGAGCTAGAGCGCTGGAAATCGCGACAATGCGCCGACGACGCGACCCCGCTTTTCAGCGAGCTGCTCGGGATAGGGCAAATGGATAAGCGGACAGCCGCCGCATGTTTCGGCATGCACGCACGAAACTTTGTCGTGGGGCGTTTCGCTTGCGAGGTGCGGCTCTGCCTTCATCGCGGAAGGACGAGACTATCACGCTCGACGCGCGCGCATGCGCAAGCATCCTCTTTCGCTGCTCAGCCGTGCGTTCAGCTCAAGCAGGTAAGCCGGTGGTTACCTTTGGGGCTTGTTCATGTGAAAGCCGGCGAGGGACGGATCATCCTACATTATCGCTGCCGGACTTCCCGGGGCGAAAACATAGGGGGAACGGTCATGAACAAGGGAATCGTCGGTTTGGTTTTTGCGGGCGCGATGGCTGTGTCGAGCGTAGCGGCTGCCGGATCACTCAACGTTTTCAAGTTCGCCGCCACCCAAGATGCGACGACGGCATCGTCAATGGTCGTGTGCCGATACTCTTCCGGCGTCGCGATGAGCGACGATGGCGATGAGAGCTACGCGATGGAAGTCAGCGCTCTCACTTCGACGGAAAAATCGCGCCTCCAAACGGCGATCGCCAATCGTACGGCTGCGCTAAACATCAAGGTTTTGGAGCAACTCAACGTCATCTCGAACGGATACGTTTCCCTCGCTTACGACTACGAGATCCGATTTGTTCGCGGCACATCGGTCACTATCATTGCAAGTGACTCGGTTTCGGATGATTCGACTTCCGGTACTCAATCGAACAACGTAAGCATCTCCGCGAACCTCGCACTCGCCGGTGTGCCTTCAACGTTGAACAGCACGGATCGCTTCGAAGTCGTTTTCCACGGTAGCGTTGACAACGTGTGCGGTAACGCGTTCAGCCAGGTGGGCAGCGCGACTTACCTCAGCAACGTGTACGGTACCGCGAAGGTAACGCTGACTGGCACATATTGACGCATTGCTCAGTTTGGCAATGCATGAGATCCGACTCCACCGTTGCTCTCGGGTTTGGGCCCGCCTAATCGGAGCGTCGTGTCTCGTTGCGAGTTGCTGATTGTGGGTGCGGGTCCGGCTGGCGTTACGACGGCGCTAAGCGCAGTGCACGCGCGCCCCGAACTTGCTGGCAAAATTGTTCTCGTAGAGAAATACAATTTCCCACGAGAAAAATACTGCGCCGGTGCACTTGGCATGCGAGGCGAAAAACTACTTCGCGCAATCGACGCGATGCCTGACGTTCCGTCGATCCCATTTGACGGAATCCGTTTTCGCGGACTGTTTGGTCAGACCGAAGCACGACTCGCATCCATTGGTCGCGTTGTGCGCCGGGTCGAATTTGATCACGCGCTTGCGCGGATCGCACAAGGGCGAGGCGTGCGCATCGACGAGGGTGTCCAAGTTCTCGGCGTCGAAAACGCGAGTGATGGAGTCATCCTCAAAACGAACCGAGGAAGTTACGAATCGAATGTCGTCATTGGCGCGGACGGCGTGGGTAGCGTTGTTCGCAAAGCACTAGGACTACCGCACGGCGATCTTCGCGCGCAAGTGCTCGAGCTTGACACAGAAATTCTCGCGCACGAAAGAGATCTTGCGATGGTCGATTTCGACGCGGCTGATCGCGAGCTGCCAGGATATTATTGGGATTTCCCGACTGTGGTGGATGGGCAGCGCCTAATGTGTCGTGGCGTCTACAAGTTGCTTGTCGACGGAAGCGACGGTACCGACATCCGCGAGCGATTCGCGGCGCGACTTCGTGGCATGGGGCTATCGATCGATCGCTACAAGAACAAGCGCTATGCCGAGCGCGGCCTTGAGGTTCTTGCGGTGCTCGGGGAAGGCCGCCTCCTTCTTGTCGGTGAAGCTGCAGGTATCGACCCTGCAACCGGGGAAGGGATCGCGCAGGCCATCGAATATGGGACAATCGCAGGTACATTTATCGCAGAAGCCGTGGCACGCGATACGAGCGATATCGGCAGCGCTTTCGATGCGCACTTCCGAACGACGCGTCTCTATCGCGACTTGCGCATTCGTGAGCGGTTTGCGCGGCACTTCTATGGAAAAGATCGCGAATCGATCGATCGCTTTTTCGTCGAGTCAGACGCTGCCATTCATGTTGGATGTCAGCACTTCGCGAACGAGCCGTACGACGGACTCAAGCTCGTCGAAGCGGGTGCTCGTGCAGTGTCGCATGGAGTTGGTGCGGTGCTTGAGCGTGCGTTGAGGGGCACGCAGTAGATAGTCAAGGCGATAGACGATTGAGCATGCGCGGAAATGGAATGGTTTCGCGCACGTGAGGCAACCCGCAAATCCAAGCGACGGATCGTTCGATGCCGAGCCCGAAGCCGGCGTGTGGGAAGCTGCCGTAGCGTCGCAAATCGAGAAACCACTCGAACGCTTCCTTAGGAAGCTTGTGATGCGTGATTGCGGCTTCGAGAACCGCAAGATCATCTTCGCGTTGACCACCACCGATGATCTCGCCGTAGCCCTCGGGCGCGAGGACGTCCATGTTGAGCGCGAGGCTTGTGTCGTTTGGATCGCGTTTGAAATAGAACGCCTTAAGATCCATTGGGTACCGATGGACGATTACCGGACGATC
>JAHFDZ010000394.1 GCA_023248745.1 Myxococcales bacterium | reverse complement strand
CCGGTATTTGGCGAGCGTGTCTCACCGGTGGGCTTCGCAGGGCCGAAGCGATTTCATCCCGTGCCCGCCACGCTTTCAGAGTTGCCCTCGCTCGATGTCGTGGTGCTCTCCCACAATCACTACGATCACCTTTGCCGTTCGACAATGGAGGAGCTCGCGAAGGTCAATATTCCGATTGTTACGGCGCTTGGCGTTGGCGCGGAGCTTGAACGTTTTGGCATTCCCGCCGTGCGCATCACCGAGCTCGACTGGAACGAGAGTGTTGAGCTTGCGGGACTTCGCATCACGGCGACGCCTTCGCAGCACTTTTCTGGCAGGGGAGTGACCGATCGCAACAAGACGTTGTGGGCGTCGTGGGTCATCCAGTCCGAGCGTCGCAAAGTTTTCTTCTCGGGCGATACCGGTCTCACGTCAGAGTTCGAAGTGATTGGTCAAGCCCATGGACCATTCGATCTCGTGATGCTCGAAGTCGGCGCCTTTCATCCAAGTTGGGGAACGATCCATCTCGGCCCTGAGAACGCGCTTAAGGCCTTTGCGATGCTGGGCGGCGGAACGCTGCTTCCGGTGCACTGGGGAACATTCAACCTTGCGCTTCACGGGTGGGATGAACCCGCCGAAACACTGATGACGCTCGCACGTGCGCAAGGCGCTCGCATCATGACGCCACGCCTCGGCGCAGCCGTCGAACCCGAACGCATCGAAAAGGCGACGCCTTGGTGGCGTGAGGTGGTCGCGGCCACGCCCGCGCCTTGCTGCACGTGACGAAATCGATCACGCGCTTCTCATAATTGTCCCGATCGCTGTCCACCCACTCGTGTGGCGTCGTCAAAGCTCGCGATTCTCATCAGCATCGGATTCGTGCTTGCCGTAGGCGATGCGCTTGGCTGCCCCGTCTGCTCAGCGGGCTCAAGCGCGCCGGTATTGCCGACTCGTCTTCGAGAGAGAGCAACACAATTTCAGGCGCTCGCGGATGTGCGAGTGGGCTCAGCGCAGACGGGAAAACGAGAGACTTACGCGGCTGTGCGTGACGTAAGAATGGAAGCATCGCTCACCGTTGCGGCCACTCGTGACGTTTCGATTGCCGTTGCGGTGCCGCTATTGTGGCGAACGATCACGAGTGGAGATGCTGTGCGCAATGCCGCATCCATCGGCGATATCGACGCTCGCGTGGCCTACTCAACTGTGCGCGATGGCGGAGAAGGTCTCGTCCTGACGCTCGGGCTGAGAGCGCCTACAGCGCCAACGCAATTCGACGCATTGGGGCGTGCGCTCTCTTCCGAACTGCAACCCGGGTGCGGCGCAGTCACGCCTTACATCGGCGCGATGCACGTAAAACGTGTGGGCGAATGGACGCTTCGATATGGCGGATCGATCGTGTTGCCGTTCTCTGTGCGCGATGCGCCGCATCCTGGAGACTCGATTCGCGGATCAGCCACCGCGCAGCGTCGACTTCTCAAGCAATTGGCTGTGCGTGCGGGTGTGAGTGCACGGCTAGACCTGACGGGCGAAATGCGTAAGGGAGTTGACGATCCAAATTCGGGTGGCCTTGTTGGCTATGCCACGGTGGGAGTCTCGGCGTCACCGATGCCTAGTGTTTCGATGGCGATTGATACGTTCGTACCTGCGATTCAGGTGCTTCGTGGCAATCATCGAGAGTCGACCGTATTCGCGCTTTCGGTTGGCTACGCGTTCTGATGAAAAAAGAACGAGATCGGTTCATAACGGTTCTCGCTACGCACCACACACCGTCAATGACTCGAATACCCCGGCTCGCAACGTTTGCGATTGCAGCGTTGGTTGCTAAAAAAGTTCTCGCAGCACCTGTCGAACTCACGCTTGCCGCTGGGCCCTCCGTGTACGCGACGTCGTGGCGAGGCGACTACGGCGCAGGAGGTTCCCTCCGCATCGGCTACCGAATTGCACGCGTCATCTCAATCGATTTTCAAGGGTGGGAGAGCTACGCGACGGTCAATCGCCGGCTCAACACCGGCCTCTCGTTCGGCGTGGCGGGCTACCTGCCGCTCAAAAGCGTAAGGCCGTTTGTACGATTGTTTGCACTTCATCAACACGAAGAGTCGCTCGTGTCGGTCGAAAATGCACCTGCAGGGGTTCTATTTGGCGTCGGCTCGGGCATTCGACATCGCGCAGGTGGCGGCTTCACGCTTGGCGTCGAAGTGCCTCAAAAACGATTGGGGCCCAAGACCGAACCCGCGTTTGTTGTGAACACGAACGCGACTTGGTTTCCCGATGAGCTGGGGCCGCATTGGTACTTTGGCCTCGACCTTGGTGTTTCGTTGGGTGTCTTCTTATGAAGTCAATGTGCTTGATGGTCATCGTTCTTGTCTTTGCGGCCGCGTGCAGTGGAGCGACGAGAATGAGCGAAGTCTCATGCCCACCGAGCGGAACGCTTCACACTTATGAGAACTTTGGAAAGAAGTTCTTTGCCGTGCATTGCACGCATTGCCATGGTGGTCCCAACGGTTACAGCTCGCGTGCGTTTACCAGTGTTGATCTCATTCGGATCTCGCGTGAACGCATTTTCGTCAACGCTGCAGCGGACAATGCATCGATGCCTCCGGGGCCTGATGGTCCAACGCGCGAAGAGCGCGCTGCCCTGGGCGAGTGGCTCTCTTGCGGCGCACCAGAATAGCCCGCTGCGTCTACTTCGATGGAGGCGGAACAGTGGAGATGCGTCGCATCGCCTCTTTGGTGAGTAGCGGCTTACGTGCGGAGAGAAGGATCGAATGGTCGCTCGAGTCTTGGTCAATGATCGAACCCGAGAGGTCGCAGGCTACGGCGTCAGCCTCGAAACCGATGTCGACGAGCTGACGGCGCTGGGCTTCGAGCGTGATGTAGTAGAGCAGCGTGCCGTAGTTGTGACACTCGTCGTTAAGGACGGCATAGTCGTTTTCGAAAACTTCGAGCGGCTTGTGTTTTCGCCGATTGCGGATTCGTTCCATGGTGTTGCCAAAAAACCGCGCGCTGCGGACAAGTGCTTTCGCAGGATTGAGCGTGGACTCAAAAGCGGGAAATCGAAACGCGCCGTCAAACTCAGGTGAGTTCCGATTGTGCGTGGAAAAAAGGAATGCGCCGCCCGGCATGAGCACCCGAAAGACTTCTCTCAGAATGCGCAAACGGTCATGATGGTTGACCATTCCGATGCCGTTGCAGCTAAAGCAGACGAGAAAAAATGACGCGTCTTGGTAGCGTGAAAGGTCGCGCGCATCGGCATAGTCAAATCGACGATTCGGGAACCGCTTTCTGCACGCTTCGAGCATGTCGCGCGAATAGTCGACGCCGATATAGTCCTCGCTAATGGCGGTAAGCGCCTTGACGGTTCTTCCGCCGCCCACGCCGATGTCGAGAATGGGTTTGTCGCGCGCACTCGGAGCGAGCGCGTTGAGCAACGTCTTCTCCGGAGGGCTCAACTCATCCTGGCGAGCATATTGGGCCACCGCCTCATCGGTGTGCATGAGCAGGCGATTGAGAGCGCCTCGAACACTGAGCGGTTCAACCTTGAGCGAATCTGGCGGAGGAGGGTCGCTTTTCACGGATGCGAGGGTACCCGGGTTGCGCTTCAGTGTGGAGCACCAACGCCTTCCGGTAGTATCTACGCGTTTACCATCTCGACGAGCTTCAAGACCGTTCGCCAATTGCGCGATGTGCTGATGGTCGAGAGCTTGCTGTCGAAATAGGCATTCGTGAGTTTCGTTTTCGCTGCGTTTTCACACAACATGAAGATGCTGCTGCCGACCACTTTGAACGTATCGCCCGGTGAGCGGTTGGGGTCGAGCTGCAGAATCGCGCCTGCGCTCGGCTTGTCGCGCAGAAACATGACGTACACACGCTCGCGAGCAGGAGTCGGAAACGGATTGCCCTTCTCGGCATCCAAAAGGTCGTGTCGCGTGCGCAGTACGATGGGTACCGAGAGGCCGAACTTTTCTTTGATGCGGGCCGAAATAACACCGGCAAGTTTCTTGACTATGGTCGCCTTGGCGTCAAAGATTACGTTGCCACTTTGGATATACGTCACGACCCTGCTGCAGCCCGCTTCCTCAAAGAGAGCAGCGAGATCGCGCATCGAGAGCTTGTTGTTCCCGCCAACGTTGATGCCTCTCATTAAGGCAACATAGCGCTCAGCCATTCGAGTTCTGGCGCAGGGCGATGCTCGGTGCTTTCCATTCGGGGCCGCGAAACATTACTCCGAATTTTTCGCCGATCCCTTTGGCTTGAACAACGTCTTTGGCGACGGCAACATACTCGTGAAATGCGATCGTCAAGAGCTTGAACGATTCGATATTTTTCGTGAGCCCA
>JAHFDZ010000393.1 GCA_023248745.1 Myxococcales bacterium | reverse complement strand
GTTGCGACGACACCCTTTTGCCGGTCCGGCAGGCACTGCTGCCGTGAAGATGACGTGATCGATGCCGTCAAAGCAGTCTTTTAGCGTCGCGTCTGGATGCGCTAAGTCGACCGTCACGTGTTCAACGCGATCGCCAAAGAGCTTCTGGGCCTTTTCAATGTTGCGTGCCGCGAAACGTACCCGATCACCGCGAGTGACGAGCTTTTCGACGCAAAGTCTGCCCGTCCCGCGCGTGCCGCCAATGACAAGAATCCTCATGACACCAACGGCTTAGAGTCAGAGCGCCGATTGTCAAGCCGCTTGAGGAATGGCAAGCGTCGGTCGCGCCACCAAGGCCAAGTGCTGCGCTTCCAGGACCCGCGCGCGAGTGCTTCTCGCGATCGCGAGGTCCCGATGGACGCGTTGAATCCAAAGGCAGCTCCAATCGCAACTACTGATGCGAGTAGATCGATCGGATCAAATGTCCCGGCAACCCAATGAAAGGCTTGCCCGATTTCGACGCCAAGGCCGATGACAACGGGCAGCGCGCACCATGCGACCTTCGCGCTCGTCCACGCAGCGCCTCGCCAAATGCGAAGCATCACGAGACAAAAGGCGAACTGCCACAAGCCGTCTGGAGCACTGAACTTCACCCATGGTGGGAAGGCACGCGCGCCGCCCGCAGAGCGGATTGTACCCATCGCGTGATCGCCGACGAGATCACGAAGCCAAAGGTGAAGGACAAGGCCATCTCGCAGCGCAAGGTACGCAAGAACCGCAAGCCCGAGTGCGCAGCCAGCCATCGCATCAGTAACGACGCGACGGGAATCGTGTGTGCCAATCATCGCATGGGCCGAATGGATCGGGCCATTGCAACCGCTTCCATGATCGCCTCGAGGGGCATCTCACCATTGGTACTAAACTCAACACAATACTCCCGCTTGTCCGCGATCCCACACGCGTCGCCCACGAAGTACCTTCCCCAACGGCCGACGAATGCCGTTCCATCGTCGAAGAGCACGTCGTCCTGGCGTCGCCTTGCGAGTTCGCGGTCAACCGCGAGCCTCCGTTTGATTGTCGTCATCCGCGAGTTCCCCGCCAGGCGATCTTGCTCCGCGATGTTGTCGAAAAGCCACTTCCGTCCGGAGGGCAAAGCCCCATCTCTTAGGACGATAAACCCGGGCGCCGGTTCGCCGTCGTCGACTAGCGACTTGTAGATTTTCCCTCCTCGCGGGATCATCAGCTCAATGCGGTGACGGGGCACCTTTGCAAGCTCCCAACCCTCGGTCGACGGAACAACCCCTCGACCCTTCGCATCGACGCTCGACGGAACCGATGAAGTCGCTACCGGCACCGAAGCCGATGTCGCGGCGCCCGGGCTGGGAGGGGAGGAACGCACCGGCGCCTTGCTTGTGCCTGCGAGCCCGACGGTGAAAAACAATACGACTAAGAATGAGCGTTCATTTCGCATAAGTAACGCCGTTACTAGCGCACGCGACGACCATCGCGCAAATCTTCGCGAAACCGATCACGTCGAGTGGCAAATTAGCCGGTGACACGATTAGTTTCGCAGCGTTGTCATTCACGATAGGCATCCGCATCGCGCGCTAAATGGCGCCCTGTCGTATTCAACGCGCTCGACCCTTCGGTGAGCGACCGTTCGGGCGGCGGCGTCTACGCCACTCACCTCGGATGCAAGTAACCGGTGCTACCGGCACTCTTGGAAGCGCCACTCTTTGTCCCCGTAGCAGTCGGTTGGCCCGGCGATATATCCCTTGAGGTACCAAGCGCCGCCACCACACGTCGAAGGAGGTGTTGTGGCGTAGCCTTCTTTGAATTGGCAGGTCACGCCGCCTCCAACAAACGTTCGATACAAGTAACCACGCGTGTTGTATCGCGTCGTTGTTGACCCCGAGCAGTCGTAGTCGAAGCTCTTCTTCTTGGTGGCCGATGAGAAGAACTGCGTTTGTCCTGGAAACGCGTTTGCGTCTTCATCGTCACAATCGCTCGCGTTCGACACGTATCCACTCGGAGCGCTGACCGCTGCGATCGTCTTTGCAGGATCACCATAACCGTCGCTGTCGAGATCGCGGTGGAAGGTCTTCGTCACACTCGCGCCGGCCTCCGGCGTACCGACGTCACTGGCGCCAGCATCGCTCGAGCACACGCGCTCCTTGTCGTGGCAGCAATCTCCAAGCCTCGCACACGCCGAGTCGCACCAACAGCCTGTTGAGCCGCGACCACCACACTTTCCACCGCAGAAGCCAGACACGTCGACCAAGGCTTCAGCACTGCGTTCGAATTCCTCTACAGAAGCGCTCGCTCCACAACCAATGACCAATACTGAAGCGACTGCATTGCTTGCGCTAACCATTCGGATCCAGCTCATGCGCAAGGCATAGCTCGCCCACACACGAGTGCACCCCGCACTTCGCGCCATCGATATTCCGCTGACGAGCAAGACGCGACGCCGGACTCTCCAACGGGACGCACCTTTTCTTCGTGCGAGATCCCGTATCCTCCTCCGCTCATGCGAACGTCTCTCTTGCTGTCGCTCTTTCGCGTCGCGTGCTCCCACACGCCTTCCCCAGAAGCCGCTCCCGATGCGGCGCCGCACGAGAATGCCACGATCGCATCGACCACCAGCGAAGCGCCGGTCGCGGCACAAATTCTCCTCGTGCGCTTCAGCGGCGCAGGACTCGGCGAGGCCGCAGCGGTCAACGCAAAGATTCTCAACACGTCGGTGCTGGTCGATCGCGACAAGGCGATCAACGACACATTTCCATTTCTCGTTCGCTGCTACGACGCGACTGGAAACGCGATCTTTCAGACAAGTCGCCGCGAGCCCCTTCAGATTCGTGAGTTCCTTGGGCAGATCAAGATCGGACTCGACCCCTTCGTCGCCGCAACTCGCCGGCGCCACGACCTTGCCCGCCCACCGACGCCGTGGCGTGCAAACCACGCTTTTGCATGAGCGTCTTCGACAAGCCAAAACTCGCGCGTAGACCTGCCGCCGGCAGATACAACCATCACTGACGCCGTCTCGAGTGCTGCTCATTTTTGTGTGCTGGGTTCGTGCGGAGACAAACTGCTGCGGCATCGGCAAATGCGACATGAAGGTGAACGATGCGCTCGCCAAGACGCGCGTCGATGCAGAGACGTACTGAGTGTTCGCGAATGGGATCGCTGCTCCGATGTGAACCCGCGAAGGTGCTCGCTACTAGCGCAGCGGTACTTGCTAATCGCGCCACCTCCTCTCCCCATCGCGCCGATCTCCTTCAGTCTGAGAACGTAAGCAAATGGATCGCATTGGCGAGACTTATTGATATGCAGGAGGGCGCGTCTCTCAACAGAATACGCCGTTCTCAGTGCCAGATCCCCTTCCCGGCAACGACCGCGTTATTGCCTGCGCTATCGATGCGCTCGGCATGGGCCTTGCTCATGCGACTCAAAACCAACGATGTCACACGAAGGTGCACCACGTTTCCCGAGCAGTTCAGAATCGGTATCCGCGGAAGCGCCGACTGTTGCTATGCACTTCGATCCCCACCGAACACGATTCGGCTGGAGCGGTGCTGCAGTGGCAACGTCAACCCGACGAGCGGCTGCGCGACACGGGCCAGCATGTGCCCGGAAATGGATGTGAATCCGTAGAGAAGGAAATCCTTGCGCCGGGTAGTCCACGGATCACGCTCCTCGCCCCGTGCAAACGCTCGGTGTCGTTTCTCTGCCTGCTCACATTGGCGGCCCGCTTGAGGCAACGATGCTCGGCGGCAAGCATCGCGATCACATCCACCTCGACATGCGTGACGGTCGCGACGGCCCCTGATTGCGAACACCGGACGCGGCCATTTTTGTGCACTCTCGCTATGCGTGCACCACCGAAATGTCGCGGGGTGTTGCGTCGACGGCAAATATTTTTTCGACGATCACGCTCGCAACGTCGTCCCGATTGACCCATGTGCCGACCGTCAGTGGTCGATCGCCAGCAGTGACGCTGAGTGAGCGCCCACCGGAGCCATTTGTCAGAGCGCCCGCTCTTACGATCGCGTAGTCGACTTGGCTGCTGACAATTGCCTCTTCGGCGCGCGCCCGCCATCCCGACAAATCACCCTTGATGAAGTTCAGAAACGCCATGAACACGGACTGGTGGTGAACGCCGATGGTCGTCATGTAGACGAATCGTCCTTGAAAACGCGCTGCCTTTGCGGCAGCAAGTGTTGCGACGACGCCCTCAAAGTCGACGGTTCGAACGGCGCTCTCTTTTGCCGGTCCGGCAGGCACTGCTGCCGTGAAGATGACGTGATCGATGCCGTCAAAGCAGTCTTTTAGCGTCGCGTCTGGA
>JAHFDZ010000392.1 GCA_023248745.1 Myxococcales bacterium | reverse complement strand
CCTGCTCCGCTTGTGGAGAGAATGTCGCGCGCATAAACGGGCAAAAGCGCGACGACACCGCCGAGGAGTACGGCCGCAAGATCGAGCGAAATAGAACCCAGAATGATCTTATTGTCGAAGACGAAGCGCAGTCCTTGCTGCAGCGTCTCCCAAACCGATCCAAGCGAAGCGTTTGCGACGGGCTGCTTTGGAACACCAACCATGGCAAAGACGCCAATCGCATAGAGCAGCACGCTAAGCGCGTATGCGAAGTGCGGGCCGATCGCGTCGATGCACAAGAGGCCTCCAAGCGCAGGGCCACCGAGGAGTCCAAATTGAGCAAATAAAGTTCCAATTGTAACGGCGCGTGGCAGTTCGTCGGGGCCGACTAAGCTTGGGAGAAGCGCTTGATGCGCAGGCCCAACGAAGGCTCGAATCGCGCCGCTTGCGACCAACACCCCATAGATGGCCGCCACGCTCTTCACACCCAATACGGTGATCACAAGTAGGCACGTGGCGCTGAGCAGCGAGCAAATGCAACCCGCCAAGACGATGCCACGTCGATCGCGTGTGTCACCTAAGCGCCCCGCAAAAGGTGAGAGCAAGAACATCGGCAGAAATTCGGCAAGGCCCGCGAACCCGATCGCGAGCGGCCGCTCCGTGATGCGGTACACGTGCCACGCAATCGCTGTCGACATTGCCTGGCTTGCCATGAACGTGCACAGCCGCGTGCTCAGAAAGCGCACGACAGGCGTTGGCAGCGACCACACGTTTGCGAGCTAACCCGACTGTCCAAGGTAAAGCAACTTGAGAGTCGGCTGGCCTGCCTTTCGCGCGTCACCGATATCGATCTCAACTTGAAGATACCAATCGTTGTGTTCGTGATCGTCCAGCATGATCTGACGCGCCCGCCAGGTGTGTTCGCTCTTCTCAATCGTGAAGTGCTCGGTGGCGCGGGCGCTTGGCGTCGTGAGCAGCTCGTTGTGCTCCGCCCAGTACGGCGTCATTGTTTCGTCAAGTTTGTGTACGGTCCAGTCGGTTGACGCTTCAAGGCCGGTGAGAACGCCGTCGTAGTTTCGAAACGAGAGATAGCGGACGAGCGCAAAAGTCGCGTTGCGAACGAGAATTGTGAACGCGCGTTCGTCTTTGGTGATGTCGTTGCGATCGAGCTCCTCGGTGAGCTCCACGCGTGTGGGCCGCACGTCGCCCTGCTTGAGCCGCTCCCATTCGTCGATCAAGCTTGAGTCGACCGCGCGAATCATCGTGCCGAAGTAGAGTTCGAGTTCGAATACATCGTCGGTCTTGATGTGCGTCGGAACCGTTTGCGCGAGCGCGCGATAGACTTCTGAAAGGTATCGAAGAAGCAGACCCTCGCCACGTTCGAGGGCGTACTCGCGAACGTATTCGGTGAACGATAAGTACTGCTCAAACATGTCGCGAGCGACTGCCTTGGGCCTGATGCTCTCGCGCGAGACCCAAGGATGTAGTCGCGAGAATTCATTGAACGTTCCGTAGATGAATTCCGCGTGCGGCTTTGGATACTCGACCTTCTCGAGCTCGGCGATGCGTTCGTCGTACTCAACACCTGCGGCCTTGAGTTGGGCCATCTTTTCGGTCTTCAGCTTGTCGACCTGCCGCATGAGGACGAAATCTGGATTTTCCAGAATCGATTCGACGAGCGATAGAAGGTCGAGCGCGTAGGTGCCGCTCTCGCGATCGAGCTTTTCGAGCGTGTCGAGCAAGTAGAGCGAGTGCGCGTGATGGATCGAAAAATCTTCTTGCAGATCGACGTGCAGCGAAATGCCGTATTCGTCTTTCTCAATGATGTTGGCGTCGAGTAGTGACTGATAAAGTGCGAACGACTGTTTCCCGATGAGTTTCTTCTTTGCGGGCCGCTCATGGCATTGGTCAACAAGCCGAACCATCGCCATGCATCCGCCGCCTTGGCGCTGCAGCACGTTGAGAAGCATGCCGTGCGTCACGTTGAAGCGTGAGACGAGCGGTTCGGGCTGCGAGGTGATCAGGCGATCAAAAACCGTTTTGTCCCAGGGGACGTAGCCCTTTTCGGGTGGCTTCTTCCGAACGATACGTTTCTTCTTCACGGGATCGTTGCCAGCCTTCGCCTCGAGGCGAAGGTTCTCGATTACGTGCTCGGGTGCTTGGGCGACGACGTCGCCTTCTTTGTCGAATCCCGCTCGTCCTGCTCTGCCGGCGATCTGTTGAAAGTCGCGAGCTGAAAGGAGCGCCGTCTTTTCGCCGTCGTACTTGCACAGCTTCGTGAAGAGCACGCTGCGAATCGGAACGTTCACGCCAACGCCAAGTGTGTCGGTGCCCGAGATGATCTTGAGCAAACTCAGTTGCGCAAGCTTCTCGACGATAAGCCGGTACTTCGGCAAAAGGCCCGCGTGGTGAAGCCCGACGCCATGGCGGATAAAACGTTGAAAATCGCGCCCAAACGGCGTCAAAAATCGAATCCCAGAAATCTCTTCGGCGATGCGTCGTTTCTCCTCTTTGGTGCAGAAGTCGACGCTCATCAGGTTTTGCGCTTCTTCTGCGGCGCCCCGCTGCGTGAAGCTCACAATGTAGACAGGCGCCCGACCGTTTCGAATGAGATCGGTGATCGTCTCGTGCAAAGGAGTGTCTCGATAGGTGTACGTCAGTGGAACCGGACGGACGGCGCCACGCACGATTGCAACCTCACGCCCCGTCCGCTTCTCGAGATCTTCCTGAAAGAATTTCGTGTCTCCTAACGTCGCGCTCATGAGAAGAAAGCGCGCTTGCGGCAAGGTGAGAAGAGGCGTCTGCCAAGCCACGCCTCGTTCCTTGTCGGCGTAGTAGTGAAATTCGTCCATGACGACTGCGCCAACGTCTGCAGCCTCGCCCTCTCGTAGCGCGATGTTCGCCAAAATTTCCGCCGTGCAACAAATGATGGGCGCGTCGCGATTGACCGAAGCATCACCGGTCATCATGCCCACGTTCTCGGGACCGAACTCTTTGCAGAGGTTAAAGAACTTTTCGCTGACGAGTGCCTTGATGGGGCAAGTGTAAAATGCGCGTTGGCCACGCGCGCGAGCGTGGAAGATGAGCGCCGAGGCGATGAGCGACTTTCCTGATCCGGTCGGCGTATTCAGGATGACGTGCTTGTTCGCGATGATCTCGAGAAGCGCTTCTTCCTGCGCCGGATAGAGCGCAAGGTTCAGTTCCTTGACATAGCCAAGGAAGGCATCGAGAACATCGTCACCGCTGATGTTACGAGGATCAGGCGCGAGCGTAAAAAGGCGCTCAGCCAATGGGGCGGCCATGGTCGCAGAGCTTAGACCTCGCTTTTCCTCGAGCAGCAAAAGAAAACGCCGCTACCATGCCGCCCATGGTTAAGCGTTCAAACGTTTCGCTCGCATTGGTCCTTGCCGTTGTCGCATGCGATCCGAAGAAAAAAGAAGGCCCCGCTGTGAGTGCCGATCCCGTCACGTCGGGTTCCTCGGCAAAAGCGACTCCCTCAGCCAGCGCAAGTTCGAGCGCCGCCACGGCCACGTCCGCGACTGTCCCAACGCGTCCGCCCGAAATTACGACGCCACAAGCCTGCAAGCTTATGGAGCAAAAGGTCTGGGGCAAAGGCGTCAACGCGCTCACGGGCCTCACCGTTCACGAGTTGCCCGACGGAAGATCGGCCATTGGCTTCGCGTTCGGCAACACGCCCAAGGTCCTCGTCGTCGACCGAATGGGTAAGAGCACGCTGTACCCAGTAACGATCAAGCCCGGCACGCCGATGGCAACGCCGCCCAAACCTGCGGAGGGATCGCGCGAAATCATGCGCGTCACACCCCGCGCGGTAAATGGCCAAGTGGTCGAAGCGTATGTCGACTACCGCGACATCTACAAAGACGGACGTCGTCACGTTGGATGCGGCAGTACCGATCATGAATGGATCAGTTTCGATGGCAAGACCATCGTGGGCAAAGACCACAAGGCGCCCGTCAAGGCGGACGTTGCGCTCTTCAAAGACGGAAAGCGACGCGAGCTTCGAGATTGCCGCACCATCGTCGACGAGCACAAAGCGATCGATTCGTGGACCGTTGGCTCAATGCTCGTTGCGACGCAAGGCGCCGATGGCGTTACAACGTACAAGAGCGAACTGGTCGTGACCGACGCCGATGGCAAAAACGAGCACGCGGTTCACACCTTGGATCTCAAGGCACCTGAGAAGGGCGATGTCCCGATCGTCGGATACGAGGTTCCGGTGGCCGAACACCTCGAGTCCCAATATTTGCTTGCCGTTCGAGAGGGCGGCCGTCTTCTGGTCGGCCTGTTCGCCTTGAGCAAGAATCTAAAAGGTAGCTTCAAGAGC
>JAHFDZ010000391.1 GCA_023248745.1 Myxococcales bacterium | reverse complement strand
CCACGAATGCGTTCGCCTTCACGCCCACTTCAACAGGGCAAGTCAATCGCGACTTCGCGCAGGTGCGCGCTGATGGAACGACGTTCTGTTACGACACCTTTATCAATGCTCGGATGGGCACAGCCTCGCAGGGCAACATCGTGCTCATCAAGTTGACAGGCAACGCCTCGCTATCGATCGAGCGCCAAGGCGCGTCCGCATGTGGCTCTGGCCCGTGGACGATGACCAGCGCCGCACAGAATTTCGTACGTTAGCGACAAAATGTTCTGCCGCGATGGAGTTCGCAGCCGCCCAAAGCTAGACCATCGACAAGCCATGCCTAGCGCACCTCCCGTAGCTGCGCCTGCCGGCCTTGTGTGCAGCCTTGATCGCGACGACGAGCTCCGCGTCTGACTTCACGGTCGGCGCCTCTGGGCGATGACGGGTAATGACGCGAAGCGTGGTAACCACTGCGCGAAACTTTGAGAATGTTGCACATCACGAGGATTGGTTACTGCAGTGCGCGGAGCCAATGCCAACAAAAAAAATTGCGGAGGAGCTCGGGAACTCTCGGGACGTTGCGACTTACTTCTTCGTGAAGGCTCACCCAATCGTCATGAACGAAAGCGACCTCGATGACTGGTTCCAGGAGGCAACCGAAGCACGCGACGCGGACCGCGCCTCTGTGGTCATCGAGATACTCAGTCGTTATGTCGCACGACGCCCGGACGATGCAACGGCCTACCTGTTTCTCGGCGAGGCGCTGACTCGGGTGGGCGACGACAAGGCGCAGGACGTCCTGCTCGCGGGCACGACAGTGGCTCCTATGGATCGCACGTGGCGCTTCCAAGCGAGCTTGGGTGAACTGGCAAGTTTGCGCGGCGAACGGAACGTCGCCGAAGACTGGTACCGCAAAGGCTCGGAGAGCGCCAAAGGCGCGAAGACTCAATGGCTGTGGATCGAGCGAGGTTGCAATCTCGCACGCACCGGACGCCTTCTCGAAGCCGAGCGCTGCTACCGTCGCGCGACAGCAATCCCAGCTATCGCGGACGATCGCGGAAGCGAGGCGTGGTTGAAACTTGGCTCCGTGCTTCAAGCCCAGCGTCGGTATGGTGAGGCCACCCAGGTACTCAACGAGGCCCTTGCAATGAGCCCGAACTCGGCCGATGTCCAAGCCGCCATCATGAAACAGTCCGGTATTGATGAAGTGCTTCACAGGCTTCATCGCTCAACCTTCACCGAACAGGAAATGAGCACGTTGCGCGACGAAGTCACAAGTGCGTTTTCAGAAGCTCGCTATGCAATCGCGGCTGAGATCCTCGCTCGAATGGTCGAGTACGACCCGACGCACGCTTTCTCTGCATACTATTTTGGGTTCGCGCTCCGTTGTGCTGGCCGCCTGCTGGAGGCTCGCGATCAGCTTGAACGAGCTGTATCCATCGCAACATCAAATGCAGATAAGCGCCTGTGGAAATACCGCCTCCTAGTAGGCAACGTAGAGGAGGACCTCGGCGCGCACGCTCGTGCCGAAGGCTACTACCGCCAAGCGGCTGAGGACGCCGAAGGGAGTACCCACGGTAGCCTTTGGATTCACCGCGGAGTCAACTTGTCTCGGCTCGGCCGCCCAGCCGAAGCCGAGTGTTGCTATCGTCGCGCGACAACGCTCTCGGCTGAACACTGCGATTGCGACGAGGCATGGTTGAACGTCGGAGCTTGCTTGCTTAAGGAGCGACGCTACGACGAAGCATGCGCCGCATTTCGGGAAGCTGTCGCAATCGATCCGGATTGCCCAGCCAATCAAGAAGCGCTTGGAAGTCTTGCCGGAATAGACGACGTTCTCGATCGACTCAGAGCCTTCGACGATTGCGACCCGCCTTCCGGAACGCGATCGCTGGCTCGCATCCCCTAGGTTGCCTCAGGCACTTTCACGTCAATAGTCAACATACTAGACATATGCAGGCACGCATGCACCGCGTCCGTGAAGATCCGCGTCAATGAAGCGCTTCGCGATCCTCGAAAAAGGGCGCCGAGCAGCGCACCGTTCCACGAGAGTCGCTTGCGCCACGCATGCGGAAAGGTCAGCACCCATTGCCGCAAGTCAACTGAGGGCGTGTCTTAAGGGAGGCGGTGCTGCGGGAGTCGCTGCCGTCTGACGAGTCGGCTGTCGAGTCGGGGCCGGATTGGGGACTCATCGGCCCGACGGGTCTGATTCAAATCTGCTCAGCGACGAACCGGGATAGGCTGAGACAAAATTCTCGACAAACCTTACTATCCAGTCCTTCCACATCTTCGAGTCGGCCCGCACGCGAAATTGAACACTCGCCTCGCCGTCTCCCAGTTTCTCGATGGAGGGGGACGTGCCACAGTCTTGCAGCAGCAGGAGCGTTTCCGCCGTCGTCTCGCCTCCTGCGTCCCACGAGCGGATCCAGGTTCCGTTCTGCTCCGACCAATTCGCGATCCAGGATGCCACCTCTACATACCCTTCGTGCACTCCGCACAGCCTCACGATCACATCGAACGAACCATCGGGCCTTCTCGTCGGGAACCTGATCTTCGTCAAGGGATTCGGCACCATGCAACTAACTCGCGTAGAGCAAGCCCGCGAACGCGGCAAGAACTCCAATTCCTCCGATTGACAATGCAGCCACAACCATGACGAAGCGATGATCGGGTGGCTCCTTTTCGGGAACGCGGGAAGCGTTCGTCGAATAGTCAACATAGTAGACGTTCGTTGGCCGCGGTGGAGTCTGTGGTAGTTGCAGAAAGAAGAGGTAAAGGCCTCCCCAAGCAGCGGCGCCGAGACCGATTGGCGTGAGCCAATAAGCTCGACCCAAGATTGCGAAAAGTGCGCTCAGCAAAAGTCCTCCGCCAAGAAAAGCAGCGAGTGCGACGCGATTCTGTGCCCGTCGCCTTGCCCGAAGCGCAGTGACCGAGCGCGCTGGCGCCCAGAGACTCAGCTTTTCGCAGTTGGGGCAGTCGGCATTCCAGAAACACTGATCCGCGAAGCGCGCGGAGTTTGCGACCGCTTGCTCATGAAGCCGTTGGTCACTCGCGCCGCCGATACCATAGAGGGCGGTGCTGCTCGCGAAGCCCTCTATGGTGACGATGGCACGTAGCGCAGCGCCGCAAAGGTCGCAGACGCGTTCACGTTCGTGTTGAATTGCGCCAGTGCGAGCGGTTCGTGTGGTCCAGACGATGGGGATCATGGGGTGCTCTGTAGAGGAGCCGCCTCGGTCGGAAAAGTCGCGCCGAATGCTCCGAGGATCGACGCCGTTGTGCCGCGACTCTCGCCGGCCCACCGCCATCGCGAAAAAGATCGAAGTTAGTGCAAATCTCGCCCCAAATTGATCACACAAAACGCGGCATCGTGGTCACTTATCCACATGTTGCACATGTAGGCAAACGCAGCGGTTCTCGGAAGCGGGTCTCCTCCAGCGATGGAGGCGCGATGGCCAACGAGCGCGTGAGCATCCGAAACGCCAAGAAGTACTGAGGCAGAAGTTTGAGCTTGGTCGATCTCATCGCGAGGTTGCAGTGGGCATCGGATGCGTGCGGGCACGGTTGGGGCGCTATTGGCGCGAGCCCCATCGGCAGGGCTTGTTGACTGGGAAACGGTCAATGTGCTTGACGATTAAACGATCGACAAGAAACTTTACGGTCAGAGAAAGAAGACCGAGGAGGAAGAACGCACGGAGCCAAGAATAGCCGTTCCCTCCCCATCCTCGACCTGCCACCGCCACGTCTGGCCGCGTCGAGCGTCGCTTCGCGCGAGCGGTTCCGGGCTCCCGACGCCATTGGGGTGCGCGAACCGTTCCGCCTTCGGCACCATGCAACTAACTCGCGTAGAGCAAGCCCGCGAACGCGGCAAGAACTCCAATTCCTCCGATTGACAATGCAGCCACAACCATGACGAAGCGATGATCGGGTGGCTCCTTTTCGGGAACGCGTGAAGCACTCCTCGCGCATTATCGCGCTTCACGGGGTGTCCACGAAAGCGAGGGAATTTCATCTTTGGCGTCCTCTCGGAAGTGCTCGGTGGCTTTCTGCAACGCCGACTTCGTCACGCCTCGCGACAAGCTTGCTGGACGCGAAAAATATTGTCAACAAAATTGATAATCGAACGATTCGCTCCTCGTGACGAACTCGAATGGTCATCACCGCAACGCGTTGCCACGGTGGTCAAGAGAGAAGAAAGAAAGCACGCGCGCGTCGGCTGAGGGCGTGCGCCGTCGACTTAATGCGGGCAGCGGCTGAATCGCCGAGAGCGACGTGCCGTTAGGAGAAGGCCCGGGGTCTTCAAACCCAGCCCACTCAGTTACGTAAGCAACTCGCATCGCATCTGCGCGCAAT
>JAHFDZ010000145.1 GCA_023248745.1 Myxococcales bacterium | reverse complement strand
ACGCTCGAGCGCTCTCTACCAGTCGAGGTGCCACGTTTTGCTTGTACGAGCGCCGGAGCCCCGACGGTCCGCTTTGCATCGGCCGTAAACATGTGCGCTTTACGTCGCTTGTGTGCGTAGAGGCGCCCTTCGCGATTTTCGCCTTATCGATCGACTTCGCGATAGGCTTTTGTGATGAGCGAGTTCGCCCTACGAACGTCCCTGCCAGCGTATTTGCGCGAGGAGCAGGATCGCGTTGAAAAAATCGCTGCGGCCGAAGGACTCGACTTCTTTCCCGTCGTGTTCGAAATCTTGAACTACGACCAGATGAACGAAATTGCCGCTTACGGTGGTTTCCCCAATCGCTACCCCCATTGGCGATTCGGCATGGAGTACGAAAGGCTCGCGAAAAGTTACGAATATGGCCTCTCAAAAATCTACGAGATGGTCATCAACAACAACCCTTCGTACGCCTATCTGCTCGAGGGAAATTCACTTGTCGATCAAAAGCTGGTGATGGCGCACGTCTACGGCCACGTCGACTTCTTCAAAAATAATTTCACCTTTCGTGCGACCGATCTCGATGCGGGTAGCCACACCGTCGATCCATCAAAGCGCAAAAATCCCTACGATCCAAACCGTCGTTGGATCGACAAAATGGCCAACCATGGCACACGCATTCGCAAGCAAGTTGCGCGCTTCGGGATCAATCGCATCGAAGAGTTCGTCGACCACTGCCTCTCGCTTGAGAACCTGATCAACATCCACGCGCCCTTTCAGGCTCAACGAAAGACCGAGATCGAGAGCGATACGCCTCAAGAAGTTCCGCGCTTGCGTACCGAGCGACCCTACATGGAGTCGTTCATCAATCCCGTTGAGTTCATGGATCAGCAGCGCGCAAAAATGGACGCTGAGCGCGAGCGCCCTCGGAAATTCCCCGAGCGTTCCGAGCGCGATGTCCTCGCATTTCTTCTCGAGCACGCGCCCCTCGAGCGCTGGGAGCACGATGTCCTCGAGGTCATTCGCGAGGAGGCCTACTACTTCGCACCTCAGTGGCAGACAAAAATCATGAACGAGGGTTGGGCAAGCTATTGGCACTCGCGCCTCATGACCCAAAAGATCCTCGATTCGTCTGAGATCATCGAGTACGCCGACAACAACGCGGGCGTAATGGCCACGAGCGGAGGACGGCTCAATCCGTACAAGCTTGGTGTTGAGCTTTATCGCAACATCGAAGAGCGCTGGAACAAGGGCCAATTCGGCAAAGAGTGGGAAGAGTGCGACGATCTCGACGCCAAGCGCACGTGGAATCTTCGGCTCGGACTCGGGCAGCATAAGATCTTCGAAGTGCGCTCGCACTACACGGATGTCACCTTTATTGACGAATACCTGACGCCCGATTTCTGCCGCGAGCAGAAGCTCTTCAGCTTCGGTTGGTCCAACAAGAGCGAGCGCTTCGAGATCGAGTCGCGCGAGTTCAAGAAGGTAAAAGACAAGCTACTTTCCCAACTCACAAACGGTGGCAACCCGTTCATCTACGTCGAAGATGCGAACTACGAAAATCGCGGTGAGTTGCTCCTGCGTCACGATCATCAGGGCCAGGATCTGCGCAGCGATTACGCGCGCGAAGTGCTCAAAAGTCTTGTTCGCGTGTGGAAGAGACCCGTGAGTCTCACGACGATCATCGAGAGCAAACCGGCTATCCTTCGCTTCGACGGCAAAGAGCACTCAGTCCGTCAGCTAAAATGAACTTGCGCATGGTTGTCACTTTTCAACGCGATCCAAACGATTGGTTGCGCAAGTACTCGCCACGCGAGTGGCTCAGCGTGAGCATGAAAGAGCTCGCGCAGGCCGAAGCTGCGTTCGCCGTGAATCGAGCGCGCACCGCGACAACGGCGTGCAAACGTGCCGCCGGAATGGCTCTCAACGCGGCGCTTGCACTCGAGCCCAATATTGCATGGGGTCGCACGTACGTTGAACACTTGGTCGCCGTTTCGCAGGACCAAAGCGTGCCATCCGAAGTGCGCATCGCCTGTCGATTCATTCTCGAAGCCGACGGGCCAACGCCTTCAGTTGTGGTGTTGCGAACACGTGCGAAGGACCATCGCGTCGTCGAGGCTGTGCGTGACATTCAAGCTCACGCATATGCCATCGTGGTTCGCCATGAATAGGGCACAATGGGTTGCCATCGCGCTCCTCGTCGTGGCGTGCGGTCCTCCACGCGACGTCGAGTCGGGGAAGCCGCTACCGCTGCCCGCGACGTCTTCAACGACCGATACGCTGAACGGTCTGTTTGCGCCACCCGAAGGGACGATCGCGCCGAAACCTGACGAGGGGCCTCCGCGTGTTGCTGAAGACCCTCCGCCGAAGACGACAGAGGTCGAGAAGCCCGTTGCTGCAACGTCGTCGACTCAGGTGATCGTCCACCTTACCCAAGGGCTCGATGGCGATGCAGAGGTGCTCGTTCGTCAAGGCGATCGCGCCTACTCCGAGGCCAAGTACGCCGAGGCAGAAAAACTCTACGGCAAAGCCCGCATTCTAGCGCCAAAGCACCCTGCCGGTATCGTCGGTCAGGCGCGATCACGTATCGGCAAGTTGGCGCTCGGCCTCGAGCTGGGTATCGCAAAAGGCAATCTCGTCGTGAAGGCGCAAATTGCGGAGCTTCGTCGCGCGTCTCGCTTCATTGATGACTTTGGCCCTGGTCATTACGAGCTGGGCCGCGCATTGCTACTGGTTGACGACGCGAAGGGAGCGCTCTCGTCGCTCGAGCGAGCGTCGCAGCTCCTCTCACAACACCCCGAAGTACATTCAACGTACGGCGTGGCGCTTCTTGCCCTTGGCAAGAGTGAACCTTCGGCTGCTGAGTTTACCAAGGCGCGCGATCTTGATTCGGGCGTCGCTTCGCGCCACGCCAACCTTGCGACGGCGCTCTTGATGATGGGTCGCACCAAAGAGGCGATCGTCGAATACGAAAGCGCAGTGCGGCTCGCAGACGGCGATGCGCGCACGCATTCCGACTATGGCACCGCTCTGCTCGCGTCCGGCGATCTCGATCGCGCAACGAAAGAACTTGAGCACGCGCTGCGACTCGACCCTGGACGCGCGACAATTCACTCTAATCTTGGGTACGCGCTTCAGCTACGTTCGAAAAATGCCGAAGCCATCGCCGCATATCGTCAAGCGATTAAGCTTGATGGCAAGCTGATCAGCGCATGGATCAATCTTGCGGCTGTTTTGGCGCGCGAGCCGTCGACGCGTGGCGAAGCGCGCAGTTCGCTCGAAAAGGCTCGGACCCTCGATCCAACTGACCCGCGTGTCAAAGCTAGTTTGCAAGAGCTCGATCAGCTCGAAAAGAACAAATAGATCTGTATTTGTTACAAATTATTCTTGCCTACATCTGGTTGAAAACCGTCAACGCAAGTCCAACGGACCTTGACCATCGTTATCGCGTTCTCATACGGTAGAGCTCACCGGCTGCGGAGCAATTCGTGACGTTCGCGAGTTGCAGCAGGTAGGAGAGACTTAAGTTGATGTCGAACCTGCTCAAGCGCTGTCGGGTGAATCGTTCGAAGTGGAGGCATTCCGATGGCTGTAGGTAAAGTGAAGTGGTTCAACGATGAAAAAGGCTGGGGATTCATCAAGCAGGACGACGGCGCAGACGTCTTCGTTCACTACTCCCAGATCAGCGGCGACGGTCGCCGGCGCCTCTTCGAGGACGAGACCGTTGAGTTCGAAATCAAAGAGGGTCCTAAGGGACTGCAGGCAGTCAACGTGATTCGCCAACAAGCGGACGCGTGAGTTGATGTTTCGAGGGGGGAGCAAGCTGCCCCCTTGAGGTCCCCCCAGCTGGGGCAATCGAACGAGCGGATCTGTCGGTTCGCTCGTTTTTGCGTTTTGTCGCTTCGCGCTTCCGCGGCGGGTCTCCCTTAAGGGTTGCCGGTTTGCCACCGTTCATGGGAGAGCACCGGCCTCTATCGATGCGGGTGTGTCGGAGTCTTCGATGGGCAGATTCATAGCGATCGCGGTGCTCGGTCTCCTTTCCTGCGCCATTGCGTACGTCGCAATCCAGGGCAACCCGTTTTCCGATACTGTGACGAACGCGCGAAAGCAGAATGCGAATCGACCTCGATCGCACCATGGGGCGTCGGATTAGCTACGCGCACGAGTGAAAGTCATCCCCAGCGGCTCTCGGGCACCGCCTCGCGCCGAAACGTGCGGTCTGCCTGGAGCACTTCAGACCATTGGTCAAGAAACTTACCTTCGTTGTCGAAGGTGTACACGTTGAACGCCGAGTGCCGTGCTTCGTCTTCGTGGTGAAGCGACGCGCTTGTCGCCCCGAGATGTGTGAAGCGACGATCGAGCGGCCGCGTGAGTCTGCGGTGAAGGTGCCCGTGAAGAATTAGCGCGTGCGGCTGCATTGCGAGTGCCGACAGAAGCGCATCGCGATCGCGCAGGCCCTCGAGCCACGCCTTGACAGCAGAGGGTGGCGCTTCCACTGGGTGATGAAGCGCGAGAACCAAGGAGCGCTTTCTAACCTCGGGGTGCATCACGATTTTCTCAAGCGCCGTCACCTGAAGTTGGCCTAGTTCTCCAGCCGCCACAAAGGGCAGCTGGGGCACCGCGGTCGAGAGACCGACGATCGCAAGCGGACCCCTTAGTTTGACGACGGGGAAGGGGCCCATCGCCAACTTGATTGCCAATTCGGGAAGGTCTGAACGTAGGTAGTCGCCAAAGTACGCTGCGAACCGACCCTTCTTGTACGAACCGCGCGTGTAGGCATCGTGGTTGCCGGGCACGATCGTCAATCGCTCAGGTGTGAGTTTGAGCTCGCGTTCGATGACATCGCGCGCGAATGCAAACTCGCTCTCGAGGGCCATATTGGTAATGTCACCTGTTACGATGATGTGATCGACGTCAAGACTGTCAAGACATTTACCCATTGCACGAACGTAGTCGACACGGTGAATGGACTTCCGGCGGATGCGAAGGTTGAAGTAGCCCGATATGCGCTTGTTCAAGAAGCGCATAGGGCTCACGCCGGTGAGATCGAGCAAATGCAGGTCGGAGAGATGGGCAATTTTCATGGATCGTACGCACAGCGGATGCCAACGGTTGAAGAACGCGTGCCATGGTACCTGCCGCGCGACGCATTGCGGACCCAAGTTGCACCTTCGAGATAGCTTCCGCCCCGCGAGATCGGCCGCCCGCCGCCGATGCCTGGCTTCGGATTGAACATCGATGCGGGTGGATACCCAAATCCGACGTCGTCCGTTTCGAGATAGCCATCGACCCACTCGTTCACGTTGCCGGCCAAGTCGAGAATGCCGAGCGGAGTTGCGCCGTCGGGAAACGATCCGACAGGCGCGAGTCCGGCGAAGCCGTCTTGCGCGTCGACCTCGTTGGAGGCGAACGATCCATGGTTGCTGAGTTTGGGGTTGTAAACGTTGCCCCACGGAAAGATCCGGTGCGCGTTGCCGCGCGCGGCGAACTCCCACTCGGCTTCCGTTGGAAGGCGTCCTCCGCGATACGCGCAATAGGTCCGCGCGTCGTCGACACTGACGTGCGTCACCGGAAATGAGGGTTGGTCAAACTCGACATCACCCTCATCGAAAAAGGGCGCGGTACAGACACGCGCCGCAACGCATCGACGGTAGCTGGTCACCGTGACTTCTGTGCGATCGAGCCAGAAGTCGCGAAGCATCACTTCGTGGGCGTGGCCTTCGGCCAAGATGAGTGGGCTGATGGTGAGGCGACAGTGCGTTCGGTAGAGTTCTTTTTCGCACAGTTGAAGCGCGCGTTCCATTTCGAGAGGGGTCGAGCCCATCTCGAATGTTCCGCCCGGCAGGTGTACGCGGCCGGATGGTGGCAACGTAAGCGATACGATCGCGAAGGCTACAGCGGGATTCAGCATGCTCAACTTACAGCCGCCGCCAAAGGCTCTGCGAGAAGCGCGCGCAGCTCTGCGAGAAACGCTGCACCGACAGCTCCATCGACCACGCGATGATCGCACGAGAGTGTCATTTTCAAACGGCTTCCGACAACGACTCGGCCATCGCGCACGAGTGGTTCTTGTCGTACTCGGCCCACCGCTAGGATTGCTCCCTCAGGTGGATTGATCACCGCCGAGAACTCGTCGATTCCGAACATGCCGAGGTTCGAGATGGAGAACGTTCCGTTCTGCATTTCTTCTGGCATGAGCTTTTTTGTGCGCGCGCGTCCTGCGAGCTCGCGTACCTCGCGTGCGATTGCAACGACACTCTTCTTGTCTGCGTCGCGAATTACGGGCGTCACGAGGCCGTCAGGTACTGCGACGGCGACCGATACGTCGACACGCGTATGTTGCAAGAGAGCGTCGGCAGAAAACGATGCATTGCACGCGGGCACTCGTCTAAGAGCAATGGCAACCGCCTTGATAATCAAGTCGTTTACCGAAATTTTTATCGGCTCATCCGAATTCCCACTCTTGGCAAGATCGATATTGAGCGTTTCTCGAAAGTGCATCAACGCGTCAACGTCTACGTCGATCGTTAGGTAAAAGTGGGGCACGCTTTGCTTCGACTCTGTGAGCCTTCGCGCGATTGTCTTGCGCATCATCGATAGCGGACGGACTTCTGGCGGCGAAAGTCCGGGCGCCACCGGTGCGGTTCCTTGGCGCGCCGTGAGTTCGGTGCTTGGCGGCGCACCGTGAGGCTTCGACGAAGTGTCGAGATCGCGTGGCAATATGCGCCCGTGCTTGCCAGTGCCGGTGACGGTGTCGAGCGCGACGCCGCGTTCACGCGCCAGCTTGCGAACGTAGGGTGACGCGCGCGAGGGGCCACGATGGGTATCTGCAACAGGCGCCCATTCTGGCTCGAGCTCTGTGCGCATCAGAACATCGAGCGCGTTTGCTACGGGACGCACCGCGCGTGGTGGTGCCGTTATTGGCCCTTCGCTACTTTCGGCAGTCGCTCCGGCACGTGAGAGCGCAACTCCTGGCATCGTTTCGTCGCGGCCCAGTGGCGGCGGTGAGGGGGGGGGCGGCGCATCTGGAATCCCGCTGGCATCCTTTGCGAGACCGCTGACGTCCTCTCCGGTGGCGCCCATAATTGCGACCGGCTGGCCCAGTTTTACGGTTGTACCCGCTGCAACAAGCTGCTTGAGCAGTGTTCCTTTGTCGAAGGCACGAAACTCCATCGTCGCTTTGTCGGTCTCGACTTCGGCGAGCAGATCGTCGACTTCGACCGCATCGCCTTCTTTTTTGTGCCAAACCGACAGGACGCCTTCCTCCATGGTCGGCGACAACTTCGGCATTGTTGTGATCTTAGCCATTGTTCTCTCCTCTCGCTTATCAGCCGTCGCGAAAGACAAGGCGCTTGACGGTGTCGCGCACACGATCGGGTTGAGGAATGCATGCTTGCTCGAGCTTCGCGTTGTAAGGCATCCCTACGTCGAGCTGAGCGACTCGCAAAATTGGGGCCTCGAGCCAATCGAACGCAAGACGTTGGACGCGGTCGGCGATCTCGGCGCCGACGCCGCCGTAGGACCACCCTTCGTGGACGACCACGCAGCGGTGCGTCTTTTGGACAGAGCGAACGATCGTTTCTTCATCGAGAGGGCGCAACGTTCGAAGGTCGACGACCTCGACTTCGATGCCTTCCTTCGCCAGGTGTGCTGCCGCTTCGAGCGCTACATGCGTCATGCGCGAGTACGCAACGAGCGTCGCCGCAGTACCGTCTCGGACGACTTGCGCGCGGCCGAACTCAATCGCGTCTTGATTGTCGGGCACGTCACCTTTGACCGAGTAGAGCGTTTCAGATTCGATGAAAACAACCGGATTGTCGTCTCGAATGGCCGCCTTCATGAGTCCCTTCGCATCTGCTGGGAACGCGGGAGCAACGACTTTTAGGCCAGGAATCGTTGCGTAAAAGTGTTCCATCGACGTCGAGTGCTGACTACCAACCTGCTTCGCGCTGCCATTGGGGCCACGGAACACAATTGGGCAATTAAATTGACCACCCGACATCTGACGAACCTTCGATGCGTTGTTCAAAATCTGATCGAACGCAACGGCCGAGAAATTCCAGGTCATAAACTCGACGATCGGGCGAAGGCCCATCATGGCGGCGCCGATGCCAATCCCAGCGAAGCCGCTCTCCGCGATTGGCGTATCGAGGACGCGCCCGCTTCCGAAGCGATCGAGCATTCCTTCGGTCACTTTGTAGGCGCCTTGGTAGTGTCCGACCTCTTCGCCCATCAAAAAAACACGTTCATCGCGATCCATCTCTTCTGTCATCGCCTCGCGAAGAGCTTCGCGAAATCGCAGTTGCCTCATGTTCGACATGGTTCCTCAGTAGGCGAAGGGGCCGTCGTAGGTGGTGGGCGCAAGGATGGACAGATCAGGCTCTGGGCTATCGTCAGCAAACTTGACGGCATCGGCCACTTCTTCCTCGACGGACTTTTCGATCGCGAGCAGCTGATCCTCTGTGTACTTCGACGCGAGCAGTTTCGCGCGGGCTTGTGTCAGCGGATCGCGCTGCTTGTGATCGTCGAGTTCGGCCTGAGTTCGATATTTGGCGGGGTCACTCATTGAGTGACCTCGGAATCGATAGGTACGAAGCTCGATGAGTGTGGGGAGTTGTTCTTTGCGCGCACGCTCTACTGCGACGCCAACACGGGCTTCTACCTCGAGTACGTCATCGACGACGAGGCGATCGCGCGCGATGCCATAGGCCTCTGCTTTTTGCGAGACATCCTCAACCGAAAGGGTGCGAGAGAGAGGCGTGCCCATCGCGTATTCATTGTTCTCGCAGATGAAGACGATCGGAAGTTTCCAGAGCGAAGCGAGTGACAGGCCCTCGTGAAAACCTCCAATCGACACCGCGCCCTCGCCAAAGAAGCAGAGCGTGACGCGATCTTGCTGTTGGTACTTTGCTGCAAACGCAACGCCGCAAGCGAGTGGAATGTGTCCACCGACGATGCCGTAGCCGCCGAGCATATTGTGGGCCTTGTCGAAAAGGTGCATCGAGCCACCAAGCCCCTGCGAGCAACCGGTTTTTTTCCCCCAGAGTTCAGCGAGGAGCGCTCTTGTGGTCATGCCCTTCGCGATCGCGATGCCGTGATCGCGATAGGTCGTCACTACGTTGTCTTCGGGTCGCAGAGCGGCAAGCGCACCAACGCCTGCGGCTTCTTGACCGATATACAGATGCAAGAAGCCACCGATCTTGCCGCTCGCGTAGGCGCGCGCAGACTCCTCTTCGACGCGGCGAATAAGAAACATCTGCCGATACAAATGAGCGAGGTGCGACGCATCGAACGACCGCTCAGTCGTAGCCTCGATGAACCGGTCCGAATGAGCGTGCGGCGACGCTTTCGGTGAAGACTCCTTGGTCATTGTTCGAGTCTATCGTTCCTCGACGCCTTCCGCCTAGTGCAGCGCATTAGCGCCCACGTGGTGTCGTGGGCACGGTCGGTTCGACTTTGGGGGCGAAGTGACGCACGACCTCTGCGCGCAGCTGGTCCAGAGGTGTCCTTTTCAAGGCTCTGCGGGCGCGAAGAACGAGCAAGACGAGGGCGATAAACGCAACCGCAATGAGAATATTTTGCCACCGAAGCGGTGCGGCTCGCTTTGGTGCCGGCGAGAGGGTTGAAGGTGCATCCACCTTTGCCGCCTCGCTGAGGGCGTTCGCAAATGCGTCTGCGTGTGGGTATGGATCGACGCCTTCGCTTAGCAGTGCGCGCTCGAATATCGGTCGCACGTGAGCTGGGACTGCGGCAAGTCCAGACGTCTCGTCTTGAATGCCCGTAACGGCATGTAGAAGGGAGCCGGCCATGGTTGCAAGCGCGCGAGCGGCTTTCCCGGTTTGGGGATTGGGCTCAAGAGAGTCAAGCAAATTGATTACCTTGCTGAATGTCGCACCACCGAAGAAAACGCACTCGGGGCGAATGCGTGCTGCAATTTTGGCAGCTTCGAATGCGTTGCAAGCGCCCGCGAGCTCGTGTGCAATCACGGCAGCAACCGCGAGCGTGTACGGCCCACACGCAATGCGTTCAGCGAATGTCGGGCCATCGACGTGCTCAAAGACGAGGTAGCGGCACGGATTCTCTTCGTCGATGTCAAGTAACATGACGATATTTGGATCGCTAACGTTCGCAAGTGCTCGAGCCTCGCCGCAGGCGTTTGCGGACCAGAGTGCGCGTTGCTCGTTACTGAGCGATGAGGCTGCGACCTTAACAAAGACCGAACGCGCGAGCACAGAGTCTCTTCCGCTCCACAGCGCTTCGACGCTGGTTTCGGCAAGTTTGTTGACCAGCTCATATCGCCCATACGACTTCGTCATCGATCTAATCCCCGCTGTCTACCGGTGCGGGGTTGAAGCAAGCGAGTCGATGGCCGGGGACAAGCTCCTCGAATGGAGGCGCTTCCTTGTCGCATTTTCCCACGATTGCGCGCGCGCAGCGAGGATGAAACGCGCATCCCGTGGGCGGACTTAGTGGAGAGGGAAGCTCACCTTCGAGGACCATTGGCAAACGACGCTTGCCAATGTCAACCGAAGGGACCGACGAAAGGAGCGCCCGCGTATAGGGATGGCGTGCCTTCTCTTGCATCCCAAGCGCGGGAAGTTGCTCGACGATGCTGCCCAGGTACATGACCGCAACACGATGACTGAAGTGTTGCACCACGTTGAGATCGTGCGAAATAAAGAGGTACGAGAGTCCGAGCGAGTCTTGAAGGTCTTGAAGCAGGTTGATGATCTGAGCCTGAATTGAAACGTCCAGTGCGCTTATCGGTTCGTCGCACACGATGAACTCAGGTTCGACCGCAAGCGCACGTGCGATACCAATGCGCTGCCTTTGACCGCCAGAGAATTCGTGTGGGTAGCGCGGCATCATCTCGGGACGAAGGCCGACCTTCTGCAGGAGCTCGGAGACACGCTCGAGTTCATCGTTCACGTTCTTGACGAGTCGATGAATGCGGAGCGGTTCCGCGACAATTTCTCGCACCGTCATGCGCGGGTTGAGACTTGAGTACGGGTCTTGAAAGATGATCTGCATGCGTCGCCGCAAGGGGCGGAGTTCGCGCTCAGATAGATGCGTAATCTCCTTACCGTCGAAGAACACGCGGCCAAAGGAAGGTTCAAGCAGTCGAAGCAACAAGCGGCCAAGCGTGCTTTTCCCGCATCCGCTCTCGCCGACTAGCCCCAAGGTCTCTCCGCGCCGTACGCGCAACGACACACCTTGTACGGCGTGGACAAAGGTCGAGCTTCCGCCCCACCAATTGCTGCGTCCTGGGAACAGCTTGCCAAGCCCATCGGCAGCAATCAGCGTTTGAGGTCTCGGTGTTTCGGTTGACCCTGCGGCTGCGCTCATGGCGACATCTCCGCCCATCGCAAACATCGGCTATTGCGACGGTCAGCAATCTTGACGAGTGGAGGATCGCTTGTGGTGCACGATTGGAGCATCATTGAGCAACGGTCGGCAAAGCGACACCCCGATGGTGGCGACCGCAAGTCAGGGACGATGCCTTCGATTGTTGGAAGACGGGTTCTAGGCGCAGCGCCTCCACGTCCTGGCAAGCTTGCAAGAAGGCCGCGCGTGTAAGGGTGACGTGGTTTTGAGAGGACTTCATCAACAGGTCCTTCTTCCACGATCTGACCGGCATACATCACGATCATGAACTCGGCATGCTCGGCGACGAGTCCAAGATCGTGCGTAATGAGAAGCACACTCATTCCGAGGCGCTTCTGTTGCGAATCGAGGAGCTCGAGGATCTGCGCCTGAATCGTGACGTCGAGCGCGGTCGTGGGTTCGTCGGCAATGAGCAACTTTGGCTCGCACGCGAGGGCCATTGCGATCATCACGCGCTGCCGCTGACCCCCAGAAAGTTCATGTGGATACGCCTTGGCGTTTTCTTCGGGAGACGGCATGCCCACCAAGCGAAGCATTTCAACGGCACGGTCCCAAGCGGCCTTTCGGCCAGGGGCTTTCTTATGAATTCGAATCGCCTCGGCGATTTGACTTCCTGCATTATACACAGGATTGAGGCTCGTCATCGGCTCTTGAAAAATCATGGCGATGTCGTTGCCACGTAGGTCGCACATCTCACGTTCGGTCAGCGTAAGCAAATCGCGTCCACGAAAGCGGATCGCGCCAGACTCAATGAATCCGGGAGGCGACGGCACGAGCCGCATGATCGAAAGGGCGGTCACGCTCTTTCCACACCCACTTTCGCCGACCACGCCAACCGTTGTGCGTTCTGGCACTTCGAATGAAATACGTTCGACCGCTCGTACGACTCCTTGGTCGGTTCGAAACCCTGTGGTGAGATTGTCGATAGAGAGCAGCGCCATGCGTGCTTCACTCATATCGCTGAATGCGTCGTAGGCAAACGTATCGAGTATTTCAGAGTTGTTCGGGAGTCGTGCATCGAGATGGGTAAGCGTTTTGACTATATCGTCAAGTTTCGGAACGAACGGCGGCCTTCGGCAATGCAGCAAGCGGCCGCTATGGGCGCTATCGTGTTAGGTGCGGGGCTCGTCTTTGTGGGGTGTGGCGTTCGCCCTCGCATGTGTTCCCCGAAGGAGTGCGCGCGAGGCGATGCCTGCGTCGCGGGTCGCTGCATTAAGACGGGCGCGACTCCGGCGGTGGCGCGCTCGGAGCGATATTTGTTCCTTCCGCGCAAGCGAACGGTGAGTCCGTTTCGACCCATCGATCGCGGCCTCGTTGCATTGCGCTCTGGCGATGAGCTTCTCCTGTCGTTCGAGCTCAGCGGCTTGCCCAAGCGAACTCTGGTAGAGGCCTACGTTGTCCTTGCAATTGCAGCCATCGAGCTCGATCGTAGCGGTGGTGGGTTTGCGGCGGAGCCACTCGACGAATCGTGGACGGTCGAAACAGCGCTGTGGAAGCAACCCCACCACGGAAAGTCGTCAACGGCGAGGACGATGCTCACGTCGCCTGCAAGCCAGCTCATCCGCGTCGATGTTCGCACTTTCATCAAGGCAGAACAGCTCAATCCAGGGTCTATTTCTGGGGTCGCCATCCAGTACGAAGGAGCTTCACTGCCATCGGTCCAATGGGAAGAGCTGGCCAATTCTTCCTGGCGATCGCCGCAACTTGAGGTTTACGTTGAATCGGAGAAGTCCCCACAACGTCCTACGGGAAGTGCGCCCAACGGCATCGTGGTAAAGGAATAGGACATGCGTACAAACAACTGGGTAGGTTTTGGAATGGGGCTCCTGTTCACCGCCGCGGGTTGCACGCGGTCGAGTGAAGCTTCGATCGAGAAGGCCGATTCGCGCAGCGTGACGGCGAAAGCAGGGGCGACGCAAGTTGCTGGCGATCCTCAAGACACAGACGCGTACAGCACGTCGATGAGCGGTGCTGGTGACTGCAAGGTGAATGAAGAGTGCAAAGTGGTGTTGCGGCTCAAGGCCAAGGGCGAGTTCCACATCAACAAGGAATACATCGCCAAGTTCAACTCGGCTGCGAGTGAAGGCGTCGAGTACACCAGCAGCTCGTATCGTTTTACGCCTTCGCAAGAGAAGGATGAGACTTTCACGATCACCATCAAGCGAACTTCATCTTCAGCCATTTCGCCGAAGGGTCAGTTCAAGTTTGGTGTTTGTACAAATAGCGCCTGCCAGATCGCTTCGGTCGACTTGTCGACAACGATTTCGTAAGCCGATTTCGTAACCGTAGCGATTCGTTTTTCCAGCGTTGCCTCACAACACGCGACCTTTGTCCGTAGGGGGCAGATACCATCGCGCCCATGACGCTCAGCGGTCCGAGGCAGGACGCTCGCTACACTTCGGCTGACCGCGCTCTCGAACACGCGCTCCTTTTCAACTTCGTCATCCATGGGGTCGCGATGTTGGCAATGGCGGCCCTTCTCATTCCGATGTTGCCAGGCGGCTCAGCGCCTTCGGACTTCGCTCGGGTTCTGGCGATCGCCAAGCATCCGTGGCTCTTTCGCATTGGATGGTTGCCTTGGCAGCTGTGTGCCGTAGCCGACATCTTCCTCGCGATCGCAATGGTGCGCGTGCAATGGCTTCCGCGCGCATCGGCAATCTACGTGTTGGTGCTCACCATCGCCGCCGTCGTTCCCGATCAATATGCGCAAGCGGTCTGGATCACAGAAGGCGTTTCGCTCGCGCAGGACGCAGCGTTGCGTGGAGATGCAGCGACTTATCTTGCGCTTGAGCGCGTGATCTTTCCACTCACCGCAGGATGGGGCGCGCTGTTCTACACGCTCGCGGCGTTTGGGTGGACGTGGTGCTTTGCGCGCGGTGGCGCATGGTCGCGTGCGCTCACGATCTTGAGCGTGCCGCTGTGGGCAACCATGTGCGTGGCCGTGGTGGGGCCACTCTTGCCGGGGTCGGTTCGGCCAAGTGCGATATTCGTTTCAACGGCGAATGGTCTGGGGTTTGTGCAGCTTCAAATCTGGCTCGGACTGGTCACCGAGCAAGTGCTACGGCGCACGCGCCCGATGGAGTCGCATGGTCGCCTTGCGAAGTGGCGACACCCGGGCACTGGCTTCTTCGCACGCGTGATCGACGCGTTCGCGAACAGTCGTCTATTTGGTGCGCTCCTCGAGCCGTTTCCAGAAGTAGCGATGCGAAGCGACATCACCAATGTTGTCTACGTGAACTATCTGGTTGAAGCCCGAGACATCGAAGCGCTCGTACCTCATGGACTCGAACTTCAGCGACTTGGTCCGAATGGACGC
>JAHFDZ010000144.1 GCA_023248745.1 Myxococcales bacterium | reverse complement strand
CGACAACATCGATTGGAGCGTTTGAGGCCGCTCTTCAGCCATCGCAAAAAGCGTTGCGTCACTGAAAACCAGATATGCAGGGACCTTACGTTCGTCGGCGATTTGTTTTCGTAACGTGCGCAGTTCCAAAAAGAGCGCGCTCTCGTACGGTGCATCGCTGTCTCGCTTCTTGCCTGCCGCCTTTGCAACAGTTCCCCTTCGTGAAGAAGCCGCGGCCGCGAGCGGATTGTCTCCGCTGCACCGATCGCAGGAAGAGCCGCATGCGTCGATTCGCTCGCCAAGGTAGCGAACCAAAGCCTGATGGCGACATTGCGTTCCATCAAGCAACGCGTAGAGCTCGCGAGTTTGAGCGCGGTTCCTATCTGCGATTTCTTTGGGCGAATCGTCATCGAAGCGATCGAAACTCATCACGTCGGCCCACGAGTAGAAGACAACGCAATCGCTCGGATGCCCATCGCGACCGGCTCTCCCAATCTCTTGGTAGTAGCCCTCGATGCTTCGAGGCATGTCGCGATGAATCACGTACCTTACGTTGGGCTTGTCGACGCCCATCCCGAACGCAACGGTGGCAACAACAACGTCAACATCGTCGCATCGAAATGCATCTTGTGACGTCGCACGCTCTTTCGCTTCGAGGCCTGCATGATACGCAACCGCGCGGATGCCATTTTCGCGGAGATAGTCGGCAGTCGCCTCGGTTGACTTGCGCGAAAGGCAATAGACGATGCCGCTCTCATCTTTGCGCGCCGCAACAAGACGCCTTATCGATTCACGCACCGAAGGAACGCCGTCGCCGCCCTTTTTGTAACTCGCAATGCGCAAATTTTTGCGAAAGAAGGAACCGCGTTCAACGAGCGGACTGCGCATCGCGAGCTGCGTCACGATGTCGCGCATCACCTCGGGGGTTGCCGTAGCAGTGAGCGCCAAAATTGGAACGTCACCGAAACGTTCTTTGAGTCCGACGAGGTTGCGATAAGCCGGACGAAAGTCGTGCCCCCACTGGCTGATGCAATGCGCTTCATCGACCGCGATGAGCGCAAGCGGCAAGCCCGCAACAGCGTTGCCCGAAGAGGCTTCGAGTCCTTCTGGCGCAACGTATACGATCTCAAATTCGCCGCGACGAAGTTGGTCGATACGTTCGCGCTTTTCGTCGTAGGTCAACGTCGAATTGAGCGCGGTGGCTCGAATACCAACCGCGTTCATCGCATCGACCTGATCTTTCATGAGCGCGACGAGGGGGGAGAGGACCAGCGTCGTCTTGCCAAGAACTCGTGCAGGAAGTTGATAGGTAAGCGACTTACCTGCTCCGGTTGGCATGACACCAAGGCAATCTCGATTGGACAAAACAGCCGAGATGATGGCTTCTTGCCCCGGACGAAAAGACTCGTAGCCGAACGTTTTCTTGAGCAGCGCTCGAAGCGACGTCGAAGCGTCTTTAGCGGGCATCCGTGCCGCGGCTGCTTCGATTGCGATATTGCGAAGCGTGCTGACGATCTCTTTCGAGAACGCGCCGGGCTCCTGCTTGTAGAGGTTACGAAGCGCCGCGATATTGTGATCGATTTTTGTTACAAAATCGGCGCGCGCGCGATCTCGGGTCGCCCACTCGGCGACGAGCTCGGCATAGAGGCGTTCGACGCTATCGTGTGCGGTCACGCTTTGGGACCTTAGCTGGGCCAGCAGCAAAGGGAAGCGCTCAGCGTTTCTTCGCCGCAAGCGTCGCTTTGATTAGCGCGCGCGATCTCTTGCCGTCTTCGGACAGCAGTGCAGGCAGGACGAATTGCTCGGTTTTTGGCGTGAGTCTCTCGATTCTTTCGAGCAATGGCAGCAGCAACGTCTTCTTCGACGCAACGTATGCAGTCCGAGCGAGCGGCGAAAGCGAGCGAGCCTTGGCGAGCGCAACGTCAAGCAACTTGTCGTTTGGTGCAAGTTGATGAAAGAAACCCGACGCGAGCGCTTCGCTCGGTGAGTGTTCACGCCCAAACAGGATCCACTCCTGCGCCTCACGATCGCCCATGCGACTACGCGCAAGTTCAACATACGGACATGGCATCGGAATACCGATTGGTACCTCGTTGATTGAAGCCCGTGCACCCTCGAGCGGTCCAATACGGTGATCGCAAGTGAGCGCCAGAACAGCGCCGCCCGCGTAGGCGTGCCCGTTTATCGCACCGACAACCATGCGTTCTGCGGTGAGGACACGAGAAATGGTCTTGTAGAAGCGCAGAAACCACGCCGACGTTTCGGCCACTGTTGCGCCTTCGAAGAAGTTGAAGACCTCTTCAAAGTCGAGCCCGGCCGAAAAGACGTGCCCCTGACCGGTGAGCACAATGGGCACCATCGGATGTTCGCGATCGAGCACGTCAAAGCAGGTGTGAAGATCCGCGAAGAACGCTTCGTTCTGCTTGTTGACGCTGCTCGTGTTCATGGTGACCAAGAGCGCGCCGTCGTGGTTTTGAATGAGCCATGCCATGGTGTTCACTCCCCTAAGGATGAAAGTCAGGTTCGAAACTGCGCACCAATGGTGAGGTGACGAGTCGAATCACCGTTGCGAGCGTGCGAGCCGGGCGTTGTGGGGCATGCTCTCCCAATTGACAAGCCCCGGTTCAATTTTGATTCGAAGTGCCCAAAGGATCAGTTGGACCTAGCGAACCTTGTTCTCGCGCGCCAGCGTGCGCTGTCAAGTGACGGCTGAAATCCGTCACTGACGATCGTCAAGCATATGAACGACCGCAAATGCGCGTGGCCAAGGTTGGCACGCACTTCGCTCCTCCACTTTCAAAACCATTGGAGGTGAGTGATGTTGCATCGTCTTTCTAAGTTGGCTCTTGTTTGTAGCGGTGTTTTCGCCGCATGGTTTGTGGCGTGCGCGGATCAGGACGAACTTCGTCTACCCGCGACGCAGGGACCCGATTCTGGAGTGCAAGTTGACCAAATGTTGCCTATTCCCGGCGTCTCCGATCGAGGCCGGGATCCCGCTATCGTTGCGGTCGATATCGCGGGTGAGCGATTGTGCACGGGCGTGGCAATCGGTAACGACGCCGTTTTGGTCCCAAGGCACTGCTTTCTTCTGGCAGGGCATCAATGTGAAGAAAATTTACCACTCATCGCAGCCAGCCGCGCACAGATACTCGTAGGCGAGGACAGCGACACGATGGTCCGCGGTCCAAGAGGACTCGTCGTTCTCGAGCCCGACACGCCGAGGTGCCTCGCCGACGTCGCAATCCTCATTGTCGAAAAGCCAATCACAGGCATCAAACCCATTGGGGTGCGCGCACACGGCATCGCGAAGGGAGATGTCGTTCGCACAGTTGCGTTCGCAGAGGTTGCGCTCGGCTGGTATCAAAAGCTCCTGCGCGAATACGTCCCCATTCTTGACGCTGATGAGCAGGGATTCAAGGCGCTCGAGCCAGCATGCTTGATCGGCAACGGAGGGATCGCGCTCGACGTCACAAGCGGAGAAGTGGTCGGCGTCTTCTCGCGTCTCGGGCCATCGTGCGATGGCCTCGACGTCCACAACGTTTACTCACGCACCGACATCTTCTTGCCCCTTGTCGACGCAGCCTATCGATGGCGAGGGGCGGGTGGCGTCGTTGTAGAAGACGTTGACGGAGGCAGTTACGCAACGTTGCGCGATGCGGGCGCAAAGCCAACGACGACGAAAAAACCTGAGTCCGACATAGGCGGCGCTTGCGTGACGGCCGCAGACTGCGCGACGGGTGTGTGCGTTGCGACTGGCAACCAACGCTATTGCTCACGGCCATGCGGCTCAGGCAAAAAGTGTCCGACAGGCTATTCGTGCACGAGCTTCGGTGAAAAATCGTTCTGCTTGATGAAGACTTAAGCGCGTTCGACGGCGCGGGTAGATCGTCCGGCTGAGCTGTACGTATTTCGAGCAGGCACAGTTGCCGATCCCCGCCGCGTCACCACAAGGAGCTTTAGTCGTGAATCGTCCGCCTGCGAGCTTCGCTTGCCAAACAAACGACCACGACGATCGGAGCGGCTTCAAATAGACTCTAACGGGTGCCGATCCCTTTCGCCCATCAATGGGAGTGCCCTTTTCAACACGGCTTCGAGCGTCTCGACGTCATGCGACCCAAGACAGACGACTCGGCGCTCGCGAAACTTGTTTTGGCGTCAGCGCACATCCTGGATGCTACATTCGCGCCTCTTAATCTATCGACGATCGTCAGGGCATACGAGGAGAACGATCTCGGCATGGGCGAGTACGAAGTCGTTCACGAAACGCTATTCGGTGATGCGTCGTCCGGTGTCCGCCTCGTCCGCGTCGAGTGTCGCTCAAGTGATGGCGCGGGGCCCAGCGTAAGTTCAGTTCGCACCACCACAATCGCGCACGGGCTTGTGCACAATCGGATGCTCCAGTTGGTCGTCAGGCACAGGCCCGAACCCTTTCACAACGCAGGACTCGCAATCGCGATCTCAGGAATCGCAAGCGATGTCGCCTCAATGAACGACACAACGGCATGCCTTCGGGCGCACTTCTTCGCTTAGTCGTTGACCGGTTGCGTACGCGCGACTTACAACCGTAAGGGCCCATGAATTTCGACTTCTCCGAGCATCACACGCTTCTTCGGAAATCGGTTCGCGAGTTCGCACGCGCGGAGGTTGCACCACACGCACAAGCGTGGGATCGCGAGGAACGCTTCCCCAAAGAACTCGTTCCCAAACTCGCCGACTTGGGGTTGCTCGGAATCCGCATTCCCGAGGAGTACGGCGGCGCAGGCATGGACGTCACGTCCTATGCAATCTGCGTCGAAGAGATCGCACGCATCGACGGCTCGCTCGCGCTGACGGTTGCATCTCACAACGGCTTAGGCACCGGTCACATCCTCGCGTTTGGCAGCGAGGACCTCAAACGCAAGTATCTTCCAAAGGCGGCCACTGGTGAATGGCTCGCGGCGTGGGCGCTGACAGAGCCGGGAAGCGGAAGCGATTCGGCAGGTCTCGCGACGACCGCGCGTCGCGATGGCAACGATTGGATCCTCAACGGAACTAAAATGTTCATCACGCAAGGCAGCGTCGGCGGCTTTTGCGTTGTTCTTGCGCGAACCAATCCGGACGTGTCAAAACAAAAGGGCATTTCCGCGTTCGTCGTCGATCAAGGAACAAAGGGATTTTCCGCATCCAAGCACCTTCTTAAATTGGGCTGCCGCTCAAGCGACACCGCCGAGTTGACGTTCGAGGACGTTCGCATCAGTGACACCCAACGCGTCGGCGAAGTGGATCGCGGATTTACCGACACGATGCAGATTCTCGATCGCGGCCGCATTTCGATTGCGGCAATGGCACTCGGCTTGGGTTACGGCGCGCTCGACATGGCCATCACGTACGCGAAAGACCGCAAGCAGTTCGGAAAGCCAATCGGTGATTTTCAGGCGATTCAGTGGATGCTCGCAGACTGCAAGACCGAGCTCGATGCTGCATCGCTGCTCACATACCGGGCCGCCTGGCTTGCCGATCAAGGCCAGCGCTACACGCGCGAAGCATCGATCGCAAAACTCTTCGCCAGCGAGGCCGGCACGCGTGCGTGCAATCGCGCGCTGCAAGTACACGGCGGCTACGGCTACACCCGCGAGTTCAACGTCGAGCGCCACCTGCGTGACGTAAAAATTTGTGAGATCGGCGAAGGCACGAGCGAAGTTCAGCGCATGGTGATCGCAAAATCGCTTTTAGCGTGAAGCGACGCGGCAAGAAGCCAACGCTCAACTACAAGTCCGTCGACGACTACGTCGCCGTTCCGATGGATCAGGCGGCGCTTTGGGATCACGCGAGGGGATCAGGCGAGAAGTTTTGGATCAGGGCGAAGAGAATTCGCTGACGCTTTCGCTCCCACTCCAAAAAAATCCCCACCAAGGGGGAACCTTCACGAAACACAGTTGTCAAATTCCATCGGCCGCGCGAATTCGACAATTGCAACGTTGGAGGTTCCAGTGAAAATACCGCTCGTTCTCTGCGCATCCATGGTCGCATCGCTCTACTCAACTACCCAAGCACACGCGTGCATCGAAAGCATCGCCCACGACGTTGAGATCAAGCCCGTCGACCTCACGAACGCCGTAAAGGCGCTTGACGAAGGTCGGCTCGATGAGGCGGCCAAACGCGTCGCAACCGCATTTCCAAAACTGAGGGCTACGCGTGCGACAACTTCGGGTCCGCTTCACAAGGCCCAACGGGTGATGGCACTCGCGATTCTTCGTAGCGATGGATCGCCTCCCAAAGCGCGCGAGTTTTCAGCAACCACGGATGCAGAGCGCACGGCGAATATCGCTTGGGCAGATGACGTCCTTCGCGCTCACGCAAGCCAGCTTCGTGACCCTGCGTCGACGGCGGCGCTCGCGGAAGTGCAAATGCGTGACGTCGCAGGTCGCGGGCTCGCAAAAGAAGCGCTTGAGGACTTGGCGTCGCGCGATGTGATGCCGAACGCCGCAGCATGGGCCGCACTCGCAAAGTTGCGGGCGTCGGCCAGTGACTCAGCAGGCGCCCAAGCGGCGACGGCGCGATGCGAAGCACAGAAACCACAGAAAGCGAAAGGCAAGACTATCCTTGATTGCGCGCCTCCGCCTCCTGCGAGCAGCGGGTGACATTAAGACGTTCGCGGTTACATTTCACCTCGCGCATTGCAAGCTCACTCATCACAACAGCTGTTCTTTGGGGCTGCAATCGTTCAACGCCGACCTTACGGCAGGACGTCGCGGCCGTTCCGACTGTCGTCGACGCTGCAGAAGGTCCTCTGGATGCCGCCACTGACGACCGTGCGCTTCTCGCAAAGTACGAATGCAATCGGTGTCACGACGGTACAGGGCTCCCTGCACCTCCGATGAGTCAACAATGCGTGGGGTGCCATCAGTCAATCGCTGCAAGAACATTTTCTGCAACGTCAACTTTATTAACTAAATGGGATCGCAACATCGTGCACTTGAGACAGGTGCCGTCATTGCTCGGAATCGGAGCGCGCTACAAGCGCGACTGGGTCGAGGCTTATCTCCAGGATCCCTACGATCAGCGTCCTCACGTAGGCGCAAGCATGCCTCGGCTCGCCTATGCGAAAGGCGAGGCAGCCAGACTCGCGCGCGTGCTCGTCCCTCACGATGAACCCGGCGGGTTGGCCAGGACCGCAAATGCAGAACGCGGACGCGCACTCATCGAGAGCGCTCGGTGTGGCCAGTGTCATACCGCAACGTTCTCCCCGCAGCTTCGCGACCAACCAAGCGTCGCCGAGCCTAGGCTGTTGAGGCGCGGTGTCGCACTAGCGCCCGACTTGCGGTTCGTTCGAGAGAAGTGGCGCCCTGCGGCACTCATCGCTTGGCTCACCGATCCAAAACGCATCAAAGCAGACACGGACATGCCAAAGCCCGACCTATCCGAAAGCGACACACAGGATGTGGCGGCCTACCTGATTCGTGGCGAGCTGGCGCCACGCAATCGGGCGGCCGCGCCAGAGCGCTTGCCGGTTCTAACGCGCCAGGTGTCTTTCGCAGAGGTCGAGCGCCGCGTTCTCAAGAAGACGTGTTGGCACTGTCATAGCGATCCTGACTTTGCGCTTGGCGACGGCGGCCCAGGAAATACTGGTGGATTTGGCTTTCGCGCGATCGCGCTCAATCTGTCGACACACGAAGGGATCATGAGTGGTGCGCTCGACGAAGCTGGGCAAAGGGCGAGCATCTTTCGGATGACGAACGGATCGCCACGCATCATCGCAGCCCTGATGGCGAGACACAGCGAGGATGCGGGCAGCCCTGTTTCAAACGTGCGCGGCATGCCGCTGGGCTTGCCGCCACTTGCGCTCGAAGAGATTCAACTCGTCGAAACTTGGGTTACGCAAGGCCGCCACAGCGATCGATAGGGACCTTGTCAGGCACGCAAGACATTCGTCAAGTATCGGAATGGTTCACAATATTTACTTGAGATCGCTTGTGTCAGGTTGCGCGCCGATCACGAAACCGAGACCTGTGGAGAGCATCACGCCACCGGTGTTCGTGTAGTAGAGCGCGGTAACTTCGGGCTGCAGCGCAAACGAATTTGCAATCTTAAAGTTGAAGCCCATACCCATGCGCGCGAGAAAGCTCGAACCTCCTGCGTACTGACCCGCATTGCTGCCTGTGGCCGCAGCGAAGCCGATTCCGGGACTGAGCATCATCGCGATTCGCGACGAAAAGTTGATGCCCACAAGCAGGGGCAAGTTGCCGTAGAAAATCGCCGCGGAAGCACCGGATGTGGACGCGTTTCCTGTGTTCGAGCCGACCACCACGTACGTTCCCTGAATCCCCGGATCGATGGCGAGGTCAACACGCCCTTTGACAAAGTTCCACTTTCCGTCAACCCCGAGGAGCGAGGTTCCCGGCGCGTATGCCGAAGTCGAACCGATCTGTCGCGCCATACCGAAACTGAAACGTGGGCAGCGTGGGGGTATACACCGATGTGGTTTGAGCCGTGGTCGTGCCCGCCGTGTTTGTACCAAAGACGCCAACGCCTTCGAGCGCTATCGTGTGCTGCATCTCACCCTTCGGGATCGCGCGTGGAGTCCCATAAATATTGGGGTTTGGGCAACCCGCACGAGCGGGGCAGGCACAACGCACCCAACGCGCACACCAGCACACCAACGCGGCGAGAAATAGGGCCCTTGTGAATCTGCGCGGTTGCGGATGGAACTTTTCGCGCCGCAGCGCGTCCATTGGCTATGCGGACCACACATGCCGTTGTCGCGTTTGCGCTGTGCACAGCCGGCATCGGCGCTTGCTCAAAGAAAGCAGCGCCCGTTGCAAACGGACCTGCAGCCCCCACACCCGAACCTCCAGCGCCGACGAATCGTCAACCGACGGTACCACTTGCCTCAATGGGGTCGGGCGAAGGATCGATGATTGTCCTTGCGCGCGTCAGTAACCGCGCGGTCGCATACGTTGCGGACGACGACGAATCGGTCGTGCACGCGGTCGACGTCGCGAATCAAACCATACTGTCACGCACCGTCCTTCCGGGCAGGCCAGCACAAATGGTCATCGCGCCAGAAGGAACCTTGCGCGTGACGTTGCGTGACGACCACGCGGTTCTCTCACTCGGAGCAACCGAAGACTTGCGAGCGCCCCTCGTCGTTGGCGCGCGAATCGAAACCGCACGCGAGCCGCTCTCACTTGCGATTGCGGGCTCTCGCCTTCTTGTACTCTCGGGCGCAGGTCACACCCTTGAGGCCTTTGACCTTGCGACAGAAGCTCGCGCGCTTGCAGTGGATCTCGCACGCGAGCCGCGTGCACTCATTGCATCAAACGATGGGGCTCGCGCGTTTGTCTCGCATGCAGGCGCTGGACACGTCAGCGTTGTGGACCTTGCGAAGCCAGACAACGTAAACAAAGTTGACGTTGGCATGGCGGGCTGGACTGAAACGCGAGGGTTCCGCTCTCACAACGCTCGTCATATTGGGTCAGGCCTCAAAACTGGCGGCTTGGCGCACGAAGGAGACGAGCCGCCACGAATGATGTGCGGAACGGGAATGATGATGAGCCAGACCGTCTTCCCATCCCGCCACGCACGACAAGGTTTCGCGCTGGCGAAACTCACCATCGGACCGTCAGAGAGAATTTTTATTCCCCACGTCGCGGTGGCCACTGGCGACGCTCTCAGCATCTCATCGGGTTACGGAGGCAGCAGCGAAGAAGCCGAATCCTTGCCCAGTGAGCTCTTCGACGTCGACGTCATCGAAAGCGCATCGGCGAAAAAAATCACAGGACCAGCGGGTAGTGTTCCCGTCGATGCGCGCATTGGAGCAACAGCGTGTCGCCTTCCACGCGCAGCGGTTGCGGACCCAAAGCGCCAGACGCTGCTCGTCAGCTGCATCGGTAACGCCAAGTTGATCGAATACGACGGACGCACCAACGCCCCGATGGCAAAGGTCAAGCGAGTGTCGAACGTTCCGCCGGGTGCACTCGGCCTGGCGCTCGACGAAGAGCGCGATCAAGCGATCGTGTGGTCTCAGTACGATCGCGCGATCGCGTTTGTTTCAAGGGCCGAGCTCAAAAAAGGTGAGGCCCCTAAGCAACCCTCGCTGCTCAGCATTCCGCGCGGCGAAACGTTCACACTTTCAGACGCCGCGGTCTTGGGACGCAAGTTGTTTCACGCCTCCGCGGAGCCGAAAATTGCACGCGACGGACGTGCCTGCGCGAGTTGCCATCCCGATGGCCGCGATGACGGCCTCACATGGTCAACACCCGAAGGCCCTCGCCAAACGATCACGCTTGCCGGACGCGTCACCCACCAATCGCCCTTCGGCTGGAGGGGTCAGCACGCGACTCTCAAGGAACACATGGTTCACACCATGAAAAATCTTGGAGGCACAGGCCTGCGCGACGAAGAACACGAAGCGCTCTCGGCGTACCTTCGTTCGCTGCGAGGCCCGCCACCAGTCGAGCGCACACTCACTGACGCCGAAATGCGCGGCAAGTATGTCTTCAATGATCAAGCCGGGTGCGCAGGCTGCCATGCAGAGAAAACGCGCTTCACTGATCACGATGTCCACAATGTGCAGAGTGCAACTTCGGCCGATCGACAAGCGTCCTTCATCACGCCATCGCTCGTGCGCATCGGCGAAAGCGCGCCCTATTTTCACGACGGCAGGTATGCAACCCTCGGCGATTTGCTGCGCAAGAGCGATGGGAAAATGGGCAATACCGGTCACTTGTCGGCAGCCGATTTGGATGCGCTTGAGGCGTACTTGAGGACGCTCTGACCGAGCGCGCCTAAGAGCGCAGCTGACCGACCGCCTGCGCAACGAGCTTGCCGTCGACCGAGGCGCCGATCGATTTCAGATGCTTCATTGCGACCCCTGTCGCCTGTCCCGGATTGGCGGCAGCGCGTATGTCGGCTGCCACCGGAGCGAGTGCCGCGACCAGCTCTTCGACACCAAGCGTCTTGGGAAGCAATTCCGTGATGATTGCGATTTCTTGTGTGAGGACAAGTTTCGCCTCTTCGCCAACGGTGTTTGCGCGTGTCTCTTCGTTCGACTTCACGAGTTTGCGCAGTACCTGCAAGCACTCTTCGTCCGTAGCGTCACGCGACGCTCTCGCCGCGATCGTGTCGATATCACCGAGCGCAACAGACAGGACGTCCTTGGCGACAGTGTCTCGGGCTTTGAGTGCTGCGTTGCGGCGCTTTCGGATTTCTTCGACGATCATGGTGACCTCGCGACGCAGCCTACCATGTGCGCATTCGAACGTGACCGCGCTATTGTAGAGGCTCGATGGCCGAGCGCCCCGATCTCGAATACTTCGTGCCGATCTTGGACCGCGAGCTCTCGCGCGTTGACATCGTTTCTGTACTCGTCAAGAAACCTGTCGTTCTCCGCATGTGCGTTCAAGGCGATCTCAACACGAACCTCGCAGGCAAGCGCATCACCAGCGTCGCGCGAAGGGGGCACTTCATTCTCTTTTCGTTTGAAGCAGCTCCAATCCAAGTCGCCGTTTCGCCAATGCTCGCGGGACGGTTCGCGATCGCAAAAAACGCGAAGACACAGCCGAAGGATCTCGCGATCGCCTTCACGCTCAGCGATGGGCGCGAACTTCGCTATCGCGATGACGTCCAAATGGGCAAGGTCTACGTGTTTCCGGCCGGCAAGTTCGAATTCGTGCCCGGCCTATCCGCCATCGGCCTCGATGCGCTCGACGCAAAGGTGTTTACGAAAAAGGCGTTCGCCACGCTCGCAAAGTCACGACGCGATCAACTCAAAGTTTTCTTAATGGACAAGACCGCCATCGATTCGATGGGCAACGCCTACGCAGATGAAGCACTCTTTGAAGCCGGCCTTCATCCAAAGACGTTCGTCAGGTCGCTTGACGATGAAGGCATCGAGCGATTGCGAAAGGGCATCGTTTGTGTACTTGATCGTGCGCGCAAAGAGCTCGTCAAACGCGCGCCTCCAACTGACGTCAAGTTGCGTGATTTCTTGAAAGTTCGCAATCGAACTGGCGCGCCTTGCTCGCGCTGCGGTACGAAAATTCGGACAGCCGGAGTGCACGGCCACGACGCCTTCTTTTGCCCGAGTTGCCAGCCAGAAACGCGCGCGACGTCAATCGTCGATTGGACGAAACTGAGCCGTTAGTTCGAGACAAATTGCCGATCGAGAAGACGTCGATAGAGCCCGTCGGCTTCCACCAACGCGGCATGAGAGCCCGATTCTACAACTTGCCCACGATCGATGACCACCACAAGGTCAGCATTCTTGACGGTCGAAAGCCGGTGCGCGATCACCATGACGGCTCGCCCCTTCATCAACCGCTCGAGCGCTTCTTGAACAAGGTGCTCGCTCTCCGCGTCAAGGGCTGACGTTGCCTCATCTAGCAGGAGAATTTTCGGGTCCTTAAGAAGTGCTCGCGCGATTGCAACGCGCTGACGTTGACCGCCCGAGAGGCGAACGCCGCGCTCACCCACTTCGGTGTCATACCCAGTGGGCAAGACGCTGATGAAATCGTGCGCATTCGCGGCCTTCGCGGCCTCGATCACTTCGGCGATCGTCGCATCATGACGCCCATACCGAATGTTCTCCGCCAGGCTCATCGCGAAGAGGACCGGCTCTTGAGCGACGAGTCCAATTTGTTTTCGTAACCAAGCCGCATCAAATTCGCGAATGTCGACGCCGTCCAGCGAAACGCGACCCTCACAAGGATCGTAAAATCGAGACACAAGTTGCGCAACCGTGCTCTTGCCGCCACCCGACGGACCGACCAGTGCAACGACCTTCCCTGGCTCAAGTGTGAGCGCGACACCGCTCAGGACGCGAACGTTAGCCCTCGACGGATAGGCAAAGACAACATCTTCAAGGCGCATCAGACCCACAACATCTGCGAGCTCACGTGTTCCTGACGTCATCGATGCATCTTGCGCGAGTAGCTGAAATACGCGCTGACTCGCACCGATCGCTTTCTGGTAATCGCCGTAAAGACCCGCGAGCGCGGCGAGCGAAAACGACAAATAGAATGTGTAGAACATAAACGACGTGAGCGTTCCGACCGAGAGCGCGCCACGCATCACAAGATGGCCTCCGTACCAAAGCACGAGCGAGATGGAGGCAAACGCCGCGATGCCGCCAACACCTTGGAATGAGCCGTAGGCCAGCGCAAGCCTTCGCCCCAACGTGAGCGCCTCACCGACTGATGTTGCGTACCGATCGATCTCGCTACGCTCGCGCGCAAAACTGCGCACCGTGCGCACGTTCGAGAAGACCTCTTCGGCCACAGTCGAAGCCGCAGCAAGCGCATCCTGAGTCTTCTTCGACAGCTTGCGAACGTATCTCGCAAAGAGCGCAACGCCGACCGCAGCGAAAGGCACGAGCGCGAGCATCGTCAACGTAAGGCGCGCACTCGTCCAAAATAGAACCGCAACGCTACCGAGCGCTTGCAAAAGAAACCGCAGCGTCATCGAGAGATTGGCGGTGACCGCATTTTGCAACACGCCAGTGTCGGCAGAAAGACGACTGATCAAATCACCGGTGCGCTCTTGGTCAAAAAAAGCGATGTCGCGTTCCAGCAAGCGTGAGAACAACGCACGGCGCAAACGTGCGACGACGCGCTCACCTGCATAGACAAAGAGCCAAGCGCGAAAGAAGCCAAGGATCGCAACACCAACGCAAAGGGCCAGAAGCATCGCAAGCGCACCGTTGAGAGCGTCTGCTCCTCCCGAGGTCGAGAGCGCATCGATCAGTTTCTTAACGGTCTGTGGAATAGCAAGCGTCAGCGCCGATCCGCCAAGAAGCGCCAGCGTCGCCGCAACAAGCATGGGAACGTCGGGCGAGACAAGGTCGCGCCACGAGCGGATGGTTGGGTCCCCCATCGTTTATGTCGTACCTCGTGAACCCGCAAAGCGCATCAACCGATCACGCACAGGCCTTGGCAGATTTCCCAAGAGACGCGTGGCAAACGCGAGCGGCTCGGGCAATGTGATCTCCGCAGGCATGTAGGCAAGTTTATTGACTATACGCTTCGCGGCATCATCCACTTCCATGAGCTGCGGCATCGGGTGGGTACTCTTGGCCACCATCGGCGTTCTCACGAAGCCGAGGCGCACGTGCGTCACCTTGATGCCCTTCTTCAAGAGGTCGAGGTGCAAGCACTCGAGCAACATGGCGAGGCCCGCCTTCGGGGCACAATAGGCCGCTGACTCTGGCAACGGGCCCATCGAGGCGAGCGATCCGATGCCTACCAAATGCCCTCGACCTCTTTCAATCATCGGCTCAACAAGCGCCGTTAGCGTCGCAGCCGCCCCACAGAAGTTGGTGTGCAGCGCAGGCCCCATCGCCTCCCACGAGGACGCGGTCGCCGCCGCGCGCACGGCGCCGACGCCCGCATTCGCGATCACCAAGTCGACTGGGCGCGCCCGATCAATCGCTCGAAGCGTTGCGACAGTGCACTCAGTATCAGCGATGTCGAGCACCACGACCTCGGCAGCGCGCCCAAGTACATCCACTCGATTTGCCAACTCGCGCATCGGTTGTTCTCGACGAGCGATCAGCACGAGGTCGTAACCCTGCGCCGCAAGCTCAAGCGAAAGCGCGTAGCCAATGCCGCTTGAGGCACCGGTAACAACGGCGCGCTTGCGATACTCGGAAGTCATGGCCCAGGACGGTAGGCGCGCACTCTCGTACGCAAAAGGAGAACTTTGTTTACCATCCCCCCGTGGCCTCGAGCGACCGCTGGTATGTGTACATTGCACGCTGCAGCGACGACTCGTTTTACACGGGAATCGCGA
>JAHFDZ010000143.1 GCA_023248745.1 Myxococcales bacterium | reverse complement strand
GGAAAGACTTGTTCTTCCACATGTCCGCTGTCGAAGGCGTCCGGTTCGAGGACCTGCAACAAGGACAGCGGGTCTCGTTTAACGAGGGTCAAGGACCAAAGGGTCCTCGAGCCGAGAACATCCGCGTTCTTTAGTTTTGGTCGAAGGGGGGAGGAAGCCTTCCCCCCTTCGAACATCCCCCAGCGGGGACGTACGTAGCGAGCGTGACTGGTCGTCGCGCTCGTTTTCGTTTTGTGGGTGCTCCGGACGGGGGGGGGCCGTTGTTGCGAGTCCGACACCCCCACGCGAATCACCTCACGTGCGGCAGCCAAGCGACTCACTGGCAGGCTCGAGCCGGTCAGAAGGTCCACGTCCGACACCCCCACGCGAATCACGCTCACGTGCGCCAAGCCCAAGCGGCTCACTGGTGGTGACATCCGACACACCCACGCGTCACGTGCTTCCCGACAAAATGCTAGTGCGCCATCATCGCGCACTCGCCCTTGGGGCCGCGCTTTCCTTCGGTCAGGCATGACTTGAAGCAGCGTTTCGCCTCTTCTTTGTTGCCCTTTTCTTGATAGGCCACACCGAGAATCAACCAAGCTTCGGCATCGGTTGGATCGAGTGCGACCGATCGCTCGCCGGCTTCGATCGCCTTTGCGTGCTTGCCCGATTCGAGCGCGTTGTGCGCAGCTGTCTTTTGTTTCTTTGCCTGAACCGGATCGAGCTCGGCCTTTTTTTCTTCGGCTGGCTTATCGTCCGCAGCCGCGGGAACCTCAGCCTTCTTGTCGTCTTTCTTCTCTTCGACGACCTTTGCCTCAGTCGGCTTTACTTCCTCAACTGGCTTGACCGTTTCGGGAGTCGGAACAGGTACTTGCACGGCAGGAACGGCGGGTTGAGCAGGCACTTGCGGCACTTGCGCCGCAATGGGTTGCACAGCGGCTCTTGGCTCGGCCGCCAGCGCAGGACGCTCGGCGAGTTGAGCGGACATTGCGTCGCGCATTGAACGACTCTTCACTGCACCCGCCAAACCTACAATCGCTGCGAGCCCAACCGCCGCAGCAACGTAGCGACCCAACTGCGCCCGTCTTGCGATACCAGCCGGTGACAGCGTGAGGCGGCGAATGGCCACCGATTCGTTGGTGGGTTCGTCATCGACGTCGATCTCCACCGGGGCGATGCTCGGTGTGTTTTGGGCGTCGAAAAAAGCCATGCTGATGGCTTCGTCGTCTTGGTCCTTTGAGGAGGCTCTCGCGACCTTCACTTCAGGCTTTGCTTCGGGCACGGACGCAATCGTTGCGCGCGGCTTCACCTCGAGCGGTGCGGGCGGAATGATTGACGGACTTGCATCGTCATCGAGCGCCGCGTCGTGCAACCGAATGGTCGAAACCTCTGGCTCGGGGACGGCGCGTGCAAGGAGCTGATTGGCCGACGGCTCGACGCTTTTGGCCACGAGGCTCTTGGCCACGACGCTCGTGTTGGAACGATTGCCCTTCTTCTTTGCTCGCGCCTTCTTGCTCATGTCTTTGCCCTAATCCGCAAGTTCACTAGAAAAGTGTCGCTAGCTGCCGAAACCGATCACCTTTGCCCGCCAAAGTTACGTGACGAGCAACGGTTATGGTCTGCCACAAAAGAGCGCGTGCGCTCGAGCAAAGCAGCATGCAACGGGTGTGCTCGTTAGAAACGTCTCGAATGTATGCAAATTGAAGGGGCTCGTGCACAAAAGCACGCTCCGCTTTCTGACTTTCAAGTCATGATTGGCCCACTTTGGCATCCAAACGAGCAACCAGTCCTCAAGCGAAAAGCACTCGAATCGGTCAATCCCGTGAAAGTGTTACTGAAAAATTCCAATCGAACGAAACCGTTGGAACGGTAACTCTAGCGGCCAGAGCGGTCGAACCACACCGACGAGGGCATCCGTGGGTGTGGCGCGAATCGATTCGACAAACAAGTGGATCACTAAGCGCGGGGATGCCCGTAAGCGTCCTTGACGAGGGCAACGTCATTGGACACGGTTTGGCCGATCCCGAGTCGCCCATTCAGGTGCGCGCGTGGGGTGAACCGTTCACGGCGCAGCTCGTGAGCCAACGCGCCACTTCGGCGATGGCGCTAAGACACCGGTTGTTCGCTGGGCAACGTACGAGTGCATTTCGACTAATCGCAGGTGAAGGCGATCGCATGCCGGGGCTCGTTGTCGACGTGTATGCCCAGTTTGCCGTCGTTCGACTAGACGGCAGCTCACTTCAACCTCATCGCGAACTCTTGACGCGCATCCTGCGGCCAATAGTAAATCAAATTGATATTGTCACGATGAGCGAGAGAGAGAGCATTCGCGGAGAGAAGCCCAAGTTCACGGAATGGTTCGGCGATCCGCTACCACAACAAGTCAACGTCGAAGAGTACGGCGTTCCGTTTGTGGTCGACCTCCACGACGGCCAAAAGACGGGAGCCTTTCTCGACCAACGCGACAACCGCCGACTCGTTGGCACCCTTGCGAATGGCAAACGTGTGCTCAACCTCTTTTCGTATGCAGGTGGATTCTCGCTTCACGCTGCGCTCGGTGGAGCGACGCACGTGACGAGTGTGGACATCGCCCCAAAAGGACACGCGACCGCGCAGAAGAGCTTCAAACTCGCCGGTGTTGATCCCAATCTGCACTCATTTGTAACGGCCGATGTATTTCAGTTTCTTGACCGTTGCGCCGTCCGTGGCGATCGATGGGACCTCATTGTTTGCGACCCACCAAGCTTTGCTCCCAATGAAAAATCGGTTGGGACGGCACTCGCGGCATATCGCAAGTTACACAGAGGGTGCGCGCAGGTTCTATCGCAGGGTGGCCTACTTTGCGCCGCATCGTGCTCAAGTCACGTGGACGCTGCGCGGTTCATGTCCACGCTCGATGATGTGTCGTTGGGGAGAAGTGATCTACGGCTGTTGCAACTCAACGGTCCTCCGCCGGATCATCCGACATTGCCCGCATGGTCTGAAGGCCGCTATTTGAAGTTCGCTCTACTTGGATAGTTGTGCGTCAACGTCGTCGTGTACGCTACGGGAGTGCCAACCGTTACTTGGGGAAGCGTTGAATACGTTGCAAACGGCGCCGGGTATAAGCTCGCGCTCAAACACGTAGCGGCGCAGACAAAAACAAAAGCGCGGCGCCCTATTTTGATCATTCCCGGTTACGGAATGAACTCCTTCATCTTCGGCTTTCATCCGAAGGGCCACTCGCTCGAAAGCTATCTCGCCGCGCACGGGTTCGATGTGTGGAGTGCCGACTTACGCGGCCAAGGGCGATCACGAAGAGACCATGGATCGTCGTCGAACTTTGGCCTAGCTGAGATGGCGATCGACGATATCCGATTCGCGCTGGCGCACGTCGTTGCGCGCAGCGAATCTCCCGACGGGTTGGTTGACGTGATCGGATGTAGCTTGGGGACTGCGCTCACTCTTGGTCATCTTGCACATCATCCGAATGCACCGATCGGCAGCTTCGTGAGCCTTGGCGGACTCATTCGTTGGGTGACCGTCCATCCACTGTTGCGTCTCGCATTTTCGTCCCCGAAGTTGATCGGCAAAGTGAGATTGCGTCACACCCGTCCTCTCGCACGCATCGCGCTCCCGCTCCTTGTTCGCTATCTACCAAGCGTTCTCGCGATGTATATGAACGCAAACTCAACGGACACGTCGCACGCAAACTTGATGGTCCAAACGGTTGAAGATCCATCGCCGCGGATCAATCAAGAGATTGCAGAGTGGATCATTTCGCGCGATCTCATCTTGAGAGATGTAAACGTCACCCATCGCCTTCGCGGCATGAAGCATCCGCTGTTGTGCGTCGTCGCAAAACACGACGGCGTTGTCCCACCCGCAACAGCGCGCGCCGTTTACGAACTGATGGGATCCTCGAAGAAAGAGCTACTCGAGGTTGGCGACGACGCGATGAAGATGGCGCATGCCGATCTGTTTATTTCGCACGAGGCTGAGACGCGCGTTTTTCAACACATTGTCGACTTCCTCGATAGACACCACACCTGATCCCGCTTTCCGGAACGCCTTTCATGGACGACAATCATTCCCGTGAGTGACGCAACGCGAACGCCGCCGCTCGGAGTGCCCGCAGCGCGCATCACGCAACGGATAGCGGCTGTGGATCCACCCGCAGCAACAGCGAAGGCCCAGACGACGTCGCTACCGGTCCCGCCTTCGAGCCCGTCTGGTGCGACAATTTCAATTGCGCCCGGAGCGTCGAGACCGCCGTCGAATCCGCATCAGCAAAGTGTTCGGCCAACGGGATCGTTTCTTCGATTCCCACAGCAAGGATCGTTGTTGGTCTCGCCGCGTGGCGCATATCTCGTGCACGCAACGCTCGGCACCGGAGAGTTCGGCGCTGTGTACGAAGGCGTCGGCCCGTTCGACCAAGTTTATGCGCTCAAGATGATGCGCCCTGCGAACCGGCCATACGCCGAAGTGCAAGCGGAGTGGGCGAAGGAAGTGCAACGTTTGCTCAGCGTTCGACATCCAAACGTCGTCTACATTTACGACGCTTTCGAGCACAACTCGCTGTTCTATCTTGCGCTCGAGCGCTGCGATCACGCGCTCAAGGCCATGCTGGGCCAGCCACTGCAAGATGGTCTAACCATCGAGCTTGCGCGCCAGTTGCTCGCGGCCGTGCAGTTCTTGCACGACAACGACATCGTTCACGACGACTTGCATCCGGGTAATGTCCTCATCACCCATCTCGATCGCCCGATCGTCAAGATCAGTGACTTTGGGATCAGCCAAGAGCTGCGCGGCTTACCCGCGATACGACCAAACGTTGTTCATCATGCGATCATGGCACCGGAAATACTGACCACCGGCTTCACGACGAAGCAGAGCGACTTGTATCAGGTAGGTCTGCTCATGTACTGGATGCTTGTTGGCGAGCCCGCCATTCCACCGGGGATGGCATACGCCGATCTCTGTCGTTGGGTTGCGGAGGGAGAGCCTCGACGACGTGCAGAAGCCATAGGTACGCCTCTCGGCGACTTAATTGCGCGCATGTTGCGACGCCGCGAGCAGTTTCGATATACGACTGCTCGCGAGGTGTGGAGTGACCTTCGAGAACTACCCGGCTGGAAGGCACGCGAGCTATTTCCGCCGAAGTAGCGACTGTAATTCACTTGCGATGGCACCCGAATACCAATGCTTTTCGGTCCCAATTGTTCGACCGTCAATCATATTGACTGCAGCAACCCCTCTCACTGCCGAGGTCAAGAACACCTCATCGCTCGCCTGCAGTGAGTCTACCGAGTGCGGCGCAAGCTCAATAGTCAATCCCATTGACGAAACAAAGTCCAGCACGAGCGCTCGCGTAACACCCCTGAGCACGTCCGAATCTGGTGTTCGCAAGGTCTTGCCGCGAATGCCAAACACGTTCGCGGTCGCGGCCTCTCGTACGTAACCGTCGTCATCGATGAGCAGCGCGTCGGAACAACCCTTCTCTCGCGCAACGGTGAGCGCCGCCCCATGAGCGCCGTAAGCGAGAACCTTATGTCCGGCCGACGTTGCACGCGGTCCCCGTACTGTCGCGGCACTCACAATTTGCAGCTTATCGGTCGGTTCAAGTGACGATGCGATCACGGTGCGTTCGACACCTTGGGCAGTGTGCTCAACTCGAATGTCGACGCGCGCCTCGCCATCAATCTCAAATGCGGCACGTTCTGCCTCCTGCAAGAGTGCCGTCCCATCACAAGAAATGCCCATCTCCGACAGCGCACGTTCAAGACGCTCGAGATGCAGCACAAGCGTTGAAAGCGCGCGATCATGGGTTCGCAAGACCTCGAATGCGCCAATGCCAGAAGTACGCTCGAGGGGCGGCACGCCAATCTGCGATTCGCCCTTTACGCGTCCGTCGACAAGAACGATGCGCGTCATCCAGCGCGCAAATTGGAGAGACGCTCCTGTGCCCGCGAGAACGCAGGGTCGACTTCGAGCGCGCGCTCAAGCATCTGAGTCGCACGCGGCTTGTCGTCCTGCGCGATCGCAACCTCGCCAAGGTAGAAGAAAACTTCGGCCTTGGAGATGCCACTATTTTCGTCAAGTTTCTGAAGCAATAGCGCGCGGAACGTCTTTTGCGCACGCTCCCAATCGTGACTCTCAAACGCCAAAATTCCAAGATCGCGCAAGACCGGTAGCGATCCAGCGTCGACCTTAAACGCGGCTTCGAGTGCGTCGAGCGCTTCTTGCGGACGGTCAAGCTGCTTGAGCAATACCGCAAGGCGATGCTGGTATTGAGCAACCTCTCGCGTGCGCTGTCCACCCAGTTGCCCAATCAGCCGTTGAAGCGATTTTGCGGCATCTTCGAGCTGACCGCACTCGACCTGCAGGTCGACCAACTCGAGAACCAAGGGCCTATCGTGCGGAGTGAGCTCAACCGCGTTCGCCAAGATCGATACGGCTCGCGCGCGATCTTCTAGCTTGCTCTGTGCAAGCTCCGCTGCTTCACGAATGAGTTTCACGCGCGCAGCAACCGGTTCAGGTGGTGGTGGTGCCGTTCGTCCGGGAGCGATCGACATCGCGCGCGATCCTGGATTTTCATGCCCAATGTGTTCCGCGTCTTCAACAAGACGGCTCACCAACTCACTCCAGCGCCCCTGGCGCTCGTAAGTTTCGCGCAATAGTTGGCGCACCTCAGGGAGATTCGCGTCGAGCGCGAGTGCTCGTTTCAGCGGCTCTTCCGCTTCGGCCCATCGCTCAAGATTGACGAGCGAGCGGCCAAGTTGCAGGCACACGGGAGCAAGCCCTTCGTCGCTGCGGACCTTGACCAACTCTGACAGCGCGTTGACCGCACCTTCGAGATCACCATCAAGCTCGCGCAGCCGCGCAAGTGACGCAAGCGCGCGCATATCGCCCGGTTCCAAATCGGTCACGCGCTCGTAGAAAGAACGCGCTTGATCGACGTCACCCAAGCGCTCTTCTGCAAGAGACGCGAGCCTCAGGCATAGTGCCACCTGCCCAGCCGTGTCTCCCGACGCTCTTGCGCCTTCGAGTCGCTTTTCGAGAAGCGCCACGAGCGCACCGTATTGCTCGGTGCGTTCGTAGAGCGCGCCGAGGCGCGAAAGTGCGGCTTCGTTGAATGGCTGCTCGTCGATTACCGCTTCGAGCGAGGCAATCGCGTCGTCAACTTGGTTGAGTTTTTGCTCGAGCAACTCTGCCAATTCGAGTCTCAACGTAACGCGACTCTCCATGGCCTCCGCGCCTTCGACGCTTCTCTCGAGGAGCGTCGCCAGCTTTGCAAACTCGCCACCTGCAGCATACGCGGAGCGCAGATAGTCAAACGCGCGTCTATCGTTCGGATCGTCTTGATAGACGTTCTCGTACAGCGCAAGCGCGCGCTCTTCGTCGTGCAATCGTTCGTCAAGTATATTTCCTAAACGATGCCGCAAATCAGGAAGCCCACTCGCATCGACCTCTAGCTCTGCGCGCCGCTCTAGAACATCGGCAAGTTCATTCCACTCCTCGGCCGCCTCAAGCATCTCGCTTAGCTCTCCGAGTGCCCAAAGATCATCACCATCAACTTCGAGAGCTTCGCGCACTATCGATTCAGCGAGCTTTGCATCTCCGATTTGCCCGGCAAGTGCTCGAGCCTCTCGACGCAACATTTTTTGCGTATCAGCATCGTCTTCGAGCAGTGCACGCGCGACTAGAATCTCTACGAGCTCCCGCTCTCGCCCCGGAACCCTACGCAACTGCTCAAGTTCTTTTACTATTTCGACATTGTCTGGCGCTGATGAGCGTGCCTCGACGAGTACGGCTTCTGCACTCGCCGCCTCACCAAGTGGACCAGAGAGCATGCGCGCGAGCTTGAGACCGAGGTCGCTTCGAACGTCTCCCGAAGCGCTCGCCCAAGCCGCTCTGAGGGTGTCGGCGTACTGCCGAATTTCACCGGTGCGTTCTGCTACGCGTTCGAGCTCTGTTTGGGCGTCAAAGTCGGATGGAGCATCGATGAGCGCCGCTTCGAGTAGCCGCTGTGCTCGCCCGAGTTGGCCGCACTCATTTTCGATCACAGTTGCAGCTTCGAGTCGCAGTCGATGACGATCGTCCTTCGTCCCTGCGCGCGCTACGCGTTGTTCGTGAAGCGAAGCCAGATCGTCAAGGCGAGAAAGATCGCGGAACACGCGCTCGAGCACCTCGAACGTTCCCTCAAAGGCAGTCGACTGAAGCGCGATGAGCCGAGCGAGGCTCGCTTCATGCCCCGACACGAGTTCGAGCGCTTGCGTAAGGTGATTGATCGCGCCCTCGACATCCTTGCGCACGAGCACGAGGAGTCCAGCACGGCGTTCGTGCAAATCTGCAAGCAGCTGAGCATCCGTCTCAACCGCGAGACGACGCTCCAAAACGTCAACCAACTTACCTTTATCGTCCTGCGCTGAAACTACGCGGTCAAGAGCGGCAAGGAGCTCCTCTCGGTCACCCGCTCTATCGAGCGCACGATCGAGAGCCACGCGTGCCTTGTTAATATCTTGAAGCTCACTCTCATAGACACGAGCCGCTCGCGCGCTGAGCGTTGCACTCGCTTCCACGTCGTGCTCGCTCTCTGCGCGTTCATCAAGAGCCTGCGACCAACGCTTCCATGACTCGCTGCCAACACGACCACAAATGGCTTCTGCTTCGGCGAACAGAAGTTCGTCGTCGGGCAACTCCGCAAGCACCCGAATGAGCGTCGCGAGTGCCTCCTTTGGATTCGAAAGCAACTCGTCATGTGCCCTTGCAATCTCGCGCAGGGTTGAGGCTCGTGATACCGGATCATCTTCGACGCTCAGGCGAAGTTCCAGCGCGGCGACGAGATCACTATGTCGCGAATGCTGGCGCGACAGTTCTACAAGAGCGTCCGCAACCTCGCGCTTCACCTCGGCGCGACGCTGCGCAAGGCCAAACAACTCGCGCACGAGTGCGTCATCGTCTGCCGCAGCAAGTAGCTCGTGAATCGCAGAGATCGCCTGCCCTGGTTCGTCAAGTTCCCTGACAAGAAGGAGCGCCGCATCCACTTGATATCGTCGTCGGTCCGCGTCAGATTCGCTTACACGTCCGAGCAACTGCAGCGTCTCGAGCAACTCCGGCCACATGCGCTCGGCGCGATAGAGGTTTGCAACGCGCCCTGCAACGTCGAGGTCGGTCGGACGCATCGCGAGCGCTTCGACAAGTACGTCCATCGCCTCGCGTCGATTGCCGAGTGCTCCTTCGTAACATTGCCCAGCAGCGACCAACCATCGGAAGCAGTCATCTGTCTCGTCTGGCGATGCCAGCTCTACGCGGCGTCGATAGAGCGTCACAAGCCGACCTGCATCGGAACGCGCTTCGTAGAGGCTGATCAGCGCGTCGATCGCGAGCGTGTCTGCCGAATCGAGTTCGTGCGCGCGTTCAAACGCTTCGATCGCATGGGCACCATCGTCGAGCATATCGCGGCGTGTTTCTCCAATCTGTCGCCAGGTGGATGCGCGCTCAAGGTCATCGCTTAGCGCACGCACCTTGCGCTCGAGTGCACGCACAAGAGCCTGCCAATCGGAGAGCAGAGTCGCCAGCGACTCGACTTGCACGAGTGGATCAAGTTCGTCCGGGTCAAGAGCGGCGAGACGCTCCCACGTTTCGAGTGCGCGACGTGGGTCGTCTCTTCGCTCGTCATGAAGGCGTGCGAGCGCACCTAGCAAGTCTCGTTTGGTAAAGGCCTCCGCCCGAGCAATAGCTCGATCGTAGTAAGCCGCAAGATCGTCCCAAACCTGCAGCACTCCGGCGATGCGCTCCATCTCGCCGCGAACGTCGCCATTGTCGGGATCGAGTTCGAATGCGCTGGCATAAGCAGCGAGCGACTCTTTAGGGCTCGAAAGTTCTTGCTCGAGCAGTGCCCCGATCTCTCGAAATAGATCAGCCTTAGAGACAAGTTCGTCGGTCCTTGCTGCGCGGCGATCGAGTAGGCGAACGACATCGCGGAATCGTAGCGAACGACGATATCGAGCGAGCAGCAGATCCTCGACACGCTCGTCGAGCTCTGGGTGCGCGCCTAGATGTTGCTCGAGCGAGGCGAGCGTTCGCGACGCGATATCGCTCGTCGAATCAGGCTCCAATTCGAGCACGAGTCCGAGTTCATCGATCGACGCGGACGAGTCGCCCAAGCGATCGCGCAGTAGCCCCGCGAGTTCGAGTCGCCGTTCTGCCTCAGCGGAAGGATCATCAGCGCGTTCTGCACGAGAGCGGACCAAAGCAGCAAGGTCGTCCCATGCCTCTGCAGCCGCGAAAAGACGTCGAAGCGCAACGACCGCCACCTCGTCCGCTTCGTCATTTTCGAGCGCATCTCGATAGAAGCGAATGGCGCGCACGCGATCGCCTAACCGCGTCTCGGCCAGTTCGGCGACCAAATGAAGATGCCGCGTACGTTCTGCGGGATCTGACACGCTATCAAGCGATTCTACAAAATGCGCCACGCGATCTTCGTTGCGATCGAGCGCCGTAAGCGCACGGTCGGCCGAAGCAAATGCTGTCGAACGCGGATCGCGCTCGAATTCATACGCGCGGCGATAGTACTTGAGGGCAAGTTCCCACGAAGCGGATGATTCATAAAGTTGACCAATTTTGCTAGCAAGCTCTGCTGTTACGGCGTCGTCGTGTTCAACTTTATCGAGCTCGCGAGCAAAGATCGGAGCAAGCTTTTCCTCCGCACTTGAAGCTCGTGCAACGCGCTCCAACTCAGTCCAGGTATCGACGTCAGCAACGTCAAGTGCGAGCAGCTGGCCAAGCGTTGATAGCGCTCCAAGATAGTCCTCCCGTTGCTCTTCCTGCAGCTTTGCCAGACGACGCAAGAGCAACGCCTGCTCGTCAGTTTCAGAACTCGAAAGACGCAGTGAAAGCACGCGCTCGGCGTTTGGCCAATCGTGCGTCGTCATGTAAAGCGCCTCAAGAAGCTCGGCAGCTTTCGCACGCGACCCGTTCACGGCAAGCTGAGACTCCAAGAACAAGCGCGCCCCTGCGTGCGTTGGCACCAGATCGAGTGCTGCGGCTGCCTCGTCGAGGGCCCGCTCGGTTTCCCCTAGCTGACTCGCAAGAATGTTCGCTGCTTGAATGTGCAAATCGGCGCGCTCATCAGTTGAAGTCGCCGCTTCGAGTTGGCGCTCGCGCAGCGCGACACGTCGATCGTGTGCACCACGTTTGGAGTAAAGCTGATCAAGCGAGCCAAGCGCCGTGGCGTCGAGCACGATGTCGATCGCCGCTTCGAGTGACTGCACAGCGCCCGATGCGTCGCCCTGTTCGTCGAGTAACGAAGCGTGCCTCGATAGAAGCGCAAAACGATCTGCATCGTTCGATTCGAGCTCAATGCGACGGCCGATTACCTCAATGAGTCCCCTCGCATCTCCGCTTGCGCTTGCATAAAGGCGCTCGAGAGCGAGCAAGGCTTCGCGATCATCGCCACGCAAATCGAGCGCGGCGCGAAAGAGATCGATCGCTCGGCCAATCTTACCGGCTGTCTCGTAGAGATTACCTGCGTGCCTTGCAACACCGGCACGGTCGTCCTCATTCGAAACGTCAAGCAACTTACCGGCAACGGTATCTGCAAGGTCGAGCGACTTCTCGGCGCGAGCTGCAATTCGTATTGATCGCTCAAGCCACACGAGCACTTCTGGTTGATCGAGCGAGTAGTTCAGCCCTCGCACGGTGTATCCGTACGCTTCGTCGACGGCGTTGAGTTGATGTTCAGCAAGCGCAGCAGCTTCCTCGAGCCGTCCAAGTCGATCGCTGACGCTATCGAGAACAATTAACTCGACTTCGATCACCGCAAGGAGTCCTCGCGCGTCGTTTTCGGCTTCGTAAAGTGGTCGGAGCAATTCAGCAGCTTCACGACGCACGCCTTCATCGTTAAGCATATTGACCAATAACGTGCGGCCAGGGTGACTTGGCGCTATGGTGAGTAGCTCACGCAAACTATCGAGCGCGAGCGCAAGATCCCCAAGCCCGGTGACTCTCAGCTCTGAGAGTTGAGCGAGGCGCCTCGGTCTGTCATCTGTGCCGACGGCAAGCAAACGCTCCAATACCTCGGCGCTCTCGGCGTGCTCAGCACGAATCGCATAGAGCGCGAGAAGCGCGTCCGCTTCGTTGTCTAGCGGACGATCGTCAAACGCAACGCGATACGCGACAATCGCGTCCTCGGGCTTACCGAGCTTGTCCGCGTAGACGTGTCCCAACCGCACCAAAATTTCGTGGCGTAAGCGAGCGTCACTTTCTCGTGATTCTCGAATCGATAGAATCTCCGCGAGGAGCGCAAATTGTGCGGTCTCTTCGTACAGCGAGTCGAGCGAAAGCAACGCGTGCTCACTGTTGGGATCGGCCGCTCGTAGGCGCTGAAATGCGTCGATCGCCTTATTGGAATCCTGCAACAAATCGCGATACAAATCGCCGAGGCGCGAAAGCAGTGGAGCGCGCTCATCTTCGGAAACGGCAGATGCTTGTGCTTCGAGCGCACGCGCGAGACGATCGTGCTCGCCGGACGCCTGCGCGATCCGTTCGAGGCTTCGCGCAGCGGTTAGGGTCGCATCAACCGTCGCAGACAGACTCACCACGCGCTCAAGCGCAGCGATGGCCTGTGCAACGTGCCCGAGGAAGTCTTCTTCGAGCCGAGCAATCTCGAGAAGAAGCGCGCTTTTGTTCTCGGGATCTTCAACCAGTCGCTCTGCTTCGCCGAGAGTCTCGACAACGCGATCGTAGGCCGCAACTCGACGACCCACATCGAGAAATCGCTCCCGCAGCTGGGCGTCTGACGGCAACATCAGCACAAGGCGACGCCACGCAAGGAGTGCCTTCTCATCGTTTGCCAACGCTTCTTGATAGAGCTCTGCAAGCGACCGCAGGCGAGCTTCGCTATCGTCAGGAACATTGACAACAAGCCACTCGAGAACTTCTGCGAGAGGGGCAAACTCGCCTCTCGCGCGATAGGCGATCTCGAGCGCGCGCGCCGCACTCTTTGACGTTTCGTCAACATTATTTACTTCTTCAGCCACAAAGCGATCGAGGAGATTTGACGCGCCCTTGAGCATCGCGTCGCTCTCGATCGCGCGTACTGCGTGTCCTAGCGCTGCTTCGCGATTCTTCAGCTCTTCGAGATAGGTGGTCGCGAGGCGCACGCGAAGATCGTTGTCTGCATGACGCTCAAGTGCAGCTTCCCAAAGCCGCGCGAGCGCATCGAAGGAACGAGCGCGTGCATAGAGCTTTTCGAGCTGCGAAAACGCGACGTCGTGAGCGGGCTCCAACTGGATGACACGCTCAAAGAGGCGAACAGACCGTGCATCGTCGTGAAGAAAGTCTTCCGAAAAGTTCGCAGCCTCAACCAGCAGATCAATCGATGCGGCTGCTGAACCGTCTACGACGCGTTCGTACAATGCGCCGAGTTCGGTCCAACTCTCAGCCGCAAGCAACGCGTTCTTAAGTTTCGCAAAAGCGCGTGGATTCGTGACGTCACGATTCAGGATGCGTCGCCAGTACGCTCTGGCTCCGTCCACGTTTCCAAGACGCTCTTCGAGGAGTGTGCCAAGCCGTTCGGCAAGATCGATCTCAACTTCGGGCGGCAAATGCACGTCGCCCTCTGTCGGAAGAACTTTCTCAAGCATCGCGACATAGCGATCGGTATTTCCGGTACGCTTCGCGAGCACCGCAAGGCGATCCCAAAGCGGCAAATTGTCTGGTAGCTCTTCGACGATCTGCAGAAGCACTTCGAAGGCGGCTAGGTCGTGTCCGCGCTTATGCTCATGCAAATCAACGAGCTGTAAGTAAAGCGTGAGGCGATCTTTCTGCGACGCAGCCGTCGCAATGAGGACCTCCATAACGTCAACTTTCTTGTCAAATTGACCCAGCGTGCCATACGCATCTGCGAGCAACGCGGCAACTTTGGGTCGCACCTTCGCTTGAGGCAAGAGACGTTCCGCAAGCTTGATAGCGTCCGCGGTTGGACCGCTGAGCTCGATCGCTTCGACTAGGGCGGAATAGGCATCTTTCCATTTCTCTGCAGACGCATGGACATCCGCAAGATCAAGCAAGCGCGCGCCCTTGCCCTCGACCCCTTCGCCTGGGGCCTCTGACTCGAGCCAGCTCGCCGCATCTTGATAGCGACCGGCTTGACGCAAAACCCGCACGAGCGACTTACGAGCCGCTTGCTCGCCCGCGTCGATCGCGAGAATCGATTCGTAGCAAGCGCGCGCGCGCTCGGCATCGTCGAATACTGAAAGCTCGAGCTCAGCGAGCTCTGACAGCAGTGCAATCTTTGCCTTCTTTTTTGCGTGCTCAATGCGATAGGCAAACAGCGCTCTTAGATCGTCGCGTCGATCAGCCCTTCGAAGAAGCGCATCGTAAAACGAAATGACGGTGGCATCATTTTTCGCGCTCTCAAAGAGTCGCTTTCCCAACTTCGCCGCCTCCTCGAAATCGCCAAGGCGGTCGGCGTAGAGCTCGGTGAGCTTTGTGAGCAGCAAACGTTGCTCGTCTGCGTTGTCCGCATTTTCGAGGCGCGCTTTCAACGTCTCGACAGCGGAGTTTTCTTTTCCTGCCTCAATTGACGTCGCAACAAAGCGTTCGAACGAGCCTTCGCGTTCTGGCGCAAACGCATAAACTTGGCTCGACGCTTGATAGGCCGCGGCCGCGTCGCCAACGCGCGTAGCAACCTCTGCGGAATGCTCAAGCCACTTGACCTTCTCCTCAGTCGTGACGGCACTCGCCGCAAGGCTTGCATAGAGCGGCAACAGCTTCTGGTGCTTCCCAGCAGCCTCGTATGCTTTG
>JAHFDZ010000142.1 GCA_023248745.1 Myxococcales bacterium | reverse complement strand
TTACCGAGAAAAACTCTACGTAACCGAAGTGGCCCCCTGTTGCTCGCTCGCCTGTTGCCGTCACGTAGAAGCAGGCGCAAACTTCCAGACATGCTGACTAGGCTGTTGGTGCTGGCGCTTGGCGCGTCACTGCTCGGCTGCAACGCTAGCGGGGAGGTCACCGGCGGCGAGCTGCGTGGGCCCACTTCTGCAGCAGTGTCCGACGCGGGCCTTGGCGAAGGTGGCATCGATGGCGCGACCACGTGGGCGGCGCTCTATGCCGACTACTTTGGCCCCAAGGGTGCGGCGAGCTGTGCGGGCTCCGGAGCCTGTCACGGCGACAGCACGCAGCAAGGCGCCATTCGAAGCAACTTTGTTTGCGGCGCGAGCGAGGGTGCTTGTCACGAGAGCATCGTGTCGTCCGGTCTCGTGCCAGACGGCGGTTCGAGCGCACCTGATCAAGTTAATTTACGATTTACCATTCGCACCAGCGCGGGTGGCACGATGCCAAAAAGCTCGCAGTTCACGTTTGGAGAAACCGATCTTAAGCGCATTGACGAGTGGATTCGTTCTGGTGCGGTCCGCGCGAACAGATGAACAAGATTCTTGTCGTTGACGACCAGCGCAACATGCGCACAACGCTTGCACTCATTCTGCGCGGCGCCGGTTACGAAGTCGCCGAAGCCGAAAGTGCGACGGACGCCTGCGATCGCGGCGCCGAAAACTACGACGTGGTCATCACCGACCTTCGCATGGGAGCAACCGATGGTCTCGACGTTCTGCGTTGCGTGAAACAGTCTTCGCCTCAGTCAGAAGTCATCGTGATGACGGCTTACGGCACGATCGAAAGCGCCGTCGAAGCGATGCGTATGGGCGCGTTCGACTACATTCAGAAGCCGTTCCACGAACACGAGCTTCTCGTTCGTGTTGGAAAGGCCATCGAGAAGCGTTCGCTCTCGCAAGACGTTGCGCACTTCGCGAGCGAGTTCAAGGATCGCTACCAACTCGAGCACATCGTCGGTCGCTCCCCCGCCATTCGCGACCTCCTCGCTCGAACGGTACGCATTGCGCCCACCGACGCAATCGTCCTCATTACGGGCGAAAGCGGCACCGGCAAAGAGCTCGTCGCCAAAGCGATCCACGCAAACTCGAAGCGATCCAATCGGCCGTTCGTCCCTGTTAATTGCGCAGCCATCACCGAGACCCTCCTCGAGAGCGAACTCTTCGGCCACGCAAGAGGCGCGTTCACAGGTGCAGCCGTCGCTCGCAAAGGCCTCTTCGAGGAAGCCGACGGCGGCACCTTCTTCTTCGACGAGATCGCAGAAACGCCACTCACGTTTCAAGCGAAGTTGCTTCGCGCAATTCAGGAACGCGAGATTCGGCGTGTCGGCGAAAACAAGGCCGTCAACGTCGATGTGCGCATCATCGCCGCGACCAACCAAGACTTGCGCACGGCCGTGGCAGAAAAACGATTTCGGCAAGACCTGTACTACCGCTTGAACGTCGCTCGCATCTTGTTGCCACCGCTGCGTGAGCGTCGCGAAGACATTCCCGTCTTGCTCAGTTACTTCTTAGATAAGTACAACCGTAAGATGTCGGCGAAGGCACGCTTCCACGAAAACGTCTTCGAAACGCTGACCGCCTACGATTTTCCCGGCAACGTACGCGAGCTCGAGCACATGGTCGAACAGGCCGTGGCGCTCGTAAACAATGGCCTCATCACCGCAGACGAGCTGCTACCTGCACCGAGCGCAATCACCGAAGAGCTTCATCCCGGCTCACCGCGCCCCCCTCGGCAACTTGCGAGCGTGGTCGATCAAGCCGAACGAAGCGCCATCGAACAAAGCCTCGAGGAATGCGATGGAAACCGCGAAAGAGCCGCAGAATTGCTCGGAATTTCACCAACGACGCTCTGGCGAAAAATGACACGAATGAAGATCACTTTTGATGGCAAACCATAGCGCCTTCCAAGGGATTACAACGAGTTGTTGAAGGCTTGCCGTCGGATATGAGAGCCTCAACGACAACCAAGCTTGGTGAAGGTTCGAGCCGACGGCGCGTTCGCTGCCGAGAGTTCGACGGAGGGCGTGATGACAACGAAAGACGAAGCGGCAGCAATCGAAGAACGTGAACGAGGCGAAAGCGCGCTGTTGCGCATCAAGCCGAGACTCGATGCGCTCAAGCCCGAAGAGTTGCTGCCACCGCCTCTTCAACCGCGAGGTGTTGCGCTCGCTGCGATGCTCGTCGCCGCAACGATCAAGCGCGCCAACTTGCGCGAAGAACTTTCGGCATTCGCAAAAGCGGGTGCATTCGATCCCGAAGAGCTCGACCTACTTCCCGACGCGGGCCACGTTGTCGTTTACGCGCTGTCCCAACTTGGCATTCAAGAAGAGCTCCTCGACCCGGTCGCGCAGGACGCGTTGACGCTGCGTTCCCGTATGCTTCGGGTCATCCAGTATCACCTCGATTCGAATGCCGAAGTCGAAGGAAAACTCGACTTGATTCGGCGCGCCGAGGCGATCGACTTGCCGCGCGACTTGCGTCTGCTGGCGAGCCTCTACTCGGATTATTTCGACGACCTCGCAAAGGATCGTCGCCTCTTTGACCCGAAGGACGAGCAGCTCGCGCGCGTGCTTGCGTTGCGCATCGAGGAACAGACCGAACGCATCGAGGACCTCACGGGCGACATGCGTGACACCTTCGTGCGGGCATGGACGCTTCTTGCCGTCTTCTATGCCGATGTGACGCAAGCAGCACGCTACCTCTTCCGCGAGGCGTGGGTCGATTTGCGCTTTCCCGAGATCGAGTTCATCCCGCGCAATCTCCGCACGCAACCCGTGTGGGCCGAAGGCACGCCGCCCGCTACGCGCGAAATTGAGCGCGTCGTTCTCGAGCCCATCAGGCCCGCCCCCACCCAACCTGCACCCGGAGCCGACGCACGTGCGTATCGCCGCGTCGACGTCGCGTTGCACGTCACCATGGGCAGCGAGTCCAACTTCTTCATGGGACTCACCGAAAACCTTTCGGAAGGCGGCATCTTCATCCCGACCCACCAGCTCAAACCGATGGGCACGAAGTTGAGCTTCGCCCTATTTTTGCCAGGATCAGACGATCCCATTTGCGTCGACGGCATCGTCAAGTGGGTTCGAAATTGGTCGATCGAAACGGACGCAGCGCCTGGTATTGGCGTTCAATTCGAAGCGCTATCCGACGAAGACAGCACGCGCGTGAGGGAGTTTATGGATCAGCGCGCGCCGTTGTTTCACGATAGTTAGACGCGGGGCGCGGCGGGTGTGTCGGACGTTAATCACCATTTCATCGCTTTGCTGATGCATCGAGGCGCGGGGGCGCGGCGGGTGTGTCGGACGTTTGCCACCATTTCATCGCTTTGCTGATGCATCGAGGCGCGGGGGCGCGGCGGGTGTGTCGGACGTTTGCCACCATTTCATCGCTTTGCTGATGCATCGAGGCGCGGCGGGTGTGCGGCGTTCGCGGCGTCGTCGCTCAAAGAGGCGAGCGTTGTGCGAACTATGCTTGGTGGCGTTCGAGTTTGCTTACGCGCTGTTTCAAATCGGCAACGTCACCTTCAAGGGCGCGATCTGCCCGGTACGCTTGGGTGAGGCGCTCCACTGCGCCGCCCAGCGCTACGATCTCAGTCGAGAGGCGAACCTCGGACTCGGTTTGGCGGCGTGCCACGAGATCGAGTCGTTCGTTGGTTGCGTCGATGCGTTCGGATAGTTCGCGTCGTGTGGCGTGAACTTCCTGGCGCACGCACGTAATCTCTTCGCGTACGCCTTTCATCTCCTCCCGAATTTCGATCAGGATCTTCGTCGTCAGACTCGGCATTTCCTTCATTCTAGCATCGAGCCAGCAATGCGCATGCCACCACAAAACCAGCGCTTTGAGAGTCAATCACCTTGTCTGTGCCGGTCTCAAGGCGTCGGCTGGACACCCACACTACCTTGGCGGCGGCGCGGCTAGCTGTCTCGCGACCTCGCTTACTTGACCGTTGGCATCGTCAACGAGCTTGACTGCAAGTGCTCGGCCTTCATCTGCTTTGCATATTTGCGAAGAGCGAAGCGCCGCAACGCGCACCGCAGGCGGGGCCGTCGTACGCGTCGCCAGATCACGCGCAGCCGAGAAGGCGCGCGCACGCTGCGGTGTTGTCGCAAGTTGATCGACACAGAGATGACCGAGCGCCTGCAAAAATCGTTCGTCGGTTACGCTATTTTGCTGAACGCGTGCTTCAACCGAATCGAGCAGTGCATCGAGATGCGTCTGGCAGCGCCCCCATAGCGCGAGTTGCTTCGCCGAGAGTGCGGCTGCGTTTTCAGAAAGGCGATCATCAAGGTGAGCGCGCCACAACTTGCAAGTTTCGTCAGGGCGGTCCATCCCGCCGTCCCAGAGCGCCGCGATGACTGTCTCGCGCATGTCCTTGTCGCTTGATTCACCAAGGTCGCGCACGAGCTCGAACGCGGCCGCCATATCGAGATTGAAGAACGCGACACCAGAGACGATCGCGCGACGCATCTCTCCAAGTTCGTGCTTGAAGGCGAGCTCTCGAATGCGATCAAACGTTTGCGTCTCGGATGCACGAATGCGCGCGACCGCGGCGCCTAAGTACGTCGCAATGCCGGCTACCTTCTCGACCTTGGCTGCGTCGAGGACGCGCTTTGCAAGGACCTTGTCAGTTCGATATCGACGGCCAAATACCAACAATTTCCGGGCGCCCATTGCACGAATTTTTAGTTCTTCTTGCTCAAGCATCTTGACGAGTTTCTCGTCTGCTTGACCATCTTCGAAGCCATCTTTGGCTTCCATCCATGGCCCCAACGCTTTGCACGTCGTCGGGTCGAAACCCATCTTCTCTTCGTGCACGCAACCGGTCACCTTTTGCACGTGAGCACCCACTAACGGGTCTTTCGCGAACGAGCTCTTCGGAGCTGCGGGTGGCTCCGCGGGAGGTGGCGGAGGATCCTTCTTGCACCCGATGGCCAGCACCGCCGCAATTGTGATCGCCATGCGCATCCCTGGTGGATACGGCAAAGAGGCTGTCGAGAGCAACGTGATCTCGCGAATGGGTGTGCGTTCGGCGAAGAACTTCGGTCCCAAACCCGCTCGCGCTCGTGTTATCTCGCCGCCGGCGACGACAAACCGATGAAAATCGACACGTTCAACTTCGAGCTCCCTCAAGAGTGCATCGCGCAAGAGCCCGCATCAAACCCACTGGAGGCCAGGCTCATGCGCCTTCCGTGGGCCGCTCCGCTCGAGCATCATATCGTCAATGAACTTGCCGAATTGGTAGCGCCCGGCTCCCTCTTGATTTTCAACGACACGCGGGTCATCCCAGCGCGACTCATCGGCACCAAGGATGGCTCTGGCGGTAAGGTCGAGATTTTCCTTGTCCGTCGAACCGATCGCATCGCAACCATCGAGACGTCGTCGGGCAAGTTCGCAGGCGAAGTATGGCGCACCCTTGGCAAGGCATCGAAGCCACTCCGCGAAGGCGCAGATTTTCTCTTTGGTGATCTCTGCGCTCGCATGCTCGGCCGCTCAGAAGAAGACGGCCTTCTCGAAGTGGCGCTCTACACACGGTCACACAAGCCTGTTGCGGAAGCGATTCGTGAAGTCGGACAGGTCCCACTTCCGCCGTACATCAAACGCAACCCAACGGACGTCGACGCGTCTCGCTATCAAACCATGTTCGCACGCGTCGATGGCGCAGTTGCAGCACCTACGGCGGGACTCCATTTCACACCGCGTCTTCTTGGCGCGCTTGCGGCGCGTGGGTGCGAGATCGCATCCCTCACTCTCCACGTTGGCCTCGGAACGTTTTCTCCGGTTACGGTAAACGATCTTGACGATCATCCAATGCACGAAGAGCACTTCACTATCGCGCGCGCGTGCTCAGACGCAATCATCGGAGCACGCAAGCGCGGCTCTCCGGTGGTTGCGATCGGGACTACCGTTGCTCGCGCACTCGAAGCGAGCGCAGATCGGGAAAGTCCAGGGCTAGTAGTCGCGCAATCGACCTCAACAAAAATACTGATCCAACCTGGTTACCAATTCAAAATTGTCGATCAGCTCTTTACGAACTTTCACCTGCCCAAGTCCACGCTCCTCGCGCTTGTCTGTGCGTTTGGTGGCGTCGACCGAGTGATGAGCGCGTACCGAGTGGCCATCGAGGAACGCTATCGATTCTTTTCCTACGGCGACGCGATGCTGATTGATCCCAACCGTAGCGTGCCCGACGCGCTCGCTTCGAGCGAAGCATGAAGCCCAGTAGCCAAGGTTTCGAGTTCCACGTCCGCGCGCAAGATGGCAAAGCGCGCAGGAGCACACTCATCACACCGCACGCGGCCGTCGACCTTCCGACCTTCATGCCGGTGGGCACACAAGGAACCGTCAAGACGCTTACCCCTGAAGAGGTCGCCGCAACGGGCGCGCAAATTGTGCTCGGCAATACGTATCACTTGTGGTTACGACCTGGCCCAGACTTGCTCGCCCACTTTGGCGGCCTGCATGCATTCTCTCGCTGGCCACACGCAATGCTTACCGACTCAGGTGGCTTTCAAGCGTTCTCTCTTTCGGCGAACGTCAAGCTCACCGAAGAGGGCTTCACCTTCCGATCACACCTCGACGGACAGAAGATGTTCCTCTCACCCGAGGAAGCCGTACGCATTCAGGGACTCATCGGCGCCGACATTCAAATGCAACTCGACGTTTGCTCTCCCGGCAACTCAGAGCGTCATGTCGTCGAAGAAGCGGTCGCCAGAACAACACGTTGGGCAAAACGCGCCATCGCTTCTCCAAGGCCTGAGGGACAAGCGCTGTTCGGCATTGTGCAAGGTGCATGCTTTGCAGATCTGCGTCGTGACCACGCTAAGGAACTTGCAGAGTTACCTTTTGACGGCCTCGCGCTCGGGGGCTTCTCCGTTGGCGAACCGATTCCCGCCATGTACGAAACGCTCGAAGCGATTGCGTTCGAAATCGATCCCGAGCGACCCCGATACTTAATGGGTGTCGGTACCCCGCAAGACCTACTCATCGCCGTCGGCCTCGGCATCGACATGTTCGACTGCGTGCTTCCCACGCGCAACGCTCGCAATGGCCAGGCGCTCACTCGCTTCGGAAAAATTACGATCAAGAATGCCCGTTATCGCGACGACAAGCTTCCCCTTGACCCAGATTGCGCGTGTCCGACCTGCCACGGAGGTTACGCACGCGGATACCTCCGGCACTTGTTCATCGCAGGCGAGATCTTAGCGTTGCGGCTCATTAGCGCGCACAACCTGCACTTCTACGGCGAACTCATGCGTGGAGCGCGTCTGGCCATCGAAGAGGGTAACTATATTGACTATCAACGGTCATCTCTGGACCGGATGGGACACGGTGACTTACTCTAGCTAGAGTCTCATCCTCTTTCCGGACGGGATCTCGAGCTCGCGAAATTAATGGGAAACGACAGTAAGCGTCAGATCGGCGCCATATTGGTTCAACGCCAGCTGCTCACGGCGACGCAGCTCGAAGACGCGTTGCGCGATCAGCGGCGCACTGCAGGCGTAAGGCCCAAGCCTCTTGCGTCCTACCTTATCGACAAAGGAATTATCGGCGAGCTCGACGCGCTTCGCGCGCTGTCTGAGCAACAAGGTGTCCCGGGCATCGACCTGACGCAGGTCGCCATCCTGCTCGAACACCTCGATGTGGTGCCGCGCGCCATCGCAGACTCGCACGCAATTCTTGCCGTACTCGTAAGGGGCGATCGCATCTTCTTGGCGATGAGCGATCCAACCGACAAGCGTGTGATCGACGAGCTCGAATTCGTAACCGGCAAGAAAGTTTACCCTTACGTTGCGCTGCGGCGCGCCATCGAGAAAGCGATCGCCGCAGCCTACGACGCAAAGGAACACGGCGAGACTTACTTCCTCGGTCCCAACGTCCCCGCCGAAACTCTTCGGCAGCTTGGTCTCAACCCTCCTTCGGAAAAATACCCATCGCCGCCGAGCGTGCCTGAGAACGAACAACCAGTCGTCCTCGACAAACAAATGCAGACAGCGGGCGACGAAGCCGAGGTCTCAACGATCGACTTTGGAAAGCTCGAACCTGAGGTTGCGTCGATAGACAATAGTCTTGACGACGCGCAATCCTCAACGCTGAAGTCACGAGTCCCTCGCGACCACAAACTCGTCCTGGTCGTCGATGACGAAGAGGACATCCGCAAGCTACTAAGCCGCTTGCTCGCCGACCGAGGCATGCGCGTCGTCGAAGCCGATCGCGGACTCGTGGCGCTGCGCCTCGTAAAAGAGCACGTACCTGACCTAATTATTCTCGACGCTATGTTGCCAGAGCTTCACGGCTTCGACATTGCGAGACGCATCAAGGGCAGCACAAAGTACGGGCACATTCCGATCGTGATGATCAGCGCCGTCTACCGTGGGTGGCGCATCGCCGAAGATCTCAAGTCCGGCTTCGGTATCTCCGAATACCTTGAGAAGCCCTTTCGTATTGCCGACGCGGTCGCAGCCGTTGAGCGCGCACTCGACGAAGGCAATCGCAAATCTGGCTCGTTGCTTCCACCCGAGCAAATCAGCAGCGAAGCCGAAGGGGCCCTCCAACAAGGCATCGGCGCGTATCGCGCAGGTAAACTCGACGACGCTGTCGAACATCTTAGGCGCGGCGTGAAGATCGATCCGCTCGCTTATCGTCTCCACTTTCACCTCGGTTTGCTCCTCGGCAAACAAGGACTTATTTACGAAGGTATCCAAGCGCTCGAACGCGCCGTCGATCTGAACGCGCGACACTTTCCTGCGCTAAAAAACCTTGCCGTCCTCTATGAAAAGGCCGGCTTTCGGCACCGCGCTATCGAAGCGTGGGAAAGAGCATCGCAAGCTGCAACAGATGTGAGCACTCGTGCAACAATTAGACAGCACCTCCTGAAGCTGTTGTGACTTCGTTCACAAAGCTTTCGTCGCCGAGAAGACAGAGAAGCGGAGCCACGGTTTGAAGTTCGTCTGCGAGCAATGCAAAGCGAAATATCAACTTGCCGACGAAAAGGTCGCCGGCAAGACAATTCGCATGAATTGCCGCAAATGCGGCCACCCGATTCAAATTAAGGTTCCAGCGCTCTCAGAATCACCTCCGCCATCATCGGTGGCAGACGATGCGCCAACACGCATTGGCACACTAGGCGAATCGCTGGCTGCCGCACTCAAAGCGGGCGGCGAACCAACACCTTCGAGTGCGATTCCTGCGTCTGCGATGCCGGTGTCCGACGAAGAGTGGTTTGTCGGTATCAACGGTGATCCGTCAGGTCCGTTCACGCGCGAGCAAGTCACCGCAAAGATGCGCGTCGGAACGATCACGCCAGACTCACTTGCATGGCGTGACGGCCTCAACGACTGGCGGCCCGTCAGCGAGATCCTCGAACTCTCTGAGTTGCGAAAAAGCCTCGCCCTTTCATTGCCCGCGCCGCCGCCTTCCAGGCCGGAATCGCCAATCTCCCGACCCGTGCCACCGCTTCCGCCCATTTCGCGCCCGGCGCCGCTTCCACCGCCCTCGCGGCCCTCACGTCCACCCCCTGCGCCGTCCACATCCGCTCCGTCACCGTCGCGCCCCGGTCCACCACCACCGCCTCCACGCGCCTCAAGACCAACGGCAGCATCGACGCTTACGCCTTCAGCACCGCTCGTAGACGCGCGTCCGGCACCTTCGTCTTCGTCGCTCGGTCCGCCCCGTCCGGCGCCTTCGTCTTCGTCGCTCGGTCCGCCCCGTCCGGCGTCTTCGTCGCTCGGTCCGCCCCGTCCGGTGCCTTCGCGACCGCAATTCGACAACTCGCCCGCGCCACCTCGCGCAGCAGCAACGTCGTCTCCGGGCTTCGACGTACCCAAGGATATTCTCGAAGCGTCACCTCTCCCTTCGCCCGTCGAGATGGCCGCGGGCTCGCAACCGTCGAACGACCTCATTTTTGCGCCTCCTGCGACATCATCAACCACCTTACCTTTTCCGTCCGGACCAACGGTGGAAGACGCTGCACCGCTTGCAGTCATGGCCGATCCTTTTGGCGCGCCTTCCTCCCCCACAACGATCCCGAACATGCCCGCAGAAGTACCTGTGGGCCCAGCACGCGCGCGGTCGAGCGCGCCTCCGCCGCCGGCCCTAACGGCTCCCAGCCTTCCCGATAGCGCGAGCCCTGTCAGTTCGAATCCGTATGCAGGCGGCGCGGCCCCCATTGCGGTGGCGGCGACTGATGTTCAAACGTCCTATCGCACGCCCGCCCTGCAACCGAGCGAAGCGCCGCCCCCAAAGAAGAAAGCGGGCTGGCTACCCTTTGTCGTGACGTTCATGCTCGGCTCGTTCTGCTCAGCGCTCGTCATCGCCATGCTCGTAAAGCCGCAAGTGGCGGCGCCTACACCGCTTCCGCTCGCCTCAACAGCATCTGCCACAATTCCGACGAGCACTAGTTCGTCAACTCCATTGACAACCGCGACGGCAATGGGCACGACGCCCACGCGACCCGTCGGAACCGGCGCCCTCACCCCGCTAACGACAACAACCGCCAGTGGCTTGCCCGCCCCATCGACAAGCGCCGCACCGACCGCAACCACGAGCGCGCCTATTGGCGGCCTTGATCTCAGCGGCCTTCGTGGCAGCGGTCCGCGACCCGAACAAGACCAAAGCGAAAACGGTGGCAAGGCGCCAGGCAGTGGGTGCTACGCGCAAAGCGACATTCAACGCGTAATCGGCGCGCACCAAGGTGCTGTGAAGCGCACTTGCTGGACCAACGTAGCCACGACAAGCAACAGCGCGAGCATCAATGTCTCGATCACCATCGGACCGCAGGGCACCGTAGAAAGCGCTTCCGCGAGTGGCGACGACAGTTCAGTTGCTCGGTGCGTCGAGAACGATGTACGCCGCTGGACCTTCCCTGCGGCTGGCTGTTCCGAGAAAACCGCGTTTTCACTCAAGTTCATTCGTCAATAGTTGTAAGAAGGCAGTGCGAGTGCCGTTGATTGACCTGGAGACCATGCCCATGACCCGCAAACCCACTTGGACCCGCCGCGCCGCGCTCGGAGCGCTCATCGCAATCGCCGCCATCCCCGCAGCCGTTGCGTGTGGCGACAAAAAACCGACCGAAGTTCCGCTAAACACCGTCGGAAGCACGACGGGATCCGTGACCGGCTACCCAGGTGCATGCCCTCCCGGCTATCCGCCAGGGGCGGTCTGCGCCGCGGGATATCCCACCGGAACGGTCACGGGGTACCCAACTGTTACAGGCTATCCAACTGGAACGGCGTACCCAACAGGGTCAGCAACAGGCTATCCAACCACCACCGCCCCCTCCGCGACGGGCTCTGATCTCGGAACGTTGCTTGGTCCTCTCGGCAGCATGCTCGGGGTGCCACCCGGGAACGTGAGCGAAGCGGGCCTCTCCGCCCAAGCCGCAATTTATGCAAGGGGCATGACCCCAGACGGTCCGCCTCTCGTCAAGAAGGTGCTCACAGAAGGCCAACACGAAGGCCAGACCTTCGTCCTACAACCCGGTCGCTGCTACGCCATCTTGGGCTTCTCGCCACCCGGCGCGGTCAAGCACCTCATGCTCACCATCTCCGCGCCTCCGTACTTCGCTCCAACAATGACGAGCGGCGCTGCGGCAAACAATCGTCCGGTAATCGGCCATCCAACGCCAACGTGTCCGCTTCTGCCCATTGCGGTTCCCTACAAGGTCGACATTCACGCCCAAGCAGGCGCGGGCGAAGTCATCGTGCAGGTCTACTCAAAGCCAAAGTGAACGAAGACCGTGGTTACAAGTGCTCGAATCGCGCACACTGCGCACGATTCGAGCCGCAATAAACCAGGGCGCTCGTTTGCTCCCTCGAGTGAGCCGCTTTGCCGTGCATGGTCACCAAAGCACCCGCTCACCAAACGTCCGTCCAAACACTCACGTCGGTGCCCGACTCGCGCAGGCCCATACGGCTCGCGCAGGTCGCAGACGGACCGCTCGCGTGGCGTGGCTCCCTCGAAGCCGCGCGCGTCGCCGCAATCGTTGGCTCGCGCTGCCCATCACACGAATCGCTCCAGTTCGCTCGAACGCTCGCAACCGCGTGTGCACAAGCGGGTGTCGTGGTCGCATCCGGCGGCGCAATGGGCATCGATATTTGCGCGCACAACGCCGCGCTCGATGCGGGTGGCAGCACGTGGGCCGTGATCGCGACACCACCCGAACGCTACTTCCCAAGCGAGCACACTCCGTTCTTACGAACACTTCCTGAGCGTGGAGGCACGCTCGTGTGGACAGCCGTCGCCGGAGCGCCAACACCCCGAAACTTCTATCGGCGCAATCGCGTACTCATGGCAGTGGCCGACGTTGTGGTCGTCATTCAAGCAGCGCAACCATCCGGGTCAAGCAACGCAGGTCACCACGCACTGGCGCTACACAAGCCCTTACTCGTCGTTCCAGGTTGTCCTTGGGACCGGCGCTTCACTGGCTCACTCTGGCTGCTCTCAAGGGGTGCCACCCTCATCGATAGCCCTGACGTTCTGCTGCGCGCAATTGGCGCAACGCGTCAACCGAAACTTCACCGACCACGTCGCAACTTCCCAAACAAGCCCCCTCCGGGAGTGCCGAAGCAACTTCTTGATGCGATTTCGCAAGTGCCCTTATCTGCTGAAGAAATTGCCAAACGCGCCAGGCTCGATTTGACCTTCACCTTGTGCGCGCTCTTGACGCTCTCCTTAGAGAACGTAGTAGTAGAGGACTTGGGCGGTCGGTATCGCCTTGCCTAACCATCTGTAATCATTGAGAAATTGGGGCAATATGGGCAAGACGCTCGTAGTCGTCGAGTCGCCGGCCAAGGCCAAAACCATCAAGAAGTACCTCGGCTCAAAGTACGAGGTGCTCGCATCGAAGGGTCACGTGAAGGACCTTCCGAAGAAGATGGGCATCGACATCGAGAAGGGTTTTATTGAAACCTACGAAGTCATTGAGCGGGCCGAAAAAATTCTCGCCGAGCTGAAGGGCGCGGCCGAGAACGCAGATGAAGTTCTGCTCGCCACCGACCCCGATCGCGAGGGTGAAGCGATCGCATTCCATATTGCCGACGAACTCAAGGGCTCAAAAAAGCCAACCAAACGCGTCGAGTTTCACGAGATCACGAAGAAGGGCGTCGACCACGGCATCGCCAATCCACGTGCCCTCAACAAAGACCTCTACGACGCGCAACGTTGCCGCCGCGTGCTCGATCGCATCGTCGGTTACGACGTCTCGGCGCTCGTGTGGTCGAAGCTCGCGTTCGGCCTTTCGGCAGGTCGCGTGCAAAGCGTTGCGTTGCGACTCATCGTCGACCGTGAACGCGAGATCGAAGCCTTCGTCCCCGAAGAATATTGGAACGCCGCCGCCGGCCTTCGCATTAAGGCGCAACCCAAGTCACCCTGGTTTCTCGGACGACTCAGTCAGCGCAACGGTCAAAAGTGGGCAGTCTCGAACGCCGAAGAGGCCGAGACCTTTAAGCACGATCTCGAAAGCGCAAACTTGCGCGTTCAAAAGGTCACGCGAAGCGAACGCAAACGCCAAGCGCCTGCCCCGTACACCACAAGCAAGTTGCAACAAGATGCAGTCTCTCGCATTGGCTTCACGGCCAAACGCACGATGCAAATTGCACAAGACCTCTACCAAGGCATCGACCTCGGCAAAGACGGCGGTCCGGTTGGTCTCATCACCTACATGCGTACCGACTCCACGCGCGTGTCGGCCGATGCCCAAGATGCATTGCGCACCTTCATCGGCGAAACGTTCGGCAAGAACTACATCCCCGCGCAACCCAACGTCTTCAAATCGAAGAAGAACGCGCAAGACGCCCACGAAGCCATTCGTCCGACGTCGCTCGAATTTGCGCCCGACCAAATTCGCAAGCACCTCAAAGAAGAGCAGTACAAACTCTACAAGCTCATTTGGGAGCGCTTCGTCGCAAGCCAGATGAAAGAAGCTGTCTACGATCAGACAAGCGTCGACATCGAAGCAAAAGCGAGCACGCCTGGCAACACCACTAGCTACACACTCCGCGCGAGCGGTCGCATCCTCAAGTTCGCGGGCTGGCTCGAGGCCTATGGCAAGTCGGTCGGCAAAGAGCAATTCGCCGGCGAAGAACAAGAAGGCGGCGAACCTGACGCAAAGGTAAAGCTCGACTCAGCAAGCGAAGATGCTCAACTTCCTGAACTATCAGAAGGGCTTGAACTCAGCATCGCAACACCTCCCGGTGCAGTGACCGAACAAAAATTCACCCAGCCCACTGCGCGCTACACCGAAGGCTCACTCGTCAAGGAACTTGAAGAGCGCGGCATTGGCCGTCCTTCCACCTACGCCGAAATCATCAGCAAGGTGCAAGCACGCGACTACGTCGAAAAAATCGACGGCCGCTCGTTCAAGCCAACCACTCTCGGCAAATTCGTCGTCGACGGACTCGTCAGCGCCGACCTCGACTTCATGGATCCCGCGTTCACTTCCAAAATGGAAGACGAGCTCGACGCCGTCGAAGCGGGCAAAGAAGATCGCGAAACGCTGCTTCGTCGCTTTTACACACGCTTTCGCTTGCAACTCGACGCGAGCAAAAAGAGCAAACGCTGGAACCCTGACCCTGAGCCCACAGACCAAATTTGCGAACTCGACGGCGGCGTCATGATGAAGCGCTGGTCGAAGAACGGGTGGTTCCTCGGCTGCTCAAACTACAACGCAAAGCCACAGTGCAAAAACACGCGCGACTTAGGCCCCGATGGCAAAGGTCCAACCTCGGGCCCAGCCGTCAAGGAAACTGACATTATTTG
>JAHFDZ010000004.1:35191-65451 GCA_023248745.1 Myxococcales bacterium | reverse complement strand
CGACGGTCGCCTACACCGAGATTCGCAATGGCAAGACGAGCCTGTTCGACCTGAAGCGTCAAATCGAGCGAGACTGCATCGCGCGCGCACTTGCCGAAACCAAAGGGAACATTACGCGGGCTGCGGCGTTGCTCGGTATGAAGCGACCGCGGCTCTCGCAACTCGTTAAGCAATATGGCTTCGCTGCTGTATCGTCGGAGGACGCACTATGAAACGATTTCTGTTGTTGTTGGGCATGTCGTATGCGGTCGTCGGGTGCTCGGGCGCTGGTGGCGTCGACGATAGTTCAGGCGACGAGCAAGCCATCACTGCTTCGGGCGCGGAAGCGCCGCAGGACTCGGTCGCTCGCGTACGAGCAGGTGGCAAGGCGCCTGCGTCTCGTTCGATCGACCTAACCGTTGGTGCGTTTAGGCACGAAGAACAAGAAGGGCCGGTTGATCCGTACCCTTGGCGTCTTCCGCCGACCGATGAAGCCGCGAAAGAAGACGCGCCGACGAAATAGTAACACGGGAATCGTGTACTAATGTGGCGTGTCGTTTCTGAACGCTGACGGAAGCACGCCATGGTGAATGCTGGGAGCGTGCTCGAAGAGCTCCGCCCGAAGACGATGCTGTTCTGCGCGCTCGTGGCATTCGCCATGGCGCTCTCAGTGCTCCTCCGCGGCCGGCGCAATGTTCACTGGCAGTTCGCAGGGTTCTCGACTGCGATTGCGCTTTGGTACGCGAGCCAGTCGCTCGCCGGTTTCTTTCGCGGCGAAGAGTTTTTTATTCGGGCGACAGGTGTTCTGACGGTCATCTTGCCCCAGCTGGCTGGCCTCGTGTTTCAGAACATTGCGCCGTTCGAAAGTAACCGCAAGAGTTTCATTTTGCCACGCACGGGTTTTTTGCTCGGCTTGCCTGTGCTCGCTCTCGTGGTGTCGCCGTACAACCAGCGCTGGTACGCGCTGCTTGCGCAGTACGTCTTCGTGTTCGGTATGCTCGTCGCCGCGCTCGTGTCACTCGCGAGGCAAGGGCAGGCAAGTCCTTCGCGGGCGGTTCGTCAACGCGTTCGCTTTCTCGTGGTGGTCGGCGCGCTGGCGGTGACAACCACACTCTTCGACTTCGTGTCCTACCTTGGTGTCCAGCTCGCGCCGGTAGCCGCCGTATTGTCAATTGTCTTTCTCTTTGTGCTCGCAGAGTCTGCGACGCGTCCGCGCCTTGCAGACATGTACGAGATGGCGTGGCGTTTCGTTTCGTCGGCAGTGCTCGCGAGTTTTCTTGCGCTGCTCTTCTTCTTATTTGTGAGCGTTCTTGGTGGATTTAGTACGCAGTACCTGAATGCGGTTCTGGCCGCGACGGTATTTCTGGTGCTCTTCGAGCCGCTTCGCGACGAAGTAGAATCGCGCATGCATCGCTTTTTCTTGCGCGAGCGATTCGATTTCGAAACGAATACGCTCGAACTACGGAAGAAGCTTGCGCACGTGTTCGAGGTTGACGCGCTTGTGAGCATTCTCTTCGATGCGCTTGAAGCCAGTCGTCGCGTGACGAGCGCTGCGCTCTTCGTTCGCGATGCTGACGGCGATGGCTTTGACCGTGTTGGTGCGCTCGGAGGCGGAGTGCCTGCGCGTGTCGAGTCACTGGTCGTGCGGCCGTTGCTCGATTCGCTCGATACGCGTTCTTCGGTGGTTCTCGAGGATCTTGCGCGCGAGGGTGACAAAGAGTCGAGTGCGATTACGGCCGCATCAACCGCTCTTCAATCGCTGCAGCGATCAATCGTCCTTCCCGTTCGTGGTGACGACGGCGTGCTTCTTGGGCTGATGCTCATCGCCGATGATCGCATCCACGATGCCTTCACACCCGAGGAAGTTGCGCTACTCGAGGGTCTCTCGGCTCAGCTTGGCGTCGTGCTCGCGAACTGTCGCGTGTATTCACGGATGAAGGATCGCGATCGCCTAGCGGCGCTTGGATCGATGGCGGCCGGACTCGCGCACGAAGTGAAGAATCCCCTCGGCGCCATCAAAGGCGCGGCCCAACTGCTCGAAGAAGAGTTAAGCGAGAGTCGCGAAGCGCCATCACACGAGTTCGTCGGCATCATTCTCGAGGAAGTCGAACGGCTCAACCGCATTGTAAGCAGCTTTCTTGACTATGCGCGCCCGCAAAGTGGCACGTCGGTACCCGTTGATATCAATGCGGTCGTGAGGCGCACCGTTCAGATTTTGATGAGTCAACGCACCGACGACGCCATCGCGATCGAGACGGAGTTTGCGGACGATCTTCCTCGTGTCAGCATCGATCCAGAGAAGCTTCGGCAGGTGCTGATGAACCTCGTGCAGAATGCGGTTCAGGCAATGGATGGTAGAGGTTGCGTGACAGTGACGACGTCCGCACGCCTTTTGAGAACGACGTCTACCAGTGGTCCTTCGAGCGAGCGAAATCTCGCGCATGCCGACCCCACCGACGTCGAAATTTCTGTGCGCGATACGGGCCCTGGAATCAGCCCGAAGGTGCGAAAGAATCTCTTCGTTCCTTTTTTTACGACCAAGGTCGAAGGAACTGGGCTCGGCCTTGCGATTAGTCAGAGCATCGTGCAAAGCGCCGGAGGGCGCATCGATGTTGAATCGCAAGCGGGAGCCGGCACGCGTTTCACCATTGTTCTTCCCGTCGGTACAAATAACACCACACCTCTTCCAGGAAGGTCGCTGAGCGACAGGCCGCCTGCGATGTTCTAGGCAAAGTTGCGATACGCTCGCCCACCATGCGGTTTCCTCGCCTCGCTCGTTGGGTGACGTTTCGACGGCTTGCGGTATTCGCAACGGCAGTCGTCGTATTGAGCTACTTCGTCGGTCCTAAGATTTCTACCGAGCTACGGGCGGCTCTCTTGCTTCAACGATTTTCTGGCATCGAGAACGCTTACACACGAACGCTTTCCCATCCGATTGCACGCGAGGAAGTAACCGTTTTCGCGCCCGATGGTCCTCGTCGTGGGCGCATGTACGTCCCTACCGATGCAGCTCCGCGTTCAGGCTTCGTGCTCCTTCACGGCGTGCACAAAAAGAGCATCGATGAGACAAGGCTCGTGCGCTTTGCGGAGTCCCTCGCCGCAGCAGGCTACGCGGTGCTTACGCCAGAGCTGCAATCGATCGCGGACTATCGCATCGACAAGATCGAGACGAAGGTCATTGGTGCAGCGGCGCGCTCACTTTCAGCGCGCCTCGGCGGCGCCAAAGTGGGTCTCGTTGGAACAAGCTTCGCGGGAGGTCTTGCGCTCGTAGCCGCGAGCGACCCAGAATTTCGCGGCATCATCGGGTGTGTGTTGGCGATCGGCGCGCATCACGATCTTGTTCGTGTTTCACGCTTTTTTATGACGAGTCAGGCGGTTGCTCCCAATCGGATCGTCCCGACGCAAGCCCATGACTACGGCGTCATGGTGACAGTCTATGGTCACGCGAAGTTCTTCTTCCCTGAAAACGAGGTGGGAGCCGCGCACGATGCCCTCAAGCTGTGGCTCAACGGCGATTGGGATGCCGCGCGCAATCTTGCGGCGACGCTCACACCTTCGACGAGAGCGCGCGTCGAAGCGCTTTTTCATGCCCGTGTGCAGAGCGTTCAAGGTGACTACGAGCGCGTCGTTGAGTTTGAAAAGGAAGGCTTGCTTGCAGCGTCGCCGAGCGGCCACATGAGCGGTGTGACAGCGGCTGTGTTCTTGCTGCATGGCGCTGGCGACACGGTGGTGCCGCCCACCGAGTCCGAGTGGCTGAAGCAAGACCTCGGAGAGCACGCCGAGGGATTTCTCATCACCAAAGCGATCGAGCACGTCGAGATGCAAGGTAAGCCCAAGCTCTCAGAGCAACTCGAACTCGTGAACTTTATTGCGCGCATGCTCGAGCGCGCCGATGCGATGAAATAGAATCAAACGTTCACTTTCGGCTTCAAGCGCATCGAGAGGATCGTCATGCGCGCGAAACGATAGTAAGCGAGGCGCTGCCGAGGTGTGCCGCGTGACGTATCTTTTTGAAACAGACGACCATACCGCTCTCCGCGCGCAAGCCCGGCGCTTCGCCGAAAAGCACATCGCGCCGTTTGCGCTTGAGTGGGAAGAAGCGGGCGAGTTTCCGCGCGATCTTTATCGGTCCGCCGCAGAGGCCGGCGTCCTCGGTGTGGGCTATCCCGAAGCCTATGGCGGCGCAGGCGGTGATCTCACGCACGCGCTTGTCGTCGCAGAAGAGATGGTTCTCGCCGGCAAGTCAGTGGGGACCGTCGTCGGTCTTGGTAGCCACGGCATCGCGCTCCCACCGATTCTTGCGGCCGGAACCGAGGAGCAAAAGCAACGTTACGTTGGCCCCATTCTTCGAGGTGAACTCGTGAGCGCGCTTGCCGTGACCGAGCCTGGCGGTGGCAGTGACGTCGCGAATCTTGCGACGACCGCACATCGTAACGGTAGTGGCTATATTGTTGATGGCTCGAAAATGTTCATCACATCGGGTACACGCGCCGACATCATCACGACCGCCGTGCGCACAGGCGGCCCAGGCCATGGCGGCATCTCGATGCTTGTCATCGATCGGCGCGAGTCCAAGGTTTCGGCGAGTCGTAAGCTAAAGAAGATGGGATGGTGGGCATCCGATACCGCGGAGCTCTCTTTTTCTGAGTCGCAAGTTCCAATCGTCAACTTACTTGGCAATGAAGGAGAGGGCTTCTTCATCGCAATGCGCAACTTTGCAACAGAGCGTATTTTTCTCGCCGGCAATTGCGTTGCAATCGCGACGCTCGCGCATCGTGAGGCCGTTGCGTATGCGCGAGAACGTACCGCGTTTGGTCGCAAGCTCGCTGCGTTTCAGGTCACGCGCCACAAGCTTGCCGACATGGCAACGCGCATCGCAGCCGCGCGCGCGCTCACGTCCGAAGTCGTCGTGCGGCATACGCGTGGCGAGCTCGTGACATCACTCGCCGCAATGGCCAAAAACACCGCAACCGATATGTGCTCGTTCGTTTGCGACCAGGCCGTTCAAGTGTTCGGCGGCTATGGTTACATGCGCGAAACTGTCGTCGAACGGCTGTATCGCGACGCGCGCCTCTACCCGATTGGCGGCGGCACGCGTGAGATCATGAACGAAGTGATCAGCAAACTTGAAGGCTTTTAGTCTTTCGTGCAGCGCGCACCTACTTGTGCGTGTTGCGAAAGGAAAATGTCAGAGCGCGGTTTTTTTGCGCTTACGTAGCTTCGTGAGTGGCGTTTTGCGCCCTCGCGTCTACGCGAGAATCGCAAGTACCATGAGCCACACGCTTGCGCCCGCGGCCGCGCTCCAAACGATAGAGCGCATGGTGGCCAAGTCGGCCAAGTAGAGACCGTTGTAAACCACACGGAACGCGACGTGCGCAATGGCAAGGCGGTTGACCATTGCCGGATCAACGTGCGCCAAGTTCGCGCCAATCACCGCAGCTGCGAACAGGGAAAACGACTCAAAGCCGTTCTTGTGCGCACCGAGCGCACGCGCACCAAGTCCCGTTACTTTGTCCTGTTGGGATCGCGGGTGATGGTTGTCATACCCCCCTGGGAGTTTCGCCTGCGCTATCGCGAGCGGCGCCTTCGGTATGAACAAGACTGCATAGGAGGCGAGCACGCACGCGTAGGAGATGTTCATTCGCGGGCGGTGATTACAGCAGTTGGCGGGGGCTGCGTGGATTATGTGAGGCCGTTAGGCATCGTTGTAGTGAGACGCCCATTCCTCGTTGCTGGCTCGGTTGCGCAGCGATACCGTAGCGCCGTGCAGGGGCTTAATTGTTGTCGCGTGGGTGCTCATGCCGTGCTTCTCGCGGCGAGCTTGGTCTTCACATTTGCCGATCGCGTTGCCCACGCAGGTCCGCCCGAACCATGGGTGGATGTGGATCCGGCGAAGCCGCCTAAGCGACTCGACATCGGTGGTAATTTCGGCGTGCGCGGAGGCGTCGAATACCGCGCGCAAGCGACTTCGATCACGCCGCTTAGTCTGAATACCGTTGCAGATCGCAACGCGTTTTGGATCGAACATCGCGCACGCCTCGACGGCACGATCGACTACGAGGATAAAATTCGTCTGACGGCTTCGGCCGATCTGCTCGACAGCGTTCTGTGGGGCGACAACGGCACGCTTGGTAAAGCGCCAGAGTCCGACGCTGGAGCGAACGTGAACACGCGCCAAGTGAACGTGAGTCGCATCTGCACCACGTACAAGAGTGGATCGATCTTCGAATCGAACTCGTACGGTCTTGGCCTTTGTCCTGCCGATCCTGTGTTCATCCGTCGTCTTTACGCCGACGTTAGATTACCAATTGGCTTGTTACGAATTGGTCGACAGGCGGCTACCGCAGGTGCAGGCGCGACACTCAACGATGGCGATGGGCGCACGAATCGTTTCGGCATTTCGTATCGCGGCAATAGCGCCGATCGTGTTCTCTTTGCGACCAAGCCGCTCGAAGCCTTCAAGCCGAAGGACAAGCGAAACGTCAGCGAAGACGACGGGCTCTTTCTCATTCTTGCGTATGACCACTTGGTCAACGACAGCGTGCTTTCGTTTTCCGACAACCTGCATCAGTGGGTCACCGCCATCAGGGTGCTCGCGCCAAAACACAGCGCAGGCAGCGACCTCGAGGCGCGCGTGTTTCACGCGTATCGTTGGGACAGCAGGAACAGCACGTCGGTGAACGCCATCGGCGCACGATTCACGTCGCGTTTCGGCAACCTCTTCGCGGGCGCAGACGGCACCTTCGTTTTCGGTTCTACGCGCGAAATTTCCGAAGCGTTTAGCGTCATCACCAAGGACCCTGTGGTCGAGCAGAAGATTCTGCAAGTCGGCGGTCGTGCGACCGTTCGATACGATCAACCGAAGTGGACGGCGTACCTCGAGGCCGACTACGCGTCGGGCGATTCCGATCCGCAGAGCGGCTCACCCCTCACGCAGTTTCGCTTCGCCGAAGACAGCAATGTTGGTCTGCTGATGTTCGAGCATGTTCTCGCGTATCAGACGGCGCGTGCAGCCGCAGCGGGGATCGAAATTCTGAAGAGCCTGAATGCGCCGACAATTCCGGTCGAGTCCGTTGCAACGCGCGGCTCGTTCACGAACGCCGCGGCGATCTTTCCTCAGTTTGACTATCGACCGATCAAGGACCTTCTCTTTCGCGGCGGTGTGCTGATGGCTTGGGCGCCGTCGGGCGTAAACGATCCCATTGCGTCGCAACAGCGTCGCGATGGTCGAACAATCGAAGACGATCTCGTCAACTTTGCGGGTGGCAAACCGGGCAACTACTACGGCACCGAACTTGATGCGCGCATTCAGTGGCGCTTCAAGGACCACTTCATCTTTGACCTCGAAGGGGCTGTCTTCTTTCCTGGATCGGCGCTGCAAGATGAGAACGGAAATGCAGTTCGCAGCGTCCTCGTGCAGGGCCGCACTACGGTGTTCTTTTGAAGGGGCCTACGATGAAACGCCTGCTTTTTGCGCTGCTTGCGATATTGTCACTGCATCTGATCGTTTCTTGCGAGACCTTCGACTCGCCGCCAAGAATCACGATCGCGGGCGCAGTCAACGGGGTGCTTTCCGACAGGACAGGGCCCCTTCGCATCGAGTTTTCCGAACCCATCGTTCGCGACACGATGAAGCTCATGGTCGTGGCGTTCACGCCGGACGACGAAGGCGACTTACGCGCGCTTGATGCTGGCGACGAGACCTCGGCGCCACCCCTGCGTATCTACTATCAGTACGATCTGAGCAACGGCGTCGGTGGCGAATTCGATCCGAGAATCAGCGGTGGCAAAGAGCAGTTCTTAGATCAAGACGCAACATTCCTCATCTCGCCCAACGCACCACTCCCCGTTGGAACTCGGCTCGCGCTCGTCATTGAGAGCGGCCTCGCCGACGCAAAAGGCAACAAGACCAACGTTCGAAAAATTGTTCCCTTCTCGTACGAGTTCAAGTGCGCAGGGAACAAGGTGTCGACCGTTCTCAAGACCGGACCGTATTTCTTCTTGCTGCAAATCGAGAAGCCGCTGCAGGTTCAAGTGCAGCTCTATTCGTGGCTCGACGTCAATCCGGCCAATGGTCAATTTGTTGGACAATTTACTTCGGGCGACCGCAATTTGGGTCTCACGTGCCCAATGCCTTGCACCGATACGCAAAAACCAGTGTGCAGGCTGAAGCCCGAACCCGAGTGCGTGAAGCCGGCTGAAGCGGCACTGTCTCCCGATGAATACACCGATTTCGGCATCAATCCTGTGACCGAAGGCGGCGGCTTTACGTTCCCCGTTTCGGGATGCTCCGAAGACCAGGCAGACGGAACGGCAGTCATGGCAACCGTCCCCAGCACGGTCGATCTCGTTGCGGGTGGCTTGAAGGTGACGGTCAACGGACTCATCGTTGCGGCGTCGTTCACAAAGGCAACCGATGGCGTCCTTCGGGCGAGTGGTTCGGGTACGGGTGGAGAAGTGGTGTTTGGTGGCGCGCGTGCTCCCGGTGCAGCCGGCACGCTTACTGCGCGCGATCTTCCAGAAGCACCCAACGGTCTCCCAAAGCCCACCACGAAGCCATGAGAACGATCTATCGCAACCTCGCGGACCTCGCGTCGCTGCCTTACTTCGAGTTCGAAGAGGGACGACTCCGCGTTTCAGACAAATCGATCGGTCCTGCGATCGATATGCACACACACGTCGCACTCGCTTACCTCGCACCGAACAACGTTGATTACGACGCGCTATCAGAGGCACGGCACTACTTGCCGGCGTGCTGCGCCATCGATTTTGACATTTATCAGAACAAGAACATTCCGACTCCTGACGTAGAAGCGCTCAAGCGTGACCTCACGATGGGGTCCTTTCGACGCGGAGGCATGCGCGCAACGCACACGGCCGCGAACATGCTTCGCGAAATGGACGAACTTGGTATCGAACGCAGCGCGTTGCTTGCGATCGACTTCCCCGTCATCTCAAAAAACTATGCCGTTGCCGCAGCACTCAGCAAGAAGCACGGCCGCTTTGTGGCATTCGGGTCGGTGCATCCCTACGCGTTCCATATTGACAAGGCGCTTGACGAACAGCTGTCGCTCGGTGTGATGGGCATCAAGCTGCATCCCACGGTGCAAGTCTTTCGACCTGACGATCCACGTGTGAATTTGATCTACAAGGGATGCGGCGATCGCGGTCTCATTGTCCTCATCCATTGCGGGCCGGTGGGCATCGCGCCAGGGCTCGGCGAGTACCTCACGCAAGTGCGTTGGTACGAAAAACCCATTCGCAATCACCCGAACACCAAGTTCGTTTTGGCGCACGCGGGCGCTCTCGAGTTCGAGCAAGCGGCCTTACTCGCCCTTAAGTATCCAAACGTTTACCTCGAGATCTCGGGGCAATCGTTGAGTGGCCTACGCATGATGATCGAGAAGGTCGATCCGTCGCGCATTTTGTTGGGCTCGGACTGGCCATTTTATCACCAGTCGATCGGCATGGCGAAGGTGCTCATGCTGACCGAAGGCAATAAGAAGCTTCGACGCGACATTCTCTACAACAATGCCGTCAAGTTGCTGAACTTACCGAATTGATGCGCCTAAGCCTCTTTGTCTTTCGGGCGCGAAATATTGTAGACGCCCTTACCCGTCGCAACGGTCTCTTCGGGTGCGCTGTTGTGAAACAAGCGCACGTCGCAAACGCCGACACGATTGCCCGAGCGAACGACGACGGCCTCGGCGATGAGCGTTTCGGTTTTGCCGGGACGCAGGTAGTCGATGCGCAGATCGATCGTTGAAACACGGCTGTGCATGTCCTTGAGCGAGGTCCAAACGGCGCAGCCACCGCAAGTGTCCGCGAGCGCGCTGATGACGCCGCCGTGAAGCGCTTGCCTGCTCGGATCACCGATGAGCTCTGGACGAAACGGCACTTCCATGCGCGCTTTGCCGACTTCGACAAGGGTGACACGAAAGCCGCAGAAGCGATTGAACGGAATGAACTCGTTCATCACTTGCTCGAGGATCGCAAAGTCGATCATCCGGCTACCGACAGCGGGCCGCTTCGTTGCGCCAAGAAGTCGATGAGATCGATTTTGGTGACGATTCCAATGAGCTGTCCTTTGTCTTCAACCATGGCAACCTTGGTTTCGGCGAGCACCGACTGAAGAAGTTCGATCTTCGTGTTGGGCGTTACCGTTGCATAGTCGCTCACGACGAGATCACCGACTGGTGAATCGAGTGTTTTGACACCAGTGATAAGGTGCCTAAGCAAATGAATCTCAGCGACGATGCCGCGTAGCGTGCCACTGTCGACAACTGGCACTTGGCTGATGCCGTGGGTCTTCAGCGTATCGATGGCGGTTCGTACGGAGCTGTCGGACGGCACGGTGACAAGATTGCGTGAACCCTTTGCGGTGAGAATGTCGCTGACCGTGCCGATGCCGGGCGCGTCGTCGAGAAAGCCGTTTTCGCGCATCCACTCGTCGTTGAAGATTTTGGACATGTACTTGTGACCGGCGTCGCACAAGAACACGAGAATCCGTTGCTTCTTGCCCGAAGCGCGCGCGTATTTGACCGCACCCGCAACGGCGGCGCCGCCTGAGCCTCCGACAAAGAGGCCTTCGAGTCGTGTGAGATCGCGTGTGGTCAGAAAGCACTCTTTGTCATCGACGCGGACAATGTCGTCAAGAATCTTGAGATTCATCGTGGTCGGGAAAAAGTCTTCGCCGATGCCTTCGACCTTGTACGAAAACGGCTTCGTGATCCGGCCGCTCTTGACGAAGTCGTAGTAGAGCGAACCCACTGGATCGACGCCCACGATCTGCATTTCGGGTTTGCGTTCCTTAAAGTACTTGCCGCATCCGCTGATGGTGCCGCCGGTACCCATGCCGGCTACGAACGCATCGAACTCACCGCGCGTTTGTTCCCAAATCTCAGGAGCGCTCGAGGTGTAATGAGCCTCAGGATTTGCGGGGTTGTGGTACTGATTGGCGAAGAAGACGTTTTCCGTTTCGGTCGCAAGACGCTTTGACACGCTGTAGTAGCTGCGAGGATCGTCGGGTTCGACGGCGGTTGGGCACACGACCACCTTCGCGCCAAACGCACGCAAGTGTGCGATCTTCTCTTGGCTCATCTTGTCGGGCATGACGAAGATGCATTTGTAACCGCGGATGGCCGCCAACAGCGCGAGCGAAGCGCCAGTATTGCCGCTTGTCGCTTCGACAATCGTGCCGCCTGGTTTGAGACCGCCCTCTTCGGCACGGTTGAGCAAGTTTGCGGCGAGGCGATCCTTGTGGCTCCCTCCGGGGTTGAGAAACTCGCACTTCACGTAGATCTCGGCCGGACAGTCGGCGCCAATTTTGCGCAGCTTAATGATGGGTGTGTGGCCGACGGCCTTGGTGATGTCTTCGAGTGCGCCGTGCATCATGAGGGGCTCCGAGAGTTTGGGGCGATAAACGACAGCTGACGGCCGCTTGTGCGATCGCGTCGATGCGAAAAGAAGAGGTGTTCTTCGGTGAACGTGCAGTGGTCGAGTCGATCGATGCGCGACAAGGGTACGCCGATGCGTGTCAAGACGAGCTGTGCGACGAGCGGGAGGTCACCGTAAAGGGACTTTCCCTTTTTGTGCACAACACGCGCATCGTCAACTTTGCTGACGAGTGGTTCGGCAACGTCTGGACCAATTTCGAACGCACCCGGTCCAATGCATGGCCCAATGGCGGCTGCGATGTCGCACCCGTCTCCGAGCGCCTGCGCGGCGGCTTCGATAACTCCCGCCACAAGGCCGCGCCAACCCGCGTGAACGGCCACGACGGCTCCGGATCGCGGGTGCGCGAGCAGGACAGGCACACAATCGGCGGTGCGAACGGCGCCTGCGACGAGCGCGGTCTCGACCCAAACCGCGTCGGCTTGCACGTTGCTTCGGCCGCCAGATGTGGCCCGCGCGATGTCTTTTCCGTGCACTTGTTCGACCTCGGCGAAGTCGATAGCGCCGTTTGCGGCTTGTTTTAGCTGCGTCAGCGCAGTTTCGCGCAGTGCTGATGTCGCTGCTAAACCCACATCGGCCTGGCGGGTTCCAAAGCCGTGCACAAACCCGAGGCTCGACAGCTTTGGACTCTGAAGCAGCGTAAGCATGTCGCCTCCTCTCGCTTGCGCGTTGATGCGTTGCGGTCTGCAGTGATACCACCATAGCGGATGCGCTCGCAGGATCCGTTCATTGGCCGTGACATTCTGAATGGCCAATTTCAGATCTTGCAGAAGATCGGCTCGGGCGGCATGGGCTCCGTCTACAAGGCGCTGCAGCCCGACATGAACCGCATGGTGGCGGTGAAAATCCTCCACCCCAAGCTCAACACCCGCAAAGACTTGGTTTCGCGCTTCCGTCGCGAAGCGCGATCGATGTCTCAGCTATCGCACCCGAACACGACCAAAGTGTTCCTCTACGGTGAGCTCGACGATGGGTCGCTCTACATCGTGATGGAACATCTAGACGGCAAGAATCTTAACCAAACGGTTCGCAACGATGGGCCGTTTTCGATCGAGCGTGCGTTGCCGATTTTGATCGCCGTGAGCGGTGCTCTCGACGAGGCGCATCGTGCAGGCATCATCCACCGCGATTTGAAGCCCGAGAACATCTTCCTCGTGCAATCGATGTCGCAGCGCGACTACCCCAAGGTGCTCGACTTCGGTCTTGCGAAGGTTGGCGAGCGTCAGATGCGACCTGGCTCTGTGATCCTCACCCAAGAGGGCATGGTCTTTGGAACGCCTGAATTCATGAGTCCGGAGCAGGCGCAGGGCAAGACGCCGGTGCCGGGTAGCGACATCTACGCGCTCGCCGTCATTCTCTACGAAGTGCTCACAGGCAAGCTGCCGTTCGACGCCAAGTCGCCGATGGATTTCATTCACCTGCATGTCACGACGCAGCCCATTCCGCTCAATCAACGCGTGCCCGGCAGGACGTTTCCACCGATGCTCGAAGCGGTCATCAGCAAGGCGTTGCAGAAACGCTCAGAGGATCGATACGCGACGGCGGCCGAGTTTGCGAACGCACTCCAAACGGTTCTTCAGGAGCAAGGTCTCCCAGCACATCTGCGTTCCTCCTCACAAATGCTCGCCGCACAACCACACAACGCCCCGAGCATGAGGCCCGTCGTGGCTCAGTCATCGGCGCCTGCACTTCAGATGAATCCGTCGAACAGGCCTGCGCCCTATTATTCAGCGCCGCCAACCGTGCCCCATGGTGTTCCGCGATCGGGGGGCCCTAGCCTTGCGCTCTTGATCGGCGTTGCGGCGGCGTTCTTGTGCATTGGCGCGTTGCTGGCGTTCGTGGCGATGAAGGTCCTGCGGTAGGCCAGCCTGTCTGAAATGGGGTCCAAGACCGTCCTGGACACGGGTGAGAACGCGAAAGGCCAGCAAATTGCGGCCCCATGCCACCTGGCATGCCGCGTGCTTTTTCGCTGCTAGAATGAAAGACATGCCGAGTCTGAGCACCAAGATCTTGATCGAGATCCGCGACGAAATAAAGGCTAGCAATCAGCGCATCGACGCCACTAATCAACGCCTCGACGCTACCAATCAACGCCTCGATGTCACCATCGACCGTCTCGACCTGGTTGCAAGGCGGCAAACCGAATCTGAGGTGCGCCTGGCAACAGAGCTCGTTGCCGTCACTGATGCGGTCAACCGCCTTACCCAAGCCTTTCGATCAGACAAAGCGCTTGAGGGTGACGTCGCCGACCTCAAACGCCGTGTCGGAAAGCTCGAGCGTCGCCAAGCCTGACGGGCTGCCCTAAGCGACCTCGATCGAAGGATTTGCCCACCGAATCGAGGTTGTTTACGGTGGCTCGCATGAAGACGCTCTTCGCCGCTCTGGCCCTCGCGGGCCTGGTGACTCCAACGATCGCAAACGCCGCTCCTCGTTCCACGCGCGCGAAATCGGACACCGCGCACGAACGCGACTTCGTGGCCAAAAGGCCGCGGGCAGACGTTCCGTTTCCAAAGACGAAGTCGTCCGATCGCGAAGGCGTGAGCGAAAACGCGAAGCTCGCCTACTTCACATGCCGGGGCGGCACCTCTACACCCACAGCAAAGTCACCTGAAGCCGCACAAAAGAAGTGTGAAGAAAGTCGCAAGTCCGCAAAAGACAGCGGCACAAAAGAGCGCTGTCGTTGCACTGGCAAGGACGCCATTGGTGTCTACGGCCCCTACAAGTACACAGAGCTTAAGAAGCGCCGAGAGCTCATCGACCACCCGTTTGAAGGGACCGATGGCCAATCGTATACCCGCAAGGGAGAAGGCGTAACGCCGTAGTTTCAAGGGTCGAGCGCCAGCAGGACGAGTAGGGGCGCGTTGGCATATCCGTGCTACTTTCGCGCCCGTGTCGGAAGACGAAAACGACGCGAAAAATAACCCGCGAATGCGATCGGGTCCCAAGAGCGTTCTCCCCAAGAACGTGAAGATCGTTGATTCCGTCACTTTGTCCGCTGAGGCCCAATCAGAGGCCAAACCGGTGCCTCCGGCCGCACCGAGCGTTCCTGTGCTCCTGACGCGAGGGGCACGCGTACGCGCGTTCGCCTGGCGGTGGACCAAGCGGCTTTCGATTGCCTCTCTGGTGCTTGCGGTGGGCGGCACAATTGCAACTTACTTGACGATTCGCCACTACGAATCCGATCTCCCCGGCATTGGCGATCTGCGCGGCAACTATCATCCTCCTCAGGTCACGCGCGTTCTTGCGCGTGACGGCACGCTGCTCGCCGAGTTGTTTGTGGAGCGCCGGACGGTCATTCCCATTTCAACGTTGCCGGCTCACGTGAAGCTCGCGTTTCTCGCCGCGGAAGACGCTCGCTTCTACGAACACAAGGGCCTCAACTACCTTGGCATCGTCCGCGCGATGGCGGTGAACCTTCGGTCGGGCCGCACACGCCAAGGCGGTTCGACGATCACGCAGCAAGTTGTCAAAAATCTGCTTCTCGATTCCGAAAAGACCTTTCGCCGCAAAGCGCGCGAAGCACTCCTTGCGCGTCGTCTTGAGCAAGAGCTTTCCAAAGACGAGATCCTTGAATTGTATCTGAACCATATCTATTTCGGCCATGGTCGGTATGGCATCGAAGAAGCCGCGCGCGACTACTTCGGAAAACCCGCCAAGGATCTTTCGATTGCAGACGCCGCGCTCCTTGCGGGCATCGTTGCAGGGCCCGAGTCGTATTCGCCACGGCGCGATTTGAAAAAAGCGCTCTCGCGACGTTCGTACGTGCTTGGCCAAATGCGAGACCAGAGTTTCATCCGCGATCAGCAACAGTATGAGGACGCCATGAACGAGCCCGTGAAGCTCGCGCCCGTCCAGACTGCCGTAAACGAGCTCGCACCCGAGGTCGTCGAGCTTGCACGTCGCATGCTCGCAACACTCGAGCCCGAGCGTGCCAAGTTGGGCGGCTTCACCATCACCACGAGCATCGATCCCAAGATGCAGGCTGCCGCACGCAAAGCGCTTCGCGACGGTCTTGGCGCTTACGACAAGCGGCACGCGCTCAATACGGGACTCAAGCTTCCGGCGCCTCCGAAGAAGCCCAAGGGCAAGGGCAAGGCGGTGGTTGAAGCATCGCCCGTATTTTCAGGCACGCCCGACTTCGATCATCACAAGGTCATGACGGGTGCTGTTCTCGATGCGGACGACAACGCGGGCACGTTCGATGTGCGCATTGGAGCCGCTGTTGGTACCGTCAAGTTAACTGACTATGAACGCTACAACCCCGGTAAGCTCACACCGAGCAAGTACGCACCGACTGGTGCACTCGTTCGCGTGAGCATGCTCGCGCCGCTTGCGCAGTCAGCCGACAAAGTGCAAACCGCAGCCAAGGTTCCACTTCGGCTCGAGTCCGGACCCGAAGGTGCGCTCGTTGCGCTCGATGTTCGTACTCGGCAAATCCTTGCGCTCGTCGGCAACTACGAAGCGGTGAGTGGCGGGCTCGACCGCGCGACGCAATCGCACCGGCAGCCAGGATCGACGTTCAAGCCCATCGTTTATTCGTATGCGCTCCACGCGCGCCGAGTAACGCCGGCAACGCTCATCGATGTTTCGCCCGAAGCGTTTGAGGGCAACTATCGGCCAACGAACTTCGAGGGATGGCAAGGTACCGAAGCGATTCGCCTTCGTGATGCGATTGCCAATTCCGTCAACATTGTTGCCGTTCGCGTTTTGCGCGACGTGGGGCCCGCCAACGTTGTGCAATGGGCGCAATCGCTCGGCATCGCCTCTACGCTCAAGCCCGACTTATCGCTCGCGCTCGGAAGCTACGAAGTAACGCCCACTGAGCTCGCGGGCGCTTATGCGACGTTCGCTGCGGGGGGCGTGTATGCCGAATCGCGCATCGTGACGAAGATCGTCGGTCCCGATGGCAAAGAAGTGGCGCTGCCCATGGCTTCGCCGTCTCGCAAGGTTCTTGACGAAGCCGAAGCCTACGTAACGACAAGTTTGTTGACGAGTGTCGTCGACTACGGAACGGGGTCAAAGGCGCGTGCACTCGGTCGCCCCGTTGCAGGGAAAACCGGAACAAGCAATCAAGCGAAAGACACCTGGTTTGCGGGATACTCTCCCGAAATCACTGCGGTTGTCTGGGTTGGCTACGACGATGGCAAGCCGCTCGGAGGTGCAGAGATGGGCGGCTCAACCGCGTTGCCGATTTGGGTGAACTTCATGAAAGCCGCACACGAAGGAAGGCCCCGCAGTGAATTTTCGAAGCCCACTGCCGGTCTCACGGTGGTCAAGGTGGATCGCAAGACGGGCCTCATCCCTTACGAAGGCGACACAGAAACGTTCGAAGAGGTGTTTCTCACGGGCACAGAACCAATCGAGGTTGCGCAGGTTCCAGTGCCGGATGGCGGCGTCGACAGCGGCGCTCTTGATGCCAGTCTTGACGGTGGTCTATCGGCTTCGGGCGACGCGAGCGTCCCCGCACGCCAAGCTCCATCGCCCCCTGGGACGCTTGAAGGCGGCATTGCGCCGTGAAGCGTGGTGGAATTTTCGTTTTCGCGATGACTTATTGCGGGTCTGCGAATGCGGCAACCTCGCTGGAATCGCTCGCGGCACAAGTGGTCAATCAACTTAACGATAAGTTGCCGCCAGGCTCGCAGGTTGCAATAGGAAAAATCGCGACCGATCAGCCGATAACCAATGCAGACGGCCTCACAACGCGCATTGCCGAGTATCTCCAATCGCGCATCAAGGACGGTACTTTCGCGCGAAATATTCGCGATGGTGGAGCGGCTCGCCTCGCGCGCAAACCGACGGTCTTCCTCTCGCCACAGTTGCTTCTGGGGACGGTGAGTGTGACCGCTCAAGTGTTCGTACCTGATCCGAACGTATGGGTTCGCGCGAAAGAAAAAGAGAATCCACTCGTTGCGCAAACGGCTGCATTTTCTCAGGCCGACGTCGAGCTGAGGCAATTTCTTCCCCCAATCGCGCTCGAGCGCATGAAGTTGACCAGTTTTAGTTACGATAAGTTCGACGACAACGATCCGCCGCTCGCCATTGCGTGCGGAGAGCTCGGTGGGCGAGGGACGCTGGTGATCGCTTCTCGGCACGAAGTGCGTCTTGGCTATTTGAATCAGGGCCAAGTGCAGTGGGACAAGAAGGTAAAGTGGGTTGACATTGCTCGGCGTGCTGCGGTGCCGTTGCGTGAGCCCATTGTAAGTGCGCTCTTTCGTCGCGATGGCGGTCACGGAAGTCTGTGGGTCGGCAATTCCGATCGCGGCGGGGCAGTGTTCGACGGAAAGGCGTGGAAGGCCGTTGAGGGACTTCCGATGATTGTGGATCACGCGAGCGAATCAGTTTGGTGTGCAAATACACGACCCATCGAGCACGCACTGTCAGGTGTGTTGACCAATTGCCGTGGAATCGAAGTGCCGCTTGTGCTCTCCGCTCACGAGATGCCGCTCTCGCAGTTCGGAGATCGCGTTCTCTTTCGTCCGGCGGGCGGCGAACTCTCGATTCGCGACCCAAGCGGCGCGAGCATTGAGTTGGAAGGTGCCGAGACAGGTGCCCTTAGCGATCTAAATCAGGACGGGTCACCTGAGGTGATCTTGTCCACAAACGAGCCAGCAAGTATTCGTATTGCGGTGGTTTCAGGCCAAACCGTTCAGCAGAAGGTGCAACTCGACGTGCCGCATCCGGTCGTGTCGATCGCGGCATGTCCGGCGGACGTCGACGCACGTCCGAGCGTGCTAGCGCTTACCGCAGAGGAGGTGCTCCGTGTCCGGTGAGTTTGGACGTCGCGCATTGCTCGCGTCGGCGAGTGCGTTGTTATTCGCGCCGTCGGCGCTGGCGGCGACCGCAAGACGCAGTGTTGCGGGAGGCCGCTTGTCGTTTCGTGTTCCGTGGCCCATGTCGCGGATCGATCCGCACGTGCTCTCCGACATGGGGGCCGCGCTCTTTGGTTCGGCGTTGTTCGATACGCTCTATCGCCCTGGCGCTTCGGGCTACGAGTCCGCGCTTGCCGAGAACGAGCCTGCGCAGCGCGGAGGCAAGTGGCGCGTGCTGCTTCGCGAAGGTCTCACAACGGCATCGGGAAAGCCGATTCGTGCACGAGATGTTGCGACGTCGGTCGAGCGTGCACGCTCGCGTGGGGCTTCGGGTTGGCTTGCAAACGTGGGTAAGCCTCGCGTGGTTTCTGAGCTCGAAATCGACTTTGCAGCGGTCGACGATCAAAAATTGATGGCCGCGCTCGCATCACCCATGGTTGCGATAGTTCCCCATGAATTCCGACCTGATTTTCCAGATGGTACAGGTCCTTTCCGAGTTTCATTGGCGCGCGAGCAAGCCACATTTCGACGCAACGCAAACGCAGCGATGGGACCGGCCTTTCTCGAAGAGATGAAGGTTCGTGGCTGCGCCGAAGTGGCAGAGTCGCTTCGTGCATTCGAGTCGGGCAAGGACGACCTTGGGTGGCTTGGCACGGGCCTCTATGAAGCGCGCAAGGGATCAAAACTTGTGGACGCAGGAGCGCTTGGCTGGGTGCTGCTCGCAACAGGCAAGGAGGCGGGAAGCTGGGATACGCCTGGCGCCGCACAAGCGCTCACCGACGCGATCTCCTATGCGTCAATGGCGCACTTGAAGCTTGGTTCGGCGTGGACCGAAAGTGGCAGCGAAAGGTGGCAGGGCCCACCCTGCGACCTCATCGTGGTCGATGACTGCCCTTGGCTCATCGAGGTTGCCAAGACGCTCTCTGCACTCATCGGGACACCAGGTCACGAAGTGACGCCCAAGTCCGTATCACCGCAAGAATTTGCAACGCGCCGCAAGAGTAGGCAATTTGCCCTCGCGCTCGATGTGGCCCGATCATTCGCGAATACGCCGTTCGGTGTTTACGCATCCCTCGCGGCCGCAAGCGATCCCTCAACGGCGGCAAGCCTGTCAAAGCGTCCTCCACTCGGTGAGCGCACCGCGCGATCCCACGGTCGCCATTTTCGTGTCGGTGTCGTCGGTGATGCAAGGGCAGAATTCGGACGCCTCGCCAATTTTCGCGTCGAGGCCGACAAGCCGACTGGCGTTGCGTGGGGCTCAGCAAAAATCGACTCGCCAAGACGACAAGCACAGAGGACGCCGTAGCCAATGCGTCTCGCACCGCGGCTGGTGATCGCGTTTAGCGCGGTGGCCGTCCTATGCGTCGGAGGTCTTGGTGCCGCGCTACGCGAAGATCGCCGCGCACGGGAGACGTCGCGTTTCGACGAAGAGGTAAAGAGCGCTTGTACGCGCGTAGCGGACGAGATTTCGCGCCAAGCAGAACGCGATCAAAAGCTCGTGAAAGGTGCCTGTCAATCGGGTGCGTTGGCCGATCGTGCGCTCATCGCAATCGAGTCGGGCGACCTTGCGGATCGACGCGTCGCACTCGCCACGCTTGTTCCGGCCGAGCGCGAAGCATTCGATCTCGATGAACTGATGCTTGTGACCGATCGTGGCGAAGTACTCGGTGCCGATCCGCGTGCGCTTTTTTCGCGATCGCGCGACGAAGTTGCGGCGCGTTTGCCGAAAGAAAAGCCGACCTTTCAAATTGTACCTAAACAAGTTGCAATTGCGGTGGGTTGCACCAAGGCGCATGGAAGCAGAAGTGCGTCTTTGCTCGGTGTTCGCAAAGTTGAGCCGCTCCTGTCGCGTGTTGCGAGGACTGCTAACGTGACTGCAGTGCTCGGCACTGGGGTGCCGTCGTCCGCGACGCAAGCCACAGCGGTGTGCTCCGTGGCCGATGCGAGTGGCAACAAGTTGAACATCGCGGTGTCCACTTCGAAGGCCGCGCTTACCGAACAGTTGCGCCGCCTCGACGAGACCATTCTCTACGCTGCGCTCATCGCGCTTGGATTTGCGCTTGTCGTGGCATTTATTCTCGCGCGCAGTCTAGGGAGGCCGCTTTCGCAATTGGCGAGCGAAGCGCGCAAGGTTGCGCTCGGCGAAGCGAAGCCCATCGCATCGCAAGGAAGCGGCGAAGTGGCAGAACTCGTCGTCGCATACAACCGAATGATTGACGATTTGCAGAGCGCGCGCCGGCGTCTCGCATTCATGTCACGCGTTGCTGCGTGGCGTGAAGTTGCAAAGCGCGTCGCCCATGAAGTTAAGAACCCACTCGCGCCGATTCGCGCCGCGGTCGAGACCTTGCGAAGGTTGCGTGCACGTCAAGACCCCGCGTTCGACGGCTACTTCGACGAGGCGACAAGCACAGTGCTCGCAGAGGTGCATCGCATCTCAACAATTGTAACGGAGTTTAGTCAATTTGCGCGTCTGCCACGCCCGAGCCTAAGCCAGGTTGACATCGCAGAGGTTGCCAAGCACGCGCTTGTGCTCAACGAGGCTGCCGCTCCCAATGCAAAGTTCGAACTTCGGCTTCCGCCTTCGATGCCGCTCGTCAAGGCCGATCGCGATCAACTCGTTCAGGTGTTGCTCAACTTGATCACCAACGCAATCGACGCCACGCGTGAACGTCCGTCGCCGCAAATTGCCATTCAAGTTGAGCGTTGTGGTGCGGAGCGCTTTCGAATCACGGTGAGTGACAATGGTTCGGGTATTGCCGAGAGCATCGGTGCGCGCCTCTTCGAGCCTCACGTAACGACCAAACCGCACGGAACAGGACTAGGGCTTGCGATCGCGCGTCGCATTGCTGTCGAGCACGGCGGCGATTTGTGGCTTGCAAGCACCGATGCCAAGGGCTCGAAGTTTGTTCTCGAGCTTCCGGTCGAACCGAATGTCAGCCAGCGTGGCGATGAAGAAGAGAGGCTCTAAGTTTTTTTGTAAATCGCGTTGAACAGTTTCATTCGGCCTGGGCACTACGGCGAAATGAGAACTTCTTCAATTGGCTTCCCGATCGCTTTAACTCTTTGCGCCTTGATCGCGTGCTCTGGAGACAATGCATCTCCTAGTCCCGATGGCTCGCGGTGGTTAAGCGACGACCCCGCGTCTGTCGACGCTGCCGCGGAGCCAGATAGACGAGACCCCAAGTTTGTCGCGGCCTGCGAGAGCGCGCACCGCCCTGGAGGCGATTGGATTTACGACTTTGCGAATCAAAGGCGCGGCTGCAAGAACGGCGATGACCTGTTCACGATCGAGACAGACGAGAAGACGTGCGTAAAACATCTCGAGTGCGGCAAGCATCGCTTCCGTTCCGAAGTGCCCGCAGCGATCGCGACTTGCATGGCCAACACAACGTGCGCTTCAAACGTGGGTAACTGCTACGACAATCTCAATGCCACGTACGCGGCAACTACGCCCGGTGCGGAGGCGTACCGGGCGTTGGAGGAAAAGAAGATCGCGGAGTGCCCTGACGAAGCAAGCCTGTTTGGGCTGGCTTCGCCGTCGTGGAACCTTCGCGATGTCGCCACACGAGCAAAGCTCAGCGACTGCCTCAATATCCCAGGGTGCTTCGCGTCGGTCAGTTGCGTTTTCAATGCCCTTGACTCGCTCCGTTGCTGGTGATTTTCCGAAAAAACCTCGCCTCTCCCTCAAGCAATGTGTCACCCAAACGGGCGAATGGTCTTCAGGGCAAATAGGGTGCAGTATTGACCCCATGCGTGAAGCCATCGCGACATTGATGTGTCTTATGGTCGGCCTCCTCGAGCGTCGCTCGGGTGCGAAGGCGGGCGCGGCCACTTACGTCGTGCCCCGTTCACACGGGGTCAAGCCAGGGGCCAGATCAGCAGGTAAGAACATTGACCATCAAGTGAGCCCTCCGCGCGCAGCGGCATAGATGCGATAAGGCCGCTCGCGCTGGTTTTCGGCGCGTTCAAATCGTGCTCGTATGCTCGCATGACACGTGCAGGGGAGGGTCCAAGAGAGCGCCTCTATGTGGTGCTCGTCGCGATCTTTGTAACCAGTCTCGTGCTCGGTGACGTGATCGGCGGCAAGGCGATGGCGACGCCGCTTGGCGCGGTCTCGGTTGGAATGTTGCCATTTCCGGTTACATTTTTGCTCACCGACATCGTCAACGATTTTTACGGTCGTCGAGGCGCCCAATTTCTGACGTTCGTCGGCTTTGCGATGGCGGCGTTTGCTTGGATAGTCTTGCGGATCACGACGGCCGTTCCGACCGATCCCGAATCGTACTTTCGTGAGCAAGAATACGCACGTATTTTTGGTGGAAGTTCGCAGCTGTTCATTGCGTCAATGGTTGCGTACATGGTCGGGCAGTTCCTCGACATCTACGTTTTCCAATTTTGGAAATCGCTCACGCAGTCCAAGCACTTGTGGCTACGTGCAACGGGTTCGACGATCATGAGTCAGTTGGTCGACACGACCGCGATCAATGCGATCTTCTGGAAGTGGACAGCGCAGAAAGAGTGGAACTGGATCTTCTCAAAGATCCTCCGCGAGTACGGGATCAAACTTGCCATCGCAGTGCTGCTGACGCCTGTTGTCTACGCGCTCCACGGCGTTGTCGTTGGCTGGCTAAAGATCGCGCCCGAGCCCCCAGAATCGGCTAAACAATAGACGAAGACGGCAGCCGAGTTTCGCGAATGAAAAGTTCAAAGAGTAAGCCCACATCCAAGCCTGCAAATCGCCGCGCGAGTCCTGACGTCGTTGAAAAACGACGCGTCGCTCGCATTTTCAACGACGTGCTCGCGGGCAAACGAATGCCGCTCGATGGGCGAACAGAAAAGCGCCGCCAGCGTCTTCTCGCCGAGCTCGAGTCGGGTAAGCACGGAAGTAAAGTGCTCAAGCCTATTGACGTTCTCGCCCACGTGAACGAGCTGCTCGCGCTTGGCGAAACGCTGACGTCACTTCGCAAAGTCGTCAAGGCTAGGCGCCAACTTGAGCCGAGCAAAGAGTTGGCCGAAGTGCTTTCGCGTTTGCACAAGGCCTACCACTTTCAGCTGGAGGCCTATCGGTTCCTCGGAGCAAGCGATGAACTCTTGCGCGACGCAGGTATCGTCGCCGCACCGAAGCGTGGACGAAAGCCCTCGTGATGCGCGCACCAGCCGTGGGTCGTACGCTTGCGTTCTTGAGTGTCGCAAGCGTCAGCATGGCGAGTGGCGTCGACGGCGTGGTTGCGCGGGTCGGTGACACGCCCATTGGAGCAAGCGTTGTGAGTGCAAAGATCGCGACGATGCACTCGCTTGAACGAACTCGCTATGGCGAAAACGCAGAGCGAGCGGTGCATGGCTACATTGAACACGTGCTCGTACGCGACGCTCTATTGGCAAATGAGAGCAAAGGCGTAGAGAGCGATCCTCTCACGCGATTTCGCATTGAGCGAGCCCTGTCGCGCGGTGTTCTCCGCGACGTCGAGCGCCAACTTGGACCGCCGTCGAACATCAGCGTCGACGACGTTCGTGCGTATTATGTAAGTCACGCTGATCAATTTTCTTCGCCCGAGAAATTGGCGCTCTTTCGCATTTTGCTTCCGAACAAGCAAGTGGCTGTCGATGCAATTGCGCGTCTCAAGAAGAAGCTCACACTCGAGGCATTTACGAAGCTTGCGCGAGACGAAAGTCTCGACAAAGCGACGCATCTTCGTGCGGGCAGTCTCGGGTTTGTGGCGCCGGATGGGGCGTCGAGTTTTGTTCACGTGCAGGTCGACAGAGCCGTCGTCGAAGCTGCGCGTGGTGTCAAAGATGGTGAACTCGTGGCAACGCCAATTTCCGAAGGCGATCACTTCGCAGTCATCTGGCGTCGAGGTACGGTCGTCGCGACGCAAGTCTCGCTCGATGCTGCCACTGAAGAAATTCGTCAAACGTTGTGGCGTCAACGCTTTGAGCTCGCTAGCAAGACATTCATCGACGCGCAGCGCAGCTCAAACGTCAAGCGAGTGAACGATACGCTCGTCACCGAAATTGACCCACCAAAGGTCGAGCCACCGATGGTTGTGCGTGGCACCCAGCCTATCCCCGAAGAGTGAACGACCTCGCGCGATATTGGTACGTGAGCGCTCACGCGAGTGGTCAGTACCATGTCTTCTCAATGCGGCTTACTGTGAGCCATGGTCGCGCAACCGTCGTCACGAATGTCTGGTCGCGATTTCGCGCTTGTGACGGTCATATGCTTGGCTTGGGCAGGCAATTTCCTTGTTTCGAAGCTCGCGCTGCGCGAGTTCCCTCCGTTGCTTTTTACTGCACTTCGACTCGCTCTTCTTGCTGCGTTGCTCGGGAAGTTTGTCAAAAGGCCCCCAGAAGGGCAGTGGCCTCGCATGTTTGCCGTGGCGATCTCGAATGGCGTGCTGCACTTCGGTCTTAGCTTTTGGTCGCTCAAGCTCTCGAAGACGCTCGCGTCACCCTCCATTCTGATGCAAAGTCACGTGCCAATGGCCGTCGTGCTCGCGTGGTGGGTGCGAGGCGAGCGCTTTCATTGGCGAACGGGTGCGGCGATCGGACTGAGCTTTGTCGGTGTGCTCGTTCTTGGATTTGATCCTGCGGCGCTCGCAAGTCCAACCGCGTTGGTGCTCATGTTGATCTCCGCGTTCTTTCTCGCGACGGGCACTGTGTTGATGCGAGGTTTACGCGGCATGACCGTTGTGAGTCAGCAGGGATGGACCGCCATCTTTGGCGTCTTGCCGTTGCTTGTTGCGAGCCTCGTTCTCGAGGGCGATACGGGCGCCGCTGTAAGGAGTGCAAGCTGGGTCGGATGGTTGGGCGTTGGGTACGCGGCCGTGATGGCTTCTCTTGTGGGACACGGCTTGTTTTACGTGCTCACGCAGCGCCATCCGGTTGCGCGCGTATCCCCGTATTTGTTGGCGACACCGCTGTTGGCGACGTTGCTCGGTGTTGTCTTCATGCACGACAAGATAGGGTCGCGTCTCTTAATCGGTGGAGCGATGGTACTCTCGGGGGTTTTGGTGATCGCACTTGGCAGTGTTAGTGCAGCGCGTGCTTCTCAGGTGTCTTCGTCGCCGCCGGCTTCACCACAGTCGTCGTAGTGCGTCGCCCACCAAACGTTGCTGCGACGATAATTGCAACTATCGAAGTTACAAGTGTCGCGTACAACGGCCAACACCAGGTGAACTTCAGCGGCAACGCAAGGCCCATGGGCAGTCGCTGCGGTCTCGGAGGATTCGCAAACAAAGCTGCCGCAGTAACGCCCGGAATCGCAGCAAGAAACGCGACCGCGACGCGTGCGGTTTGCATGTGATGAATCGTTCGTCGACTTAGCGAAAACGGAATCAGCAAGAACCACGCAACGCCGCAAGCCCACGTCCACCCGAGTCGATCCGAAACGCCTGGACCTGTCAGAATCGAATCCTCTGGAAGCGTTCTGTGAATCCACGGTGAGAGAAAGAGCGCAAGCCCGACGATGGCAAGGAGGATGAGGAGCCCCCGGCCCTTGCCCGCAAAATGAAACGGCAAACGTTCCATTTCGGCGGAGGTAACGGCGGCTCCATCGCTCACCGCATCGTGAGAAAGCGGAAGCTTGCCAAGCGACTCGAGTTTCATGCCGCAAACAGGGCACGTGTCGCGCTCTTTGGGGCTGAAAAGTTCGCGACAAAAGGGGCAGGCAACAAGGCCCATAGGCGCAGAGGATATCTGAATGTCGACCGAGAGGTAGGTACTGCGCGAAAAGCCCCAGCGCGCTTAGAATGAACTGATGCCGAGGCCAACCTTACTCGAACGAACACGCGTGGATCAGTGGTTTTTTGCGCATGCGGGTTGGACGCGCGAAGGCGATGTGGCGATCGTCAAGCGCTTTACCTTTCCTGACTTTTCGGCTGCACTCGCGTTTACAGTGCGTGTGGGCCTGGCGGCCGAGAAGCACGATCACCATCCCGATCTCACACTCGGTTGGGGCTACGCAACTGCGCGCTGGTCCACCCATGATGCGGGCGGGATCACGGCGCTCGACCTTGAGCTCGCCGACATTTGTGATCGCCTAGGATTACAATGAGCAAACGCGAATTTTTGCAAGACGAGTCGCTCCTCGCAGCACGCAGCGCCCTCGCCGACAAGTTGCGCACGATCGTGGGCCAGCTCGAAATTCCTCGCTTCGAAGAGGCTCTCACGCATCCCAGCTACTCGAACGAAGCGCGTGTGCGCGACAACCAGCGGCTCGAATTTCTTGGCGACGCTGTGCTCGAACTCTGCGTGAGTGAGCAGTTGGTCACGGCTTACCCCGATGCTGATGAAGGAACGCTCACGCGCATGCGCGCCTCGCTCGTCAACGGAAACGCGCTCGCCGAATGGGCACGTGCGCAGAATCTAGGCGACTGTCTCGCGGTCGGCCGGGGGGCGCTATCGAGTCGCGATCGCGAGCAGACGAACGTGCTTGCCGATCTCGTCGAAGCCCTCGCGGCAGCGATCTACGACGCGGGCGGCTTGCCGAGCGCACGCCTCTTTGTGGGCGCGCTCGTGGGTGAGAGGGTTGCCAATGCCGATCAGATCGCGAGTCTCGATCCGAAGAGCGACCTGCAAGAGTTCGTGCAGAGCCAAGGAAAGCCAACGCCAACGTATCGTCACGTAGGCACTTCGGGCTCGCAACACGAGCCCACGTTTGAGGCGGTTGTACTCGTGGGCGACGAAGAAGTGGCGCGCGGGACGGGTCGATCAAAACGTCAAGCAGAGCGCTCTGCCGCAGAGGCTGCGCTACGCGTGATTAAAGTGTAACTATTAATGTGTCATTTGATTGGGGTGAAACGACCGTCAAATCGAGCCATCGCGTGGCACGAAGCGCACGGTCTCGCATCGAACTCGAGCGAGTCGCGCTTGCCATCGTACGCGCCAAAAACCCAAGCGGTGCCGCCGTCTAGCGTTTCTTTGCGCATGGTCAGGTAGAGCACTGGGTCCGCTTCGCTCTCAAAGTGCGCGGCGACGAGTTCACTGCCAACCGCTGCTTCGGTTCCGGCGGCGGCCGCATTACGCGCTGCAGCGTTGGCCCAAACCTCAATGGTAAATCGCCTGTACGAATGACCTTCGGCCGCGAAACGATTGGCAACCTTGGATCCGATTGAAGCCAACGCTGACAGAACCTTCTTCGCCCTCGGTGCCACTCGTGCAGCTGGCGGCGTCGCGGAAGGTGCTTGTGGCGAATCGTCTGAAACACCGAACGGGCTCATGGGTTCGGGAAGACAGGCCGCCACTGCGAGGGTGACAACGAGAGGGATCGCACGCTGGCGCACCCGAGCGATGCTACAGACTGCGCGGCACTCTGCGCCGTGAGAAAAGGAGGTAAGCACTTCCGGCTGTGCGTCTTTCGCGAAGAGGTAGACTTGCGGCCCGTTGGTTGTCAGGGCAAACGCGGTTTATGCCGCGCTCCACCAACGAGACTCCGAGACTGCGTTCGGCGCCCCTCGCGCCGCCGTATCACGTGGTGCTTGTCGAGCCTGAGATTCCGCCGAACACCGGAAACATCGCGCGGCTGTGTGCAGCGACGGCGTCGCCGTTGCATCTCGTGGGTACGCTTGGATTTCGCATCGATGAGCAGGCGGTACGCCGCGCAGGGGTCGACTATTGGCACCTTGTCGATGTGCGAAGGCACGCCGATTTTGAGCATTTCCTGCGCGCGTTCGCAAGCGAGTCGCCTGGCGGAAAATTGCACCTCTTTAGTGCTGTTTCGTCGCGGAATTATGTCAACGCAGGGTACGAAAAAGGGGACGCGCTCGTGTTTGGGCGAGAGAGCGTGGGTCTGTCCGAGGAATTGCTCGCGCGATTTTCCGATCGTTCGGTCGCGATTCCGACGCTCGGCGCTGTGCGATCGCTCAACCTTGCCAATGCCGTATCGATTGCGCTGTACGAGGCTTTGCGACAAGCGAACGCGCTCGACGAAACGTACCTTGGCTGATCCGCGAGCCGGGGCAAAAAGACGGTTACTTTGCGGCGTCCGTTTGGCTTGCCGTTCCGGCATCCGCAGCGGCTTTTTCCTTACAAGAAATGATCAGCGCTTGGAGCGAGTCGCAGCGCGATGCACCAAAGGTCTTGTTGGAGCAGGTGGCGTAGCTGTTGAGACAATCGTAGTAGATGTCGGCATCTCGCTGGCAAGTGGCTGTCAGCGAGGCATAACCCGCTGCCGTGACGCACTCGTCAGCTTTCGTGCCGTCGCATGTGGCCTTATTGCTGCAATAGGTCGATGCAGGGTTGCCGCCACAAGCAACAAGGGCGAACACACCAGAGGCAACGAGAGAAAGTGCGAGTCTTTTCGACATTGGAATCGCGAAATAATGGTGATCGCGGTCTGCGCGCAAGTCCCGTTTTGCGGAAGTGACCAGAAAAAAGAGAAAGGTGCTTCTACTCGTACGCGGCGATGCCAGTGACGTGTTGCCCGAGGACGAGGGTATGAATGTCGTGGGTGCCCTCGTAGGTGTAGACCGTCTCGAGGTTGCACAGGTGCCGCATGACGGGGTACTCGAGCGTGATCCCGTTGCCGCCCAAGATATCCCGGCATGTGCGCGCGATTTCGAGCGCGGCGCGCACGTTGTGACGCTTCACCATGCTCACGTGCGCGGGCGTCAGCTTGCCTTCATCCTTGGTGCGGGTGACCTCGAGAGCGAGCAGTTGCGCGTTGGTGATTTGCGTCAGCATCTCGGCAAATTTTGCCTGCACGAGTTGGTGCGAGGCGATGGGTTTACCTGCAAACTGCACGCGATGTTTTGCGTAGTCGACAGCGCAATCGAAGCAGGCCTGCATGGCGCCGATGACGCCCCAGCTAATGCCAAAGCGCGCGGAAGTGAGGCACGACAAGGGCCCCTTCATGCCTCTAACGTTGGGCAAAATCGCATCTTTGGCAATGCGCACGTCTTCGAGAATGAGCTCGCTCGTTACGCTTGCGCGCAGGCTCATCTTTTTGTGAATGAGGCGCGCTTCGAAACCACGCGCGCTTGTTGGAACCAGAAAGCCTCGCACATCGCCGTCGACGCCGCCAACCTTTGCCCACACGAGCGCGACTTGGGCAAGGTTCCCATTGGTAATCCAGCGTTTCGTGCCGCTTAGCACCCACGCGTCGCCGTCGTCGATTGCGACCGTTCGCATGCCACTCGGATTGGAGCCGTAGTCAGGCTCCGTGAGGCCAAAGCAACCAATGATGTTACCTTTTGCCATCTCCGGTAAATACTTGGTCTTTTGTTCCTCTGATCCAAACGCGTGGATTGGATACATAACCAAGCTGCCCTGCACGCTCGCGAAGCTGCGAATGCCCGAATCGCCGCGTTCGAGCTCTTGCATCGCGATGCCGTAGCCCGTCTCGCTAAGGCCTGCGCAGCCGTAGCCTTGGAGGTTGCAACCCAAGAGGCCGATATCGGCAATTTCTTTGACGAGTTCGGTCGGGAATGTGCCGTGCTCGAAATGGTCTGCGATGATCGGCAACACGCGCGCATCGACGAAGGCGCGAACGTTGTCGCGAACGGCGCGTTCTTCGGACGTGAGGTGGCGCGCGACGTTGAAAAAATCAGGCATCGTGCCGACGTATCACGAGAGCCTTCGGGCTAAAACCCGGCTCGTGGATTAGAAGGGACAGCTGTTCCAGCAGGTCACCATGCTCACGCAGTCCTGGTCGGCTGCGCAGGCCGCTTGAACGGGTGCTGCGCAATCCGTTTGCCCTCTGTTGCTAAAGCAAGCGTCGCACACGCTGTCGGGCCCCTGTGGGTTTGCATTGCAAAGCGTCGTTGCGCAACTGGACGCGCAAACGCTGGGTTGGCAAAGGCACCCGAGCAGCGACTCAACATACGTGAAGTACCCGGATGCATGGTTGTCTGAGCAACAGCCGTTGCACTGGTCGGGTAACCCATTGATGCAGAGTGCATCATTGTTTTGTGGAGGGGGCGGAGCGCTGTCGATGGGCTCGGCGTCGCGCACTGGAGACGCGGCGTCGATTTTGGACGAACCAGCGTCTTTGTTCGACTTTTTGTTACTGCTCTTATTCGG
>JAHFDZ010000004.1:0-35181 GCA_023248745.1 Myxococcales bacterium | reverse complement strand
GCGTGCTGAACAAAACGAGTGTTCCGATTGTCGTGAGTTGCATAAGGCCCCGTAGTCTTCATCGATGCGTGCGAGCGGCTCTGTTGCACACGGGGTGGTCCGCATTCGACGCGATCGAACGAAGGTGCGTTTGATCGCGTAGGATTGTCACAAATGATTGCCCGATTGCGCCAAGCGTTCGTCCTTACGGTTTCAGCCGGCGCAATTGCAGTTGCGAGTCAGGGGTGCGTTGGGCGCTGCCCAGAGAAAATTGAACCCGGCACGGCCTGCTCGTGGAGTGGAAAGAAGTGCCAACAAAAAGAGGGGTGTGGTCTCAACGGCTACGAGTGCAAAGATGGTAAGTGGCACGCCATGATGACGTACTGCAACCCGCCGCCACCTGGGCGCTAGAGAACCGGACGTCAGTGACGTCAATATAATTGACTAATTACCGGGGTGCAGCAGGCACGACGACCTGGTTGATCCCTGCTGCGTTGCCTCCGGCCGGGTAGCCATAGGATGCGTAGCGCGACGTCCCCCACACGACGATGCCAAAGGGAGCGTCGCTCTTTGCGGTCTGTGGACCGTTTGCGCAAGAGCCCACGCCTTTGCCCGCGCTCACGAGCTGCGTAGTCGTGTATTCGTAACTTCCTCCAGCCGATTTCCATCCCGTGACAGGACCAGAACAGCCGATCTCAACGTCAGCGAAGCCGTTCTTTCCTTTGACACGCACGATGGAGAGCGTCGTGTTCGAGTACGAAGGATCGGTAAAGAAGACGTAGTGGTTGAGAAATTGCGCGGGAGGAATGACGTTGACGTATTCCTCGTCTCCCTCGGAGCTCACCGCTCCGCTGAGGAGTTGGGCAATTAGGAAAGGATGTTGATCGTCCTGACTCTTGACGGTAAATGCGCCCGTGGTTTCGAAGAGCCCGACGTTGCCTCTTAGGGTTTGCGTAGGAGCGCCATTGATCGGCGGATCGAAGGTGAGCGTCGTGCCGTCGACGGCGCCGACGATGCGGTAGCTCATGCTTTCTTCGCCCGATGTGAGGCGCGATTTGATGGGCGCGATAGCGTACTCGCTGCCAAGTGCCGAAACCGGCATGACCAGTTGATGCGCTGATTCGCCTGCGCCTGTGTTGGACGTTTTGGTGTCCCAATGCAGGTACGTTTGGCCACCGGCGACGGCGATGGGTAGGGTTGAACTCACCACGCTGCCACTGATGTCTGTGGTGTTTTGCCACTGGATAAACTCGCCGGCGCTGAGGACATACTTTGACACCATGTTGGCTGGCGCGGCACTGACGCCGGTGCCCGAAGGGAGCGGCGCCACGGGTACGATCGAGACTTCGGTGTTGTCGCTTGCCGCGATGATCTGAAGCCAGTGGGCCTCTTGCGCACCCGATGCGCCGTTGTTTGAAGCGGGCGGTTGCGCGACGACGAAGTTCGTACCGAGTGCTGAAACCGGCATCAGCAGCTGCGCGCTGGGTAGATACGATTCAGCCCCGCCGAAGGGCAGAATGTCATAAGCGCTGACTGGGAAGTCGCTTCGAATCGTGAACGCGGTGCCCTTGCCAGTCGCCGCCGCGCCACCAGAATGCACGGCCGTCGATGCAGTGACTGCAGGCGCAAACGGACACGTCAGATCGGCGCCGACGGGATGCTTCGATGCTGGATCGTGCGACATGAACAACACCGCAACTTTGCCTGGTGGCAGACCTGTGGTGGGAACGGGTTGCCACAACTTCACGTTGGTGGTGTCTGCGATGCGACCAAACTTTGTGACGTCGTACGAAGCGCCGCCTCGACTCACGGTGAGGTTTGCGTCGCGCGTCCACGCGTTGGCGATGAACACCGCGTAACAGGGTGGCTTGATGGCAGGATAGAACGACGGCGTCGACGTCACAAAGGTGCAACCGATGTTACCTTTGCTCGCCGTTGCGGCGTCACAGGCCGCGACGCATTGACCATTCGCGCAGCCCTGGTCGTTGGGGCACGTTTCGATGATGGCCCCATTGGCGTCGACGATCGATCGCAGATCACCTGAGCAATAACCCGACTGTGGGCCTGCCCCGTCGCCAAGAGTTTGGCCGGCGTCGCGTAGGGTTGCGGCGTCGCTCGCGCCTCCGTCGGGTGGTGCAAAACGCGTGGTTCCACTCGAGCACGCGGCTGCGATTGTGCACACCACAACCGCACCAAAGCCAGCATATGATCGCATCCCGTCCTCCTCGGCTACACCTGCCCAATAAGTTTCGAGTGCCTTTAGCATGGGTTGCCGACGGCTGTTCTCTGACGCCTCTTCGATCGAATTTCGGAGCAAGCACCCGTCTCCGCTCTGGCGCGCGTACTGGGACGTTTCGTTCGCCTCGTTCGCAGCGCTCGCTCTTTTCGTGATGGGCGCCGCAGTCGGTCTTGCAATGCGTGGACTTCCGATCGCGAGCGACGGAGAACTGCGCGGCGGACTGAGTTTGCTCGCCGATCCGTATGCGCTCTCTGTCGGTGGTCTCGCGGTCGCGGCGGGTGCGCTTCATGGTGCGAACTTGCCGCGTGCTTTCGTCAAGAATTTGTACGGTCAAGCACTTGGATCGTCAGGAGTTGCAATTGTCAGTTTGGTTGCCTTGTTCGGTGTGGCGCTCTTTCCGCGTCTTGCGCGCTCGTCGATCGACGATGCGTTCTCGCTCACGGTGTATTGGGTTTTTTGCGGTCGTGTGAAACTAGATACGACAAGTTACGAATTCCCGACCTCGATTTTGTGGTGTTTGATGCGTGGAAAGCGATACCCTTCTTGAAGGAGTCGTTCGAGGTTCGGCGGGTAACTTGGGAGGATGACGATGACGCGAAGTGTGCCGTTTCGGTGGCGAGTACCCACGTTCTTTGCTGTTCTAATAGTGACCAGCACCGCCTGTAGCGATGGTGGCGTTTTGCTCGCCGATGCAGGAGACGCAGCTGCCGTCGTCCCCACCGGTGACGGAAATGTGAAGCAGAGCACCGCAACGCCCACCTTCAGCGTGCCTGGCAATACATACACGACGGCACAATCCGTTTCGCTCGCGAGCGCGACTACCGGCGCGGCCATCTACTACACGCTCGATGAAAACACGCCGAGCCAGTCTTCGCAGCAATACGGCGCGCCGATAAGCGTAAGTGCAACGACAACCATTCGGGCAATTGCGATCGCCCCTGGTTACGAGCCATCGGTCGTCAACTCTGCAACGTACACCATCGAAGCGCCGCCTCCGCGCGCGGCAACGCCGACGATCACGCCTGCGAGCGGCACGTACGCTTCGACGCAAGAAGTCAGCATCGGCACGACAGAGACCAATGCGACACTGCTCTTTACGACGAACGGTAGCTTCCCCGTAGCGCCCTTCGCCACGGTCTACACGAAGCCGTTCGTCGTGAGCGTTGACACGACCGTCATTGCCATCGCGAAGGTCAGCAACAAGTCAGATTCGCTCGAGGCGAAGGCGACGTATAAGATCAGCAATCTCGCTGGGACGATCGGCGCGCCTTCGTTCTCACCGGCCGCAGGCGAGTACGCGGCATCGCAGTCGATTACGATGACGACATCACCCGTCGACGCGACAATTTGCTACACGATCGATGGCAACATTCCCTCGTGCGATGCGACGCTGCCAATTGCGCAGATGTGCAACGGCACTTCGGCGCGATACATCACAACGACGCCGCCTGTTTTCGATGGAAACAAGACCGTCAAGGCGATTGCCTGTAAGGCGGGCAGCACGAACTCGACGATAACGTCTGCAGACTACACATTCCGTGCCTCACTTCCGACGGTGACGACGAGCGGCACGATTGCCTATGACACGACGGTCTTTGCGAACGTCACAACACCCGATGCGGTGCTTCTCTACACGATGAGCACAGATGGCAGCACGCCGAACGATCCGGGCGTTGCGGTCGCCGGCACGTGCGCTCAAGGAAGCGGAACGCTTTCTGTTGCTGCCGGTTCGTTTCCTTGGAACCTTGCGAAGGCAATCGACGCCACTGTTACCACCACCGGGCAGCGTCGCAGCGCCTTCTACAAGTTGCGTTCGTGCAAGGTGGGTTACAATTTGAGCGCCGTTCTCAGTACGGATCTCAAGACGAAGATGGGCCCACCCGTGATGGACCTTGTGGGTAGTGTCGGCGGGCGCGCGTTTGGTGTCGTGACCAATTCGATCAACACCAGCGGTGGCGATCCGATGTACCCAAGCGATGCTGCGCAACCCTTCAAGCAAACAACCCTAGGCGCAGTGGGGGCGGGCGAAATTTGCGTCAGCGCAAGTCCAGTTGTGGGCGCGCAAACAATCCCATCGTGTTCAGCAAGCAAGACCGGATGCGCGACAGGCAACGTGTTTCCATTCGCAGGCGGCGCTCCTTTTGGCGGTGGCATCACCGGCAATTCGTCGAACCGTGTGTTTCGAACGATCGTATGCAAACCCGGCGCAGAAGACTCCGATCTCATCACGGGCACTTGGAGTTTCACGAATGCGGGTGGCGCGTCACCTGCGAGTGGCACGGCGCAACCGCTAAGTTCGGTTTTGGCGGTCGCTCTTCAGATGTGGAAGACGCCCGAGAATGTTCAAGACACCCTCGCGAACGGAAGTGTGTATTACACAACTAACGGAACCGATCCCACTGTACCGGCAACATGCGGAGACCCCGCGACGGCGCCGACCATTCTTGGGACGGTTGGCGGCGGTGTTGCGAACGTCACGATCAACCATACGGCCGCCGGCTCGACCATCAAGGCGATTTACTGTCGCGCCGACTACGCAGACTCGCCGGTGACAACGATCACCTACTCGGCGCCAGGACAGCTGACGGCACCCACGATCTCTCCAGCGTCTGGCACGTATGCCTCTGCGCTCGACACGGTGCGTTCGCCAGACACTCCCGGGGGTACCGCACCCGCCGGAAGCGTCAAGCAACCAAGGGTGTACTTTTCACGTAGCGACATCGCGAACAACTTCGTCTGCTGGACCGACAACGGTAGCGATCCAGAATGCGGCGCAAGCAGCAACGTCTGCGCAACGGGCACGTCGCTCGACTTGTCGGCTGAGGCAGGCGTCACCGAATCGAGCAACTTTGGCGGCAACCCACGCGTCGTCAAAGCCCGCACGTGCCGGACTGGCTACCCGCAATCGCCGATTGCGACCGCCACGTACACCTTCAAGGTTTTCACGCCAGTCTTGCCCGCGGCGCCCACACTTCCATTCGGCAATAACTTCCAGAACAACATCGCCGGTAACAACCCCGGCGTTCTTGGCGCCAATGCGATTCAAATAACCGGCACACCAACCTACGCAAGCTACGCACTCACTGACGGTGCCGCGACGGCGACCGATCCGGTTTGCGGTGTATCACCGACTTCCCTGAACGTCACAAGCGTTCCACGCGTCGTCAAAGTGCGTGGGTGCGCAAGTGGCTTTAGCGATTCGGATATTGCCACGGTCACGTACACGACCGCGGCGGTTGCGCAGCCAACGTTCGTCCTCGGAACGCGAGGTACATTCGCCGTCCCGAACAAGAACGCGGCCGGTAAGTACCACGACTACTTCGACGTCACGATTGCGAGTACGACAACCGAAACTGGTGCGGCAACGGCTGGCGTCGGCATCTGCTACACTACGGACGGAACGGCTCCGTCATGCGGTTCGTTCTCGGGCGCAACGCTGAGCTGCCTCAACGGCGCCGCAATTAACACCGCGGGCGGCTCGCCTTCGCTGCTCGTCTCGCCGAACCCAACGTCAGGTACGTTGACTGTCAGGGCGGTTGCCTGTTCCGAAGGGCTCAGTATCAACGTGTCGACCGAGCATTCGGCGTCGTACGCCTACACAGTCTCGCCACTCAACACCATTGCCAATACGGACGTGGCCGCCAATGGCAACAAGCGTCGCGATATCAAGCTAAACGCCGACATAACGGTCACGCCGAATGCCGGTCGCACGCAGGACACTTCGCTCGTGATGTGCTTCTCGCAAGTTACGTCGCCGCCTGCAGGCTGCACCGTTCCGGTCGCGGGCGCGAGCTACTACTGTCTCAATACGCGCGTTGCGGGTTCAAACGCGGATCCGGAATTGCGCTCTTGGGCGACCATGGACGGAACCGTCTTCATTCGTGCGTGCAAGGCCGGCATGGACGACGCGACCGCAACGTACGCGGCAACGGGCATCGGAACGTACTCGCGATCCATCACGAGCTCCGCAGGCGGTGGTGCAGCAGGCGAATTCGTCGTCGCGCAGAATCAGTGGGCCGACGGTGTCTCGGGCGACGCCGTCAACGGGCGCTTGGCCTTCGATTCCGCGAATCTCTATCTCGGCATCGCGTCGACACCCGCAGGTGCCGACGTTGACGACGCGTGGAATGCGGCAAACGAGTACGGCTACTTCTATCTTTCTGGTGCCGCGCCGTACCCCACCGCTGTGGGCGGGACGGGCTTTCCGACCATCTCACTGCCTTCGGGCGGAACGGGCCTCGCTTCAAGCGCGGCGCACGGATTTGGCACCGTCAAGTATGTCGTATGGACCAATGGCAACAACGCGAGCCGCGGCGTCGTTCAGTGGAACGGCACGGCGTGGACGGCAGTCAGCGGCGCGGTATTCGACAACGTGGCGGCCAACCGCTTCTACGTCGTGGTTCCGCGCAACATCGTGGGCAACCCAACGGTCCTCACCCTGATGGGCGGAACCGAAGGAGCCGACTTCGGCACCGGCAGCAGCTTTCCCCGCGGAGGCGCCAACTTTGTCAAGCGGGCGGTCATCGACCTTGCGGCCGGCACCTTCCCCAATTGGAACGCGCGCACGTGTGACAGCACACCCATCGGTCTGCCTGGCGGCACGTCGGACGTTACGCCCGACGACGGCTTCTTCGCATACTGCCCATAGTCGTTCACCGACTTGACGAAAGACCTCGGGGCAAGTGCTCCGGGGCTTCTCGTCATTTTGTAGGCAGCGGATTCGTGATCTCAGGACAACTTGCTTTGCGCGCGGCTTCGAGCTCTTTCGCGCATTTGTTCGGTAGTAAATAAAGTTTCTTATCTTGGCACGTCGAGTTGGTCGACCAACAGCTGATCACGCTGTCTTGTAGACCACGGCATTCGTCGGTCGATTGCGTGAGTAATGTTCGCTCTTGGCCCTCGCACTGGTCGCTCGCAACGCCCTCGCAGTCGTATACTTTCGAGCAGAAAAAGCCGACGGTCGTCGTGCAACTCGCCGCGGAGGCGACCAGCAGCGACATCGCGAAAAGAGCTCGAATACAGCGCATAAGACTGTGTGCCACAACAGGCTTCAGGCGAAAAGGGCTCACGTCTGCTTTGCCTGCGACCACTCTCTTGCGAGGCGCTTGGGCAGGGAAGGGCCCCCGTAAATGAAACTTGTATAGATCTGAATCAGGTTCGCACCCGCATCGAGGAAACGCGCAACATCGTCCTTCGTTTCGATGCCGCCTACGCCGATGATCGTTGGCTTCGGGCCAAGGCACGCGCGCGCCCACTTGACGAACTGGAGGGCCTTCGCTTTGAGCGGCGGGCCGCTCAGACCTCCTTGGCCGATGGCGTCGACCACATCTTTCGGCGTGTGAATCACGCTCGCTCGCGACACCGTAGTGTTGGACGCTACGACACCCGCGAGTTTGAACTCGGAGATGAGATCGAGCAGTACGTCGAAGGTCTCGTGTGTCATGTCGGGCGCAACCTTGACCAACATCGGAAGCGCGCGGTCGCCCAATTCGTCGCGCAACGCGGCGAGCAATTCGCGTGCGCGATCACCATCTTGGAGCGCCCTCAAATTGTTCGTATTGGGCGACGAAACGTTCACGACGACGAAATCGGAAATCGGAGCTACCGCGCGCAGACTTGCGCGATAGTCGGCGATGACTTTATCGACGTCTTCGATCGGCACCGCTCGCGACTTTCCGATCGAGAAAGCAACAGGCACGCCGACCGGTCGCTGATGGGTTGCCTTGCGATACCGATCCACAACGGCCTCGGCGCCGTCGTTTGGAAAGCCGAGCCGGTTGATCAACGCGCGATCGGCAGGCAAACGAAACAGATTGGGGCGAGGATTTTCCGATTGCGGCTGCGCCGTAACGGTTCCCATCTCGACGAACGAGAAACCAAGCGATGCGAGCGCATGTGGCAGGCGCGCATTCTTGTCGAAGCCACCCGCAAGGCCAATTGGGTGAGCGAACTGCAGGCCCATCGTTTCGATTGGCGGCGTATCAAGTTTGAGCGGCGCTCGAAAAGGTAACTTTCCCAGTATCGATATCGCGGCACTGCCCAAACTGTGCGCCAAATGGGGTGGCAATCGAAAGAGGAGCGACGCAAACACAGGATACATGCAGGCCGTAGCATGCCGACGTTTCTCATGATTGGCGAGAGGCAGTCGCGCAATGCGTCAAGGTGGGTCACCTCGCGGTGTTCTCTTGTGGCCGGTGCTGAAGCTTGTAGTCTCTCGCCGCGCCGTCCCACATTTGCGGGCTGTGCACGAAGGAGAGAGCCGTGATCGTCGGTGTGCCTAAAGAGATTAAGACCCGTGAGTATCGCGTCGGAATGACCCCAGCGGGTGTGCGAAGCCTCACCGCGCGCGGGCACAAGGTGCTCGTCGAAAAGAGTGCCGGCGAGGGAAGCGGCATTCGCGACGCGGAATATGTAACTCAAGGTGCTACAATAGTGCCGGCGGCCCAGGATGCATGGAGCGGCGACATGGTCGTTAAGGTGAAGGAGCCGCTCACCAGCGAATACGGCTTCTTCCGCGAAAATCTCGTGCTCTACACCTACCTGCATCTCGCCGCGGAGCCAGAGCTCACGCGCGCGCTCGCTGCCGCGAAGGTCAAGGGCGTTGCCTATGAGACCATCGAGAACGATGACGGAACATTGCCACTTCTTCGCCCCATGAGCGAAGTCGCTGGACGTATGGCCGTGCAAGTCGGCGCCACATGTCTCGAGAAAGAGCGTGGCGGAAAGGGCGTTCTTCTTGGTGGTGTGCCGGGCACACGAAGAGGTCGTGTCGTCATCCTCGGAGGCGGCGTTGTGGGTCGCAACGCGGCGACGATCGCGATTGGTATGGGCGCGCAAGTGACCGTGCTCGACGTGCGTGCGGACACGATGGCCTATCTCGAGGACGTGTTCGGTGGTGCGATCGAAACGCTCTACTCGAACCTGACCAATATCGAAGAGGTCGTGGCGCGCGCCGATCTCGTGGTTGGCGCCGTGCTCATCACTGGCGCAAAGGCACCAAGGCTTGTCACGCGTGAACTCGTCTCGCGCATGCAGCCTGGCAGCGTCATTGTCGACGTTGCGGTCGACCAAGGTGGCTGCATCGAAACGTGTCGTCCTACGTCGCATGATCATCCGACGTACGAAGTCGACGGCGTCGTGCACTATTGCGTGCCGAACATGCCGGGTGCCGTTTCGCAAACGAGCACGTGGGCGCTCACCAACACGACGATGGGTTACGCGTTGCGCATCGCCGACCTTGGGCTCGAGGCTGCTGCGCGCGCCGATCGCGTTCTTGCCAAGGGCCTCAATACCTACGGCGGACACGTCGTGTACGAACCTGTCGCTCACGCGCATGGGCTCGCGTTCACGCCGCTCTCGCAGGTATTGTAAATTTGCTGGACGACATTGCCGCGATTCCTGGTGAGTTGCTGAGAGACGTTGACGTTCTCTGCCTTGATGCGGGCGGGGTCGTCGTCTTTCTTGACCATCATCGTCTTGCGGCGTTGGTCTCCGCCCATGGTGTTTCAACCTTAGATGGCGATGCATTGGCCTTCGCGGAGGCCGAAGCGAAGCGTCGCCTCGAAGCGCGTACGATGACGACGTTTTCGTGGCGACGAAAGCACCTTCCTGGTGCGCGCGCTTGGGCGGAGATGGTCGGCACGATGCTGCACGTTGCGGGGGCATCACTCGATACGTTACCCGCACTGATCGATTTCATTTGGACCGATCACGTCCGTCTCAACTTGTGGTCGAAGGTGCCCATAGGTCTGCCAGCGGCCTTGAACGCGCTGCGGAAAACGGGCGTGCGCGTGGCGTTGGTCAGCAATTCAGAGGGGATGCTCGAGCCGCTCTTTGTCACGCTCGGCATTCGTGATTGTTTCGACTTCTTGGGCGACAGCGGTGCCCTGGGGGTCGAGAAGCCGGACCCTGCGTTTTTTCGCCTGGTGCTCGATGCTTGCAACGGGACGACCGATCGGGCGCTTCACCTCGGGGATACGTTTGCAACCGACATTCTCGGCGCCCGTGCGGCGGGAGTACGCACGGCGCTGGTCGACCCATTGGGTCAGTATCAGGGCAGGCACTCAGACGTTTTGCGCGTCCCATCTGCGCGAGCAGTCGCCGAAGCGCTCGCGAATCGATAGTCTCGTTGCCCATGTCCAAGTTGATCGCGCTCATTGCGGGTGATGGCATCGGTCCTGAAGTGGTGTTTCAAGCGACCCGCTTGCTCGACTGGTATCGCAACAAGCGTGGTTACGATCTCGACCTCTGGCACCTTGACCTCGGCGCCGATCGCTTCTTGCGCGATGGCACAACGTATCCAAAAGAAGTGGCCGATCGCATCGAACATGAGGCCTCGGCCGTGCTGCTCGGCGCGATTGGCGATCCGCGTGTGCCGTCGCTCGACTACGCGCGCGACATTCTGTTCGGTCTTCGTTTTGGTCTCGACCTTTACGCCAACATTCGACCGGTGCGCGCCCTCGCCGATCGGCTTGTGCCGCTCAAAGATCGGTGCGCAAAAGACGTCAACTTTGTTGTCTTTCGTGAAAATACAGAGGGCATCTACGTCAACATTGGCGGCCAGTTCAAGCGCGGCACCGTCGATGAAGTCGCCATCAACGAAGACATCAACACGCGCAAAGGTGTCGAGCGCATCATCGTTGCTGCTTTCGAGTACGCCAAGGCAAGCGGGCACAACGTCGTTCACATGGCCGACAAGTCCAACGCCATGCGGCACGCACACGAACTTTGGCAGCGCGTGTTCGCCGAAGTTGCAACGCGCTATCCCGGAATTGCGGGCAAGCACGTTTATGTCGATGCGCTCTGCTTCTACCTTGTGCAAGATCCCACGCCGTTCAAAGTGATCGTCACGAATAACCTTTTCGGCGACATCGTGACCGACCTTGGTGCTGCGCTTCAGGGTGGCTTGGGCATGGCAGGTAGCGCCAATGTGCACGCGTCCGTCCCAGGCCGCGTGGCGATGTTCGAGCCTGTGCACGGCTCGGCACCACCTCTCGCGGGCAAAGATCTCGCCAATCCGTTCGCGGCGTTTCTGACGGTCGGCATGTTGCTTGACCATCTCGGCTACAAGGGCGAAGAAGCACGGATCGAAACGGCGATTGGCGAGGCACTCGAAGCGCGTCAATGCACGCGCGACGTCGGCGGCGAATTAGGAACACGCGCAGCGGCTGACGCGCTCTTGGCGCGTATCGCTGGCTAACGTTCTACGGAGGCGCCGGATCGTCGTGCGCAGCGAGCGTCCACTTGCCGTTAGCGCACGTGGCGACAAGGGCGTTATGGCCGCAGGGGCCATAGGAACATTGTTCGCCTTGTAATGCGCATGCCTCGCCCGCGTGAGGAGGCTCGTACGCGCATCCGTCAAGTCGCTTGACTTCCGTCGAAGTGCAAGAAAATTGGGTCTCTGGCGGATGGCCAACGCCCCCGCATTGGGGTCTCTCGCGGCACTGACACGACCCTTCGTGATAACGACAAGGACTACCCAGCGGAGCACAGGAGAGGGCCATGGTTGCCTTCACGAACGTCTCCGGACAGCCAGGACCATTGGCGTGACCGGGCCGCGGCTGACTCGTCCCCATGCACGCGATCGAGAAGAGAAGGAAGGCGAACAAGGTCGCAAAATGGGCGTTTTTCATCGCGGCTCTGGAAACGTAGGAAGCGACTCTCATCTTACAGGCGACGGAGATACGCCGGGCGCCAAGTACATCGGGCGCCCGGAGGCGAGCTCGACTTCGCGAAGAACCCGTACTTTCCCTACCTTGCGCGTCATCAGTCCTTCGCGCACCGAAGTGATCAAGGCCGTGAACGGCGCGCCGCAGAGCACGGTGAGTGAGTACACGGTGACCTTGGGGAAGTAGTACCCTGCGCGATCGGAGGCATCCTTTGCCAAACGTCGCGCTCGTTCACAAGGCCCGCATCTCCAGTTTTCGGCGTCTCGCGCTTGGCACCTGGCGCACGACGAAAAACCCAACCGTCTATGGAACACTCCGTGTCGAGGTCGACAAGGTTCTTGCCTACATCGACGAATACCGCGAAAAAACCGGCCGCCGGCTTAGCCTCACCCATCTGATGGCGCGCGTGGTGGGCCGCATGCTCGTCGAAATGCCCGACGCAAACACCGTCGTGCGGTTCGGTCGCATCTACCAGCGGCAAGAGGCATCGGTGTTCTTTCAGGTTGCGATGGAAGATCCAGAGACCGGCCAGATCGATCTCTCGGGGCTCATCGTGCGCGACGCTGACAAGCGCAGCCTTCCCGAGATTGCCGACGCCTTCGACAAAGCGGCGCGCGACGTGAGAGCCGGCAAAGACGAAGAGAAAGAGAAGACCCGAAAGACGCTCGGTAAGGTCCCCGGATGGCTTATCGGCTTCGTTCTCGATTTAGTCAGTTTTCTTACCTATACGCTCAACTTCGATATGCGTTGGGCTGGCTTGCCGAAAGATCCATTTGGATCGGTCATGGTTACCAATGTGGGCTCCCTCGGCATCGAGCAAGCGTGGGCACCGCTCGTTCCGTACAGTCGTGTGCCACTCATCATTGCCATGGGCGCGATCGTGAAAGAGGCGGTCGTCAACGAAGACGACACGATTCGCGTAGCGCGCTGCATGAGGCTTTGCGTGACGTTTGATCATCGGATTTTGGACGGCGCGCATGCTGCGAAGATGAGCAAGTTGGTGAAACAGTGGTTTGGGGATCCGTATGGGTTTTTTGGGGCGATTCCGGGTGCTGCGCAGGGGGAGCTTGTTTGAGGGTAGGTGACGCTGATGCGTAAGCGCGTGCGGGTCCCTTTGTATGGGCGCTGCGCGTAGCGGGTATGTGCTGCGCACGGCTATTTGGGGGCCGAAACCGCATGGTTTCGCCCCCAAGCCCCCAGCTTCCTTTCACTACGAAGAGATGATTCGTGCATCTGGGCAATTTGCTACCCTGGTGTCCACCTGGATCGCTTCCCTACGCACGCTAAGAGCGTGCTCGGTCGCTGCCTTTTTGGAGGCTGTTGGTGTTTCCTAGGCGTTGATTTGGGCGGAGCTTGCGGGGGCACCGTTCGCTGTCGCTGTCGCTCAGCGATGTTCGGCGGGCCTGGTGGCTTGGTGTTCTCGGGCTAGGCGGGCCATGATGATGGCGTCGGTCCATTCGCCTTTCAGCCATGCGTTCTCGATGAAGTGCGCTTCACGGCGCATGCCGAGTTTTTCGGCGACGCGGAGGGATGCTGTGTTGCGCGGATCGATGTCGACGAAGATGCGGTGAAGGGAGAGTTGTTCGAACGCGAAGGTGAGAAGGGCTTGGGCGGCCTCGGTGACGTAGCCCTGTCCCCAAACGGTCGGATCGCTGACGTACCAGAGCATGGCTTCGTGTTGCTCGGGGTTGGTGATCTTGAAGCCGCAGCGACCGATGAGCTGTTCGTCTTGCGTGCGAACGATCGCGAGATCGAAAACCGTGCGCGGCGTCTCTTGGGATGCGGCGATTGCGCTCTTCACGCGTGCGAGGCTCTGTGCGAACGACTGCGGCTCGTGCGATTGGTAGCGGACCACATGCGGGTCGCGCTCGTAGCGATGGGTCAGCGATGCGTCGCTCTCTCGAAACTCGCGCAAACTGAGGCGTAGCGTGTGAAGGTCGATCATTTCGAGGGTGGCACTTACCACATGGCCACGTCGCGCGATTTCGGGAACTTTTGCCCTACCCAAGACTCAAACCCCCATATGGGTCATATTCAAAGGTGAGATGCGCCAGCTGAGTATCGCCACGCTCTGTGCGGTTCTCTTCCTCCTCATGTCGGGTGGGGTTGAACACGAGCACGCACTCATTGTGCAGTCCGAGGCGAAGCTCAAGCACCTCGAAACAACGGCTGCCGATCTCACGAGCGCCCACGCCGTGTTCGAATTGGCTCGCGGTTATCTATCCATGGGTCATCCCGGAATGGCCATTTCCGCCATCGAAGCGGCGCGCCCGGTCGTTCGCGAAGACCCCTCCGTTCGCGATGTGTATGCGCGAGCACTGGTGGCCCAAGGTCGCGCCGGTGACGCGCTGAAGATCGACCAAGAACTGCTTCGGTACTGTCGAACGCACGAGTGCGAATCGTGGCTTGTCACATCGGCCGTTCGCCGCGCAACGCTCATGGCTGCCCTGGTCGCAAGGGGCGTTCAAGACGAACAAGAGGACCCCGAAGATGGTTGGGTTGTGTACCGCCAGTCTGGGCGCGTTGTGGGGGTAAGTCCGTAGCGGAGACGAAGGCGTTCGCTTGGCTTTTGGGGCCGAGTGTTTTGAGGCGAAGCGCTCTTTTTCGCGATCCCCCTCTTCCCGTGAGGGCGACGGTTGAAGCCGCCAGCGGAACGCTCAAGGGACCCCTCGAGCGACTTTGCAGGCATCACCGACGACAAGTCGTTTTGCGGATTCTGGACCAACTCGTCTGGCAAGTACGGCGCGTTTGCGCCTTAAGCGCAAAGCGCGGTAGGTCAAGCCCTCCAAATCGCGGGGCTCCAACCGCGCGAACCCGGTGCTACCATGCTCCTCCACATCACTCATTGGCAGGAGGACTCATGTGCGGCATCGTGGCTTACGTCGGCGGTAAAGATTGCGCTTCTATCTTGGTCGATGGCCTTCGCCGCCTCGAGTATCGCGGGTACGACTCAGCGGGTCTTGCGGTCCACACCGGTCGTGGTGTCGAGATCGTGCGTGCGGTTGGAAAGCTCAACAATCTTGACGTTGCGCTCCAAAAGACCTCCCTCAAAGGCACGACGGGCATCGGCCATACACGTTGGGCAACGCACGGCCGTCCCAGTGAAGCCAACGCGCATCCGCACGTCGCGGGCGACATCGCTGTTGTCCACAATGGCATCATCGAGAATCACGTTGCGCTCCGTCGCGCGCTCGAGAGCAAAGGCGTTCGCTTCTCAAGCGACACCGACACAGAAATCGTCGCGCACCTCGTCGACGAAGCCATGCGCGGTGGTGAATCGACGCTTGCGGGCGCAGTCCGCGCGGCGCTCAAGCAAGTGACCGGCGCTTACGCAATTGCGGTCGTGAGCAGCAAGAAGCCAACTGAAATCGTGGTCGCTAAGGCCGAATCACCCCTTGTCCTCGGTTTCGGTGACGGCGAGATGCTCGCTGCGAGTGACATCCCAGCGTTGCTGTCTCACACGCGCGACGTCATCTTCCTTCAAGACGGCGACATGGCCGTGCTTTCGCGCGAAGGCGTGAACATTACCAAGCTCGACGGTTCGCAAGTCACACGTGAAAAGAAGCGCATCGACTGGTCGCCAACCCAAGCCGAAAAGGGTGGCTACAAGCACTTCATGCTCAAAGAAATCCACGAGCAACCGCGCGCAATCGAAGACACGCTTCGTGGTCGTCTCGATGTGCAAGCTGGCGATGTGGTCGACGAAGAGCTCGGAATTACTGAGGCGCTCGCGAAGAAGATCAACCGCGTTTACTTTGTTGCGTGCGGCACGAGCGCCCACTCCGCGATGGCGGGTCGCTACTGGATCGAGCAACTCGCGCGCATCCCCTCGACGGTCGAAATCGGAAGCGAAGTTCGCTATCGCGAGCCAGTGTTCACCGAGAACGACCTCGTCGTTGCGGTGAGCCAAAGCGGAGAGACGGCCGATACGCTCGCAGCGGTAAAGGCTGCCAAGGCACAGGGAGCGACCATCCTCGCGGTCGCCAACGTCATCGACAGCGCCATTCCGCGCGCGTCCGCTGGGGCGCTCTACACGCACGCCGGACCCGAAATTGGCGTCGCTTCAACCAAGTGCTTTACGACGCAACTCGCAGCCTTGCTCATGCTCGCGATCGGCCTCGGTCGTCGTCGTGGCACGCTCAGCGCCGCAGAAGCGCGAAGGCTCGTGGACGCACTTTCTAAGGTCCCTCACCAAATGCGCGAAGTTCTCGCCAAGGCCGAAGAGGTCAAGCACATCGCCAAGCGCCACATCCGCGCGCGCGACATGCTCTTTTTGGGCCGCGGCACAGGCTTCCCCGTCGCACTCGAAGGCGCGCTGAAGCTCAAAGAAGTTTCGTACATCCACGCAGAAGGTTACGCCGCAGGCGAAATGAAACACGGACCGATCGCTTTGATCGATTCCGAAATGCCCGTCGTCGTCATTTGCCCTCGCGACGTGCACTACGAAAAGACGCTCTCCAATCTTCAAGAGGTCAAGGCGCGCGAAGGTCAACTCATCGCGATCGCAACCGAAGGCGATCGCGACGTTGCCAAGATGCTCATGCCTGACGAAGCCCCTCGAAGCTCTTCGTGGCGCACCTCGGTTACGCAGATGGAGCCCGACATCTCGATGGTCGAAATTCCCGAGGCCGAACCCGAGGTGATTCCACTTCTCACGGTCATCCCGCTCCAGTTGCTCGCGTATTACATGGCCGATCTAAAGGGCACAGACGTCGATCAGCCGCGCAATCTCGCGAAGACGGTCACCGTCGAATAAAAAAGATCGTTTGTTGTTACAATGAGCGGCCTGATCCTTGGCGACTGGACCCACCGGCGCGGTGACGCAGGGGGCAGCCGCGCGGTATCAGCTCGCATCCTGAATCCAAAACCGCGAATCGCTTGGCGCTACGATCTTCCGTTCGATGGGCGAATCGAACAAGTGCGCGTTGTAGGCGAGGTAGTTACGATTGCAGCAACGCCGACGATCGCTCACTCGGGGTGGCAACATGCCGAAGTGGTCACGCTCAACGCCGAGAGTGGCCGCGTGATGAGTCAACGTCGGCTGCCGGATCCGGTCCCGCCGAGTACGATGATCGCATCGGTTACACAATTGCGAATCATCGCAACGCGCGCTGAAGAGCCCGCGTTCCTCTACGCGCTCACTCCTGGCTCGCTTTTGCCGGTCTCACGGAGCCAACTCGAAGAGAGCGACTGCGCGTCGCTCGACATTGTCGATGCGTGGGGTGAAGGCCGCGAACTCTGGTGTCACCTCGATACGCAGCGCCGCAATACACGCCTCTTCGTCAACGCCGCGAACGCAAAGCAAGTGCGCGTAAGCTTGCCGATCGCTTCGGGCCTTGTTCGCGAACCCTGCTGTGCGGACGGTGCGCTCTTCGTGCCTCTTTCACCGGTCTCGGGTTCGAGCGACGCGGTCCATCCCTGCGTGCGCGTCTTGGGCAAAACCGTAACTCCCATTGGCGAGCCCCTCGAGTTTCGCCAGAAGACGATGGCGGCAGTGCTTGCGGCTGATGGCGCGATTCACGTAGTGATTGCCGACCCTGTTTCGGAGGGCGGACGGACGCTTGCAGTGTCGCTTCGCGTCTTCGACCGGCAATCGCTTTTGCAGCGTGGTGTAACCCGCACAGCGGAACTCTTTGCTCCGGGCGCAGAACGCCTCAGGCTCGTACGCAGGCCGAGTGGCGAGCTGCTCGCACAGCTGCTCGACGCCCAAATGGCTGCGCGAAGCGACTTGTTTCTCGCCGACGACGAAGGCGCGGAACGACTGCAACTCGGAAACAAACCTTACGTTGCCGATCTTGCGTTGGGTGATCAGCTCGTGGCCCATCGTGAGCTCGATCAAGGCCGCGCGCTTGTGGTCGGCTTCGAGCTCGATCGACGCGTACGCATTTTGGGTCGCAGGGCGTCGCTTCGATGGTCCTTCGAGACGCCACCTGTGGGAAGCCCCGTTGCGCTCTACGCCGGCGCCGGGCATCTTTTCGTCCGCGGCGCGCGAACGCTCATCGCGCTCGATTTGTAACTTTGACTTTTAGAGTTTACCCGCTTCGTCACCGAGGCGCTCGACGAGTGCCTCCATTTCAGTCTCGTCGCCACGCGCTCCGATGGAGAGATCCTTCGCGATCGTTTGCGCGAGTTCTTCGATGCCTTCTGAAAGCTCGGTGACTGTACCCGAAATCTTGAGTGTGCCTTGTGCTTGGCCCAGAGCTCCGCGCTCAACGGCTTGCGTGACAACGCGCATCTTCTCGGCTCCGCGCATCACGAGCTCAGAGCCGCGTGCGTGCTGCGTGGTCGACGCTGCAATCTGCTGCACGGTTTCGGCGATGCGGCCAATCGCATCGGTAACCTGCTTTGAGCCTTTGGATTGTTCGACGGTGGCCCGCGCAATCGCGCGCACCATGTTGGTCGATTTGTGCGACGACTCGAGAATCTTCTTGAGCGCGCGCTCGGCCTCGTTCGATACCTCGACACCGCGATCGACGTTTGCAGCGCCTCGCTCGACCGCCAAGATCGCGTTACGCGACTCGGCTTGGACAGTCTTGATGAGATCGGTGATTTCGCGCGTGCTTGCGGCGGCTCGCTCCGCAAGATCTTTGATCTCGTCAGCAACAACGGCGAAGCCTTTGCCGTGCTCGCCTGCTTGCGCCGCGATGATTGCGGCGTTCAGCGCGAGCAAGTTGGTCTGCTCGGCGACATCGTCAATGACATTGACAATTTGACCGATCGCATCGATGCGAAAGCCCAGCGTGCTGATGGCGCTTACCGCCTCAAGAGAGCTCTCCTTGATGCGGTAAATCTCGCTCATCGTCTTGACGATCGCTTCGGTGCCCTTTTCGGCGTCGTGGGTCACTTCTTCTGACAATCGCGCAGTTTCATTGGCATTCGATTGCACTTGATCGATCGAGAGATCCATCTCGTTCATCGACGAGCTGGTCTCTTCGGCTGTAAGCGAAAGTGCGTCAACATTCTTGGCGACTTCGCGAATGGCATACGCCATTTGCTCAAGCGACGAGACCGTTTCGCGAACACTCTTGGCGAGTTCGGCCGCGTGTTCGGCGACTTCGTGGGTGTTGCTGTCAAGTTCGTTGACTGAGCGGCTTGCCTCCGACGTCGAGACGAGCAACTGATCGATTCGCTTCGTGGCATCCCCAAAGGCGACTCCTGCATCGCGCAGTAGCCGAGCCGATTCGGTCGTGCGTGTTCGCGAACCGGCGACCTGTTGCTTGAGTGCGCTCACGATGTCGGCGAGGCGTTTGCGCTGCTCTTCGCCCTTTTTTTGAATCGACTCATGTGAGCTTTTGCTTCGCTCAAAACTGGTCGCGAGCTCTGCAAGCGATTGAATGGCTTGTGCCGCGGCTGGCGATGCGTTTGCAGGCGGAACAGGTCGTTGCCCACCGCTTGCGGTGCGAATCGCGCGTTCGATTGCATCGATGTCTGCCGCGCGTACACCTTCGCTCGACGCGATAACGGCTGCGACCGCCACAACGCCAACGATGACGAGCGACATGGTCGCCTCTTTGAAGAGCAACGCCGCGATCGCAGTCGTAACGATAATGGCCAAGATGCCAAGCGACTGACGGAAGGGGACCTGCATCGAGGAAGACGATTATGCCCGACTCGGCCAAGACGTTCTCTGTTTATCGCGCGGCGTGCTTTTGGCTGATTTCTTCAAGGAAAGAGGGCTCAAAAACGCCGTCAACGCGGAGCGAATATTGAAAAAATGGCGCAGGAGCGACGCCATGATAGTCGCTGTCGTTGAACCAATAGGCCCTTGCGTCGACGGGCGTCGAGGCGCGTTCGTCTTCGTCCCATAGAAACAGGCGCTTGTGTCCGCGCGGCGCGATGCTGATGAAGTGGTCGACCTCTGTCTTTTCGCGCGGATCGCCGTCGCGATGAACGGTGCCGTGATCGTTGGCTTCAAGCCCCATCAAGTTGCATCGACCCATTTCTTTGAAAGGGAGACTCTCTACGAATGCGCACGTTAGTGGAAAACGGTGCCGCGCCTCGCGCTTGATGGACTTTCCCTCGCCAGACGATTTCTCGTTCCAGTACTCGACCGGAATGAACTGATAGAAAATTTTCCACGGAAAGTAGACGCCGAATTTGTACTTCAGAAAGAGCATTTGGCGTCGTGAGAGCGGGTGGTCTTGCTCTTCACCAAATTTGTACTGCGCACGTTCTTCGATGCGGTACCGATAGGGCGTATCGGAGAGCGCGAGAAAGCGAACGTAGTCATCGTCGCTCATCGACCCGAGCACTTGGCCGTAGTCCGCGTAGTCATCCTGCGCCAGCGATGGCGGGACAATTCCCATCCATTTGTGGCTGCCGCCGGTGTAGCCAACGTCGACTTCGGCAAGCGCGCTCGTGATCTCGTCATCGACGGCCAGCAGCAACTCGGGATCGATGTACTCTTCGAGGTTGAGGAACGGCTTACCCCATATGCCAACGATCGCCATGGCACGACAACTTATCGAGGTGAAGCGCGCGGCGGTAGTGGCGCTTTGCTTTGCGGCCATCGAAGGTCGTGCTTTCGCCGATGATGCGCCGGTCTCACGGGTCGGAAAGTACTCGGCCTATGAGCAAGCGTCGATCGACGATGCGTCGCACGATGCGCGTGCGCCTGTGGATCCCTACCCCGAAGGCAAGGTCATCGAGAGCATCGAGACGGTGCGTCTCGAGGTCGTCGAAGAGCGCGATCCCATTCCGAATCGAACGAAGGTGATCCGGAACTTTCTCAACAGCCTGCACGCGACGTCGAAGGACTACATCATCAAGCGCGAAGTGCTGCAAAAGGTGGGTGAGCGCTATCGCGTCGTGATCGCGGATGAGACCGCACGCAACTTGCGCGCGCTCAGTCAATTGTCTCTGGTGGTCGTCACTGCGCTTCGTGGCAGCAAGCCGGATCGCGTGAGGGTGCTCGTCATCACCAAGGACGTTTGGAGTCTGCGCCTGAACTGGAACATGCAGGCCGGTGGTGGTGGCTTGCAGCTCCTCGAATTCGAACCGAGTGAACGCAACATCGCCGGCACACAGCAAACCGCATCCGTGCGCACTTCGATCCAGCCCGAGAGTGCGCTGCTGGGTGCAGGCTACCGAGTCCCGAGGCTTGATGGTCGTCGCCTTGAGCTTTCTGCGGACGCCAACGTCATCATGAATCTGCGCGCAAGCTCACCTGAGGGTGGCACGGGCGCGATTTCGATCAGGCGGCCGCTCTATTCGACCCGAACCCAATGGGGATACAATGTTGGCTTCTCGGGTCGAAGTGAGGTTGTTCGGCGCTACGTTGACGCCCACCTCAGCACGTTCGACGCGAAGGCGACCGAGGGCGACGACCAAATTCCATTCCAATACCGCGCTGAGCGATTCACGGCGCAAGTGGGCGCGGTGCGCTCGTTCGGATGGGCGAACAAATTCGATATCGCGTTTGGCGCCGAGACGAACTTGCGCAAGTACCACGCCGACGGCCTCGGGGCCTTTAACCCAATCGCCGCCTCCGAGTTCAGGCGCAAGAATGTTCCTGTTTCCGACGATCGCGTGGGGCCCTATGTCGAGCTTCGCGCCTACACGACGAACTACACGCGCGTTCTCAACCTCGAGATCTTGAGCTTGCAAGAGGATTACCGCCTCGGCTTCAACGGGTCTGCGCGCATCTATCCGATCTTGCGCTCTTTCGGATCATCCCGCGATCTATTTGGAACGTACCTCGGCGCGCAATACACGGTGCCGCTTGGACAAGGCCTCGTGCGCGCGACAGCCGAAACGACGAACGAATTTACCGACCACGGCGTGACCGATGGCGCGGTGAGCGGGTCGTTGCGTGTGGCCTCTCCGCCGCTTGGGATTGGCCGTCTCGTCTTCGACGGGGCAACGTTGTATCGCTACGCGAATTACCTGAATCGCAACGTGCAGCTTGGTGGCAGCGGTCGCCTGCGTGGCTTTCCGTCAAACTTCTTTGTCGGCAGCAATTTTGTGGCAGCCAACCTCGAGTTTCGTACGCGTCCTTTCGATCTATGGTCCGTGCAAGTCGCCGGTGTCGCCTTTTGGGACATGGGAGACGCGTTCAATAGTTGGTCAACACTCTTGCCGAAGCAGTCTCTCGGTACTGGCGTGCGCGTGTTGTTTCCTCAGTTCGATCGCATTTTGTTTCGCGTCGACGTCGCGTTTCCCTTGCCTACCGCAGGCTCTTTGCCGAGCGGCGTGTCACCCGCCGGCGTGTTCGCCACATTTGGTCAAGCCTTCACAACCGACGTCATCGGCGGCACTGCGGTTGGCGTTACGTCACCGACCGGCGGGTACTTGGGTCAGTAGAACGCCCTTCTCCGCGAGTCGCTTTTCGATCGTCGCAATTGCTACAGCACTCTCGTCGATCCCAACAAATTGTCGACCCAAACGGTGTGCAACCGCGAGCGTGGTTCCGCTACCGGCATACGGGTCAAGGACGAGATCATCAGGATCGGTAAGCACGTTGACCAATCGCTCGAGGAGCGCTTCCGGCTTTTGCGATGGGTAGCCCGTTCGCTCCTTTGACACGGGTGCGAGGATGCCAATGTCCCAAACGTCGCCAAGCGGCACGCCTTTGCTCTCCTCTTCGGTGGAAGATGAGCGCTTGCGGTGGCCTTCTTCGACAACGGCGCGTTGCTTGCGCGTTCCCCAGGTCTTGAGTGTCGAAGCTGCAAGTGCCTCGTAGCCCTGGTTCCAGCGAGGTGCGATTGAAGGATCTTTGCGGTAGCGGAGCAAGACATCGTGCACGCGCTGAAAGTTCTCGGTTTTGCTGGGCCACCTTCGATAGCGCCAAACGATCTCGCTCGCGAACGCGTCGAAACCAAAGATGCCATCGGCAAGTACCTTGACGTAGTGGCTCGTCTTCGTGTCGACATGCAGCACGAGTGAGCCATGCGGAAGTAGTAACTCACGAAGGCGCGACAAGCGTGCGGCGATCGCTTCGAGATAGTGCGCCAAGCTCTCCCATTGGTCGCTGAACGCCACTTCGGACGCGGCCCCTTTTCGCGGCATCGTCTCGTGGGCGCGCTGCGTAAAAAATGGCGGGTCTAAATAGATCAACGAAGCACCGGTTTGCTTCTCGGCGATCAGATGGTCAAGAACCGTTAGGTTGTCGCCCACAAAAAGAACACCGCGGCGGTCTTCGGTAAGTCGCTTGACGATAGGAAATGCCTTCGCTCTAGGCTCGGTGCGATCCGGCCAAGCGAGCGAAATGATTCGCCCCTTAGAGCGAATGCTCATGAGTGCTGGGCGTCTCGCTCTTCTTGCTCACGTGCTCATCGAGAAACGCAAACGTGTCGCGCCAACAAAGGCGTGCGTTTTGACGAAAGAGGAAAATGTTGAATCCGTGAAGCTCGCCTTCGTAGTACTTGGCGACCGCCTTTGCACCGAGCGTTGAAAGCGCGCGTTCGAGCCGTCTCGTATCGTCAAGAAGCGGATCTTTCGTCCCGACCGGCAAAAACATGGGCGGGAGTGGTCTGTCCGGGCGATCGCCTCGCTCGAAGACCACGAGCGGATCGGCGAGATCGTGACTGATGTGTGCTGGCGTCTGTCCGAGGTAGGTGCGCGGTAGTTCGGCGATGCGATCGGCCACGAGCGTTGGGATGCCCGGTTTGCGTTCGGCGAAGCGATGCGCGTTGTTGACTTCGAAGATGCCGTAGGCCGGAACAACCGCTTTGGGAACGATGCCAGTGTCGAACACCGCGCGTGCGAACCCTTCGGGTCTTTTGTAACAAGCGGCGATCGTTGCACTTGCAACCAGGTTGGCGCCTGCGGATTCTCCTGCAAGCGTGAGGCGAGAAACGTCGCCGCCATACTGCGCTGCGTGCATAGTAACCCACTCGTACGCCATGCATACGTCCTCGACCGCGGCAGGAAACGGGTGCGTGGGCGCGAGGCGATAGTTAATGTTGAACACGACGTATCCGCGCCTTGCGTACGCGATGGCCATCAAAAAGTGGCTGTCCTTCGAGAGAACGCGAAACGCACCGCCGTGAACGTAAAGAACGACAGGGTGCGGACCTGGGCCAAACGAAGCCGGTGGCAGGTACACGTCGAGTAGGTGAGCGCCCTTGGCGCGAGGGCCGTACGGCACGTTTTCGATCTTGCGTAGGCCATAGGCTTCGGGGCGAGCGCGCGGGTGGAGTTGTGCTGCAGATGCAAGTCCGTGAAAGAGGCTCTTGAAGAGAACCCCACCGACCTTTTTGCGTGCGGCAACGATTGCTGTACGCATGACTAGAGCCTAATCACGAGGTTTTGAGGGCGGATCTTGGGTAATTCGTCAATGACATTGACGGACCAGGATCCGTTTTCACGGAAGATGACCTCTTTGCCTTCGTGCTGCGCGTTTCGAAAAACAAAACGATGCGGAGGCTCTTCGAGCCACGGCCAGTTGTCGAGCGACCACGTTTCAGTCGACGAATCGAGCTCTGCGGCGATTGACGAGCGCTTGAAGCGATCGATGTTGTCGCGAGCGGCTGGGGGGAGGCGATCCTCGTTTGGGTAGCGAATCAAGGTGGTCTTACTCCTTCGGTGGGCGTGAAGCTCTATTCGAACGATAGTCGCCGCCGCGCAAGTTGCATGTGCATCTTTTCTTTGGCGAGGTAGAGCGTCTCTTCGGCGACCGAGTTGGCACGCTTTGCGTGTTCGGAAAGAATGTTGACCACCAGGTCGTCTCCACTCGTTCCCTCAAACTTTGCGCGGCGTTCGCGCATGGGGCCCAGGAGCGCCTCGATGGCATCGGCCACTTCGACCTTGATGTGGCCGTCGCCAATATTGTCACCGCGGCGGTAACGATCTTCGAGCTCCTTCACGCGCTCTTCGTCCTTGATGAATGCGCGTACGTATTGAAAGAGTGCGTTGTCGGTGTCGCCCGGCTCGTCCATCGATTGGCGGCCTGTGTAGAGCTGCCCGAGCTTCTTTTTGATCTCCTTTGGCGGGTCCGAAAGAAAGATGGCGTTACCGAGGCTCTTGCTCATCTTGTTTTTCCCGTCAACGCCCACAAGCCTTCCGACGCGACCCACAAGCGCTTTCGGAATGGGAAAGATGCTTCCCAACTTTTCGTAGTCAGCGTCTTCGGCTTCGGGGCTCACGCCGCAGTAGTTCCAGGCAAACTTTCGCGCCACTTCGCGGCACATCTCGATGTGCGCGACCTGATCTTCGCCGACGGGCACAAGCTCGGCGCGAAAGGCCAGGATGTCGGCGCATTGACCCACGGCATAGAGCGGAAAGCCGAAACTGTATTTGTCGCCGAGATCTTTCAGTTCGATTTCGGTCTTCAACGTTGGGTTTCGCATGACGCGATTGAACGGGAGCAGCATCGCGAAAAACCAAGACAGCTCAGCGATTGCTGGCACTTCCGTCTGCAGGACCAAGGTCGATCGCTCAGGATCGATGCCTGCTGCGAGCCAATCTTTGACGATTTCGAGCGTGTCTCTTCGAATCTCCGCGGCCTTCTCCGCGCGCGTCGTGAACGCGTGCATGTTGGCGAGCAAAAAGTAACAATCATAGTTACTTTGCAGATGTACACGGTTCTCGAGTGAGCCGACCCAATGGCCAATGTGAAGGCGGCTGGTGGGCGTGTCGCCCGTGAGGATGCGGGACCTGGGCTGGCCCTCGGTTTGGGTGGTCATTGTTTCCAATTTGCCTGAAATGACGCTAACCCAGCAAGCGCATGCGCACGGCAGCTGGCGTTCTCTTTTCGGCGTGCCTTTTCGCCGCATGCGCGAAGAGGGGTGTGGATGCGACGCCCGACGGCGTTGTGCGCGCCTTTATTGAGCGTATCGAGCAATCGTCCGAAGAGCCGATGAGCCGAAAAGCCGCGTTCGAACTCTTGGGCCCAAAGTCTCGCGCGAACCTCGAAATAAGGGCCACCCGACTGTCGCAGGTGCTTGGAAGGCCGGTGCAACCCTACGAGGTGCTGGCGCAAGGGTGGGTCTTTCAACGGTTCGCTCCAAAGGCCGTGATCTCCCTCGGCGGTGGCCTCGTTCGCATCACCGGTGAACACGTCGAAACAGATCGCGCCGAGTTTCAGTGCGTCAAAGTGGGAGACGTCTTCCGCGTCGAGCTTGCATTGCCCGACGTACCGGCCCCGATCGACGCCAATCCCACTCTGCGCTGAATTCGATATGCTGAGAGGGTGACAGGTCGTCTTTTTGCGCGCGCTCTTGCGATCGCACTCGCGGTTTGCACAAACGCGAAGGCGAGCGACAACGCGGCTGCCGGTGGTGAAAACGATCCGGCAATCCAGGCAACGGCACTACTCGAAGAAGCGCGCGAACTCCTTCGGTTAGGGACGCCCGAAGCCAACGCCCGCGCGTGCCCGAAACTCGAAGAGTCGGTGCGTGCGCTCGAGAGCTTGGCGAATACCTTTAATCTCGCCCAGTGTTACGAATTGACCCATCGGCTCGCGTCCGCTTGGTACTACTTTGGTCGCGCAGGCTCGCTCGCATCGCGCACCAACCACGATGAAGCCCAGAAGGTGTGCAACACACGTCGCACCGATCTGGAGCCAAAGCTCGGGCGCATCGCGATCATCGTGTCAGATGCGAACCGCGTTTCCGGGATGACCATTCACCGAGGCGCAATCGAAGTGGGCAAGGTGCTTTGGAGTGGCACGCCGGTTCCTGCGGACCAAGGCGCCGTAAGAATCGAAGTCTCCGCGCCTGGCCATGTTGCGTGGAGCCAAAGTGTACGCGTCGAAGACGGCGCAACCACGCGCGTTGAAATTCCAACGCTCGCGAAGGTTGTTCAGATCGTTGACGATGGCGGCAAGAAAGGCATCGTGAAATGGGTGCCACCTTTGCCCGTCCCCAAGCCAAAGGAACCTCAGCGCACACTTGCGTGGGTGGCGGCGGCAAGCGCGGCAGCAGGTCTTGGTGTTGGAATCGCGGGACTGGCCCTGCGCGAAGGCCAGGTCAGTCGCTATAACGACGACGCGAGGTGTCTGGGTACGGAAAGCACCGCAGACCCTGATGCCTGCAAGCGGTTGATCAGTGACGGTGCGACCTATCGCGCGATCGCGACCGTTGGGTTCGTTGCCGCGAGCGTATTGGCTGCGACGTCAGCCGTCCTCTTCATTTCGTCGTCCCCAAAGCAAGAGGCCCGCACGTCGTTTTCGTGTGGGCCCCTCTTGGGACTCGGCGCCGCGTGTGCGCTCAAGTTCTAGCGTTTCGTTCGAAGACTACTTTTAGTGCTTTCGGTTGCTCCAGGCGCTGAGTGCGACGTCTTTCCAGCCTGCCGTCGCTTGGCTCATGACGGCGTCGCCGGCTTCCCAGCCATTGCTTGCATGGTACACAATTTCGGCGTCGCCGTCCTTGTCCATATCGAGCACGCCAACAGGCGTAAACTCGCTTGACGATTCTTTGCCGGGTGGAATCAACCGCTCAATGCGCCACACTTTGTCGCTATCGAGACGAGCGACGATGAGCAGATTGCCGCCCACGACAGCGCGACGCGAGCGTTTCGAAACGCCTTCGCTCGCTTTGTCTTTGTCGTCCTTCGCTGCGGCTTCGCCTGTCGAGAAGAAGAGCGCGCGGCTGTGCGCCTTTGCGTCGTCTGCTCCGTCCTTGGTGAAATGCGTTTCCATGGTCTGAACGAACGCGTCGAAGCTCTTCTTTTCGGCGTCGTCGGGTGACCACTCGAACGATTTACTCGCTGCCCAGTTTGAATCGGCCGAAACGTAGATGCCTTCGCCGAGCTTTCCGCTCTTGCGTCCGAATTGTAACTCACGACACTTTGTTTCGCCGTTCGTGTCAAAGCCGCTCACTTGTGCGGTGCCAATCGGCTGGCCGTAGGCATCGAGCGCAATCCACTTGCTTCCGCGTTTGGCCCACTTGCTTGATGGTCCACACGTGGAACCTTTGAGGCCCACCGAGCGAATGCTCATGCCGTCTTTGGCTTGGGTGACGGTGGCGAGTGGAACGCGAGGCTCGGAAGCGACGAAGAGCGCTTCACTCGTTGCCCTCTTCTTTTTCTTTGCGCCTCTCTCCTTCTGTTCGCCTTTCTCTTCGTCAGTTTTCTTTACTAATGAGATGCTGACGACCTTCTTCTTTTTCTTTTGGTGATGTGCACGCTTTGCGATGCGAGTTGACGCCGCAGTTTCGGCGCTCGCAGCGGTTGGAGCGAAGATGGCAGCAGCAAGAGCGAGAGCGAGAAAATTCTTCATGGCAGGGCGAGTTGGCCACATTCGCGATAGCGGGCCCACTTTTCTGCACACACTATTGTGAGGCTCGTTCCTTTCTTCGGCGCAATCCGTAAGAGGTCTTTCGCGGAGGCGTTGGCACGAGTATCGAACGGTCGTCATGCACCTTCGAACGCTCGCTGCCGCACTGCTCTTCCTCGCTTGCTCAAGTTTGCAGACACCTTCGCCCGTTAATGAAGCGCTTGATGGATCGTTGGGCACAGGCGGTGGCAACGAGGCGGGAGGCGCGAGCGACGGTGGCACCGATGCGAGGGTCGCAGCGCCGATCGTTTGTACCGACTTGGTGTCTGACGCATACACCGCACCTGCCAATTTGCCCGAGCTCATCGATGCACGCCGAGGAGACGTCGTCCGGTGCGCGCCTGACACAAATATCGATAGCCCGTCGATGCGTTCACGCGTGACCAGTGCGGGCGTTGGCATGGATGTGACCAGTGGCGCGAAGAGCTACCGCGTCGCGTTTCGAACCCGAAAATTCGACGGCTCACCCACGTTGTCGTCTGCGCGCATTTTCGTGCCCACGGCGTCGCGTGTCGTCGATGCACCGCTGCTTGTCGCTGCACACGGCACAACGGGCGTGGCTGATATTTGTGCGCCATCGAGTTACGAAACACTGTCCGACTATCTCGTGCTCCCGGCTGTTGCGCACGGCTACGCGGTCATCGCTCCTGACTACGCGGGACTCGGTACGCCAGGCATTCACGCGTATCTCGACAACGTAGAAGCGGGCCAGGGCATGCTCGACGCCGCGCGTGCGCTCGCAAAGTTTACGGGCGCGAATGAGGCCGCACGTGTTTTCGTGTTTGGTCACAGCCAAGGCGGTGGCGCGGCACTCTCTGCGCAATCGCTCGCACCAACGTATGGCGCGGGCCTAAATGTATCTGGAATTGTTGTATTTGCGCCCGGCTGGGCAACGAAGGTCGACGTAAGCGGTCTCGAAAATACATCGTTGCTCACCTCAACGTCGCTTGGAGCACCGGCCGCGTTCACTTCGCTGATCCTCTATAGCTATTTCGGCAACCGTGTCGGCGAGACTCACAAGAGTGAAGGTTTCGCCGCGTCGTCGCGCGCTGCCGTCACCAACTTGATCGAGTCGCAGTGCATTGCGCAACTGCCATTCTCGATTCCTGCGGTCGCGCCGACCTTCGGTTCGCTCATCGACCCCACCTTTCGGCAAACGACGCTCGATTGCGCTGCAGGCAAGCCAACGTGCGCTGAGCCTGGCAAGAGTTATCTCGACGTGCAAAAGGCAAACGTGCTCACTTCTGCAAAAGGTGGCGCGCCCGTTCTCGCGATCCAAGGCCTAAACGACACGGTCGTTCCACCGGCCACCTTTCGCTGCGTGGCCGACAAGTTGAAAACCGAGGGCGTCGACACGTTGTTGTGCACGGACGCACAAGCTGAGCATCTTGGCGTCGTGGCTCGCAACAGCAAGATGATGCTCGATTGGATCGACGCGAAAGTGGACGGCAGCACACTCCCCACATGTGCTGCAAGCGTGCTGCCTGCGTGTCAGTAACTTGGATCCGCGACGCAAGGCGTAATCCGCGATAACCATCAGGGCATGTCTGACGCTTCTGCCTTCGACCCGTGTCCACGCGTTGCTGCCGAACTCAATCTGCCTTTGTCGGGCGTTCGTGCGGTCGTCAAGTTACTTGCCGAAGGTGGAAGCGTTCCCTTCATCGCGCGATATCGCAAGGAACAAACCGACGGTCTCGATGAGGTTCAGATTCGCGCCATCGAAGAGAAGTGTGGCTACTACACAGAACTTCACGATCGCCGCGTCGTCGTGCTCGGCGAGATCGAGAAGCAGGGCAAGCTCACCGCAGAACTAAGAAAACGAATCGAAGCCTGCTGGGTCAAGGCCGAGCTCGAAGATCTCTATCTGCCCTACAAGCCAAAGCGACGCACGCGCGCGATGATCGCTCGCGAAAGAGGCCTCGAGCCATTGGCTCTGCGGATCCTTGAGCAGCCGCTTTTTGGCGACGTGCTCTCCGAAGCGAGCGCTTTCGTCGACATCGGTAAGGAAGTTGCCGACACGAAAGTAGCCCTTGCGGGTGCTCGCGACATCGTCGCCGAAATGATGGCCGAACGTGCCGACGTGCGCGCGCTTGTTCGCGATCGCTTCACCGAAGAGGGCGAAGTTGTGAGCATGCGCGTCCCAGAAAAGACGCAACAACCCACAAAGTTCGAGGCCTATTACGACTTCCGCGGCAAGGCGAAGGTCATCCCTTCGCATCGATTCTTAGCCATCCGTCGTGGTGAAGCAGAGGGCGTGCTCCGCTCGTCAGTCGAGGTCGACAAGGACGCCCTTGTCGCCGGAACAGAAAGACTCGCCAAGGTGAATCCGGCGTCGCCTTTTGCACGAGAGCTGCGACTTGCCGCCAAAGATTCGGTGGAGCGGCTGCTCATCCCCAGCATCGAGAACGACGTTCGGGTCGACCTGAAGCTCAACGCCGATCGCGAAGCCGTCGCAATCTTCGCAGAGAATCTTCGCAAGCTTCTTCTCGCGGCTCCTCTTGGGCGCCGCAAAGTTATCGGCATCGATCCCGGACAAAGATCCGGATGCAAGTGCGTTGTCGTCGACGACACAGGAAAACTTTTGACACATACGTTGATCAATTTAGTGACAGGCGATCACGCGCTCGCTCACGCCAAGAAAACCGTTGCCGAATTGATCAAGACACACGAGCCGTTTGCCATCGCAGTGGGCAATGGCACGCACGGTCGCGAGACCGCAGACTTTGCGCGTGATGTCGTGAAAGAGCTCGACATGACGGCGCAGACCATGACCGTTCTCGTGAGCGAGGCTGGCGCATCTGTGTATTCTGCAAGTGATGTTGCGCGCGACGAATTTCCCGATCTCGACCTCACCGTGCGCGGAGCAATTTCGATCGCGCGTCGCCTCCAGGATCCACTCGCAGAACTCGTCAAAATTGATCCCAAAGCGATTGGCGTTGGTCAGTACCAGCACGACGTCTTTCAATCGCTCCTCAAGCGCAAACTCGAAGAAGTGGTCGAGTCGTGCGTGAATGCAGTGGGCGTTGAGCTCAACACGGCAAGCGCGCCACTTCTTGCGCACGTCGCAGGTCTGACGCAGACGATCGCCAAGCGTATCGTGACCTATCGAAACGAACGCGGTGCGTTCAAAACACGACAAGACCTGCTCTCGGTGAGCGGCTTCGGCCCCAAAGCGTTCGAGCAATGTGCGGGCTTCGTACGCATTCGCGACAGCGCCAATCCTCTCGATGCCAGTGCGGTTCACCCCGAGCGCTACGGCCTCGTAGAGCAAATGGCAAAAGACCTCGGAGCGCGTGTCGTTGAGCTAGTGGGCAACACTGAGTTGATTGGCCGCGTGAACTTGCAAAAATACGTTTCCGCGAGCGTGGGCCTGCCAACGCTCGAAGACATTCGACGCGAGCTTCTCAAACCAGGGCGCGACCCACGCGATGTGTTCGAGCCGCCGGCGTTTCGCGATGACGTGCGAACGATGGAGGATCTCAAGGTTGGGATGATGCTCGAGGGGATCGTGACAAATGTAACAGCATTTGGCGCATTTGTCGACGTCGGCGTGCATCAGGACGGTCTGGTGCACCTGTCGCAACTCTCCGATCGGTTCGTCAAAGATCCGCACGAGGTCGCAAAAGTGGGCGATAAGATGCGAGTGCGCGTCCTAGAGATTGACCTCGCACGAAAGCGCATCTCGCTGTCGGCTAAATCCGACGCCGCGCAAGTTCAGCGCGCGACTGCACTCGAGCGCTCGCACCAAGGCGTGTCAAGCGGCCAAAGGCAACCTTCGTCCCAAGGGCCTAACTTCTCGAACAAGCCGTTTGCGGGCTTGCTTCGTAAGTAGAGTAAATTCGTAACTTTTCATGCACGAATTACGTCGAATCCCCAAAGCAAAAGGGCGCATCTGGGGCAAGACGCGTTATGCTCTTCAGTATGTCTTGTTGGCGCACGGCATCGTTTGCGTTGCCCCTCGTTCTTGTCGCATGCGGTCCTGCGCCATTAGTGGTTACGCCACACCGGCAGTACCCCGTCCCCACGTCCGAAGATTGTGGCGAGTACTTGGTGCCGTCGCTTCTTGCGCCCGAGGCCGATCGAAGCGCGCACTACAAGGCACTCGTGCGTTGCCAAGTGACCGAGGCTTCGCTGTCTGCATCGCATCGCAAAATGGATCGCGCGTTGTTGCAATTGCAAGGTGCGTCGGCGAGTGCACGCGCCGGCGATTTCGAATGGCCGTTGAGCGAGGCAGCCGAGCCAGCCTACACGGCCGTTGTCGCTCACCTTGCACAACAGGGCGATACGGGCCGAGCGGGTGCGCTCTACAGCCTGCTTGCGCGCGTGCCGAAACACAGCGCAAGCGCCCTAGAGCATCTGAGTGCAATCGAGACGTGGGCCGAAGGAGTCGAAGGCGCAAGCAACGAGCCGATCGATCGCGCCCAAGGTTTGGCGCGCGTTGCGTTCCGAAGGCGCATGTTCGATCCATCTAAGCGCACATCCGAAGCAGCGCTTGCGGCCGTACGAGCGTGGCTTCGTGAGGGTCTTACGCAGCGCGATCGTTTTCGCGAAACGCGCATCGTGCCGACCAAAGAGGTGAGCATTGCGATGCAGCAAGCGCTTGCCTTTGCGCCTTTATGGCTCCTCGCGCTCCACGCGATTGATGGTGCTCCCTACGACGTTCTTGACGATCTCCAGAAGCTCGACGCGCGCGATATTTTGAACACGAGTTTTGCCACAATTGCCGAGTCAACTCGACCTGGCTCCGCGACGGTTGAGGCTTGGTTTCAGCTCTATCGCGTGTTCAGCGCGCTCGCCGCGCCCGATTCAGAAGAAGCTGAAGCCATCGCGCCCGAAGATCGCGACCTCTACGCTTTCGTGCGGTTTCGCGCCATTCAAGAGGCGTATCGCCTCGCGCCTGAGCATCCGCAAGTTGCGCTGTCGCTCGCTCGCGACGCTCAGGAATTCGGCCTCGGTGATGCGACACCGTTCATCTTGCGTGACGCAATTGCTGCCGACTCACCCGCACAAGTCGTTTCGTTTGCGGCAAGTCTCAACATGCGCGCCCTCTCAAATGAAGCTGAGCACAGTCATGCGCGTGCCCGACGCATGTTCGCGGCCATGAAGCCCTTGCTCAATATCGTCGATAAGCGTGGCGCTGCGTCAAACATCGTGCCCAGTGCAGGAGCCATGCGCGCATGGATGGCTGGCATCGAACTTCGAGATGGCTACGTCGATCAGGCGCGAACGCTTCTCGAAGCCGCGATCGCAACTTCGCCCGAACCGCTATCGTTGTTTGCGCTCGCGCGTGTCGAATGGCGCGACGGTAAACGAGCCGCGGCGATTGGCCACTTTCAGCAAGCGTCGCGCTCGCCTGCGTTCGCTGCAGATCCCATTTCAAGGGCCGAAGCCTTCTACTATGCAGCCGAAGTGACTGCCGAGAGCGGAGATGCCGCGCTTGCCAGGACGCGTTACGTTGATGCTCTGCGTACGGCTCTTGGCGCGCGCACTTCGCTTGATGGGCATGCCCTTTCGCGTGCGGAGCGGTTGGTCGCGAGACTGCTACTTCGCTTCGGCGAAGACAAGGGGGCAAGGCGCGCATACAGGCGTGCATTCGAGGCCGCGGGTCGCAATCGCGCAGACGTCGAGGCAACGACCGCTGAAGTGGTAGGCCGCGCACTCTTGGCGGGTGACATCGATGCTGCTCGCGAGGGCATTTCCCGTGCGCTCTCGGCGGACGTTGAGGGTTCAGAAGCTGCTCACTACGCACTTTGGGGCCGGCTCATTGAACGTCAACGAAATTTACCAACAAGCGCCGCCGTCGAGCGTGTGCTGAAGAGCGCAGCGGATCAACATGGCTGGGTAGGACAAATTGCGCGATTCGGCCTCGGGAAAACGACGAGTGAAGCGTTGATCACCGCTGCGAAGACGCCGGTTGAGTACGCCGAAGCGCTCTTCTACCACGGCATCGATCTGCAAATTACCGGAGATGCAGCCGCTGCGCGCGCGCACTTCGAGCAAGTGGTTCGTGGCGAGGGCGTCAGCCTGAACGAGTGGGGCCTTGCACGCGAATACTTGCTTTCAGACCGATCGATTGCGAGGGGCGCGCTTCCCAACGACATCACGGTGCCGTGAGTTTCAGTCCGCGCACAATCGACTGGGGAGTCTTGTCTCCACTTCGGCTTCGTGCGCGCGAGCTTGCGCACGGACTCTATGCAGGGTCGCACCGCAGCACGCGTCGAGGTGCGGGCGTCGAATTTGGTGGCTTTCGCGAATATACCGTTGGCGACGATCTCCGTTGGCTCGATCGACGTTCCCTCCTTCTCTACGATCGCACCATCGTTCGTCAGTTCGAGACCGAGACCGATCGCAACGTGTTTCTCCTGGTCGATGCTACGGCCTCCATGCGCTATCGAGGCAGCCGAGCGCTTGCGTCAAAGTACGCCTATGCCAGCGCGCTCGCCGCCGGCGTATCCAAAGTGGCGCTCAACGCGGCTGATCCCGTCGCGTTGTCGTTGCTCGGGCCTCCCTCGAATCAGGCCCATTTGCTTCCGCGAAGTGGGCGTCTTCAGTTCGAGCGAATTGTGACGATGCTCGAATCCTTCGAACCCGACGCCGATGCCCTTAGCGAGGGTCAGCTTTTTACGCGGGAGATCGAACACGTTGCGCGTACTGCACGGCGTGGTGCGATGAGCCTCTTGTTTAGTGATTTTTTCGACGTGACCGACGAGCAGCTTCGCGTGCTGGCGATGCTCACGGGCTCGCGACGCAGTCTCGTTGCGATTCGCGTCCTCGATCCTGATGAAGTCGATTTTCCATTTTCGAACGCACAACGGTTTGTTTCGCTCGAAGGCGATCACATCGTCGAAGCTCAAGCAGAGTCTGTTCGCAATTCGTATCTTCAGTTGTTTCAAGCGAGTGAGGATCGCCTGAAGCGAGAACTCGAGCGGTTTGGTGCGCGCTACGTTTCACTCAAAACGAACGAGGCGCCGGCGACTGCTCTTTTGCGCGTCGTGCGCGGCGACTCTCCACGATAGCTTTCCTCACCTGTCGGAGCCGATATACGATCAGCCCATGAGTCTCGTATCGTTTCGTGTTCG
>JAHFDZ010000390.1 GCA_023248745.1 Myxococcales bacterium | reverse complement strand
ACTGAAGATTTGCTGACGCGCATCCTTGCGTCCGAGGAAGCCCACGCCGACTGGCTCGAGGCACAGCTCGAATTGATCAAGCAAGTTGGCGAAGCCAACTACCTCGCGCAGCAGATTCGCGAATAGACGTCGTTTTCAAGCGCGCAAAAAAGCCAGTGACAAGAGTCGCTGGCTTTTTCTATTTAGGTAAGAAAGTTTATAGTTCAGCGACTGAACGATAAGGCGCTGCACCCTTCTTCTTGACGAAGCCAGCCGCACGAGTCGAGATGAACACGCCGACGCTGACCAAGATGGCCCCAAGGACCACCCACTCTCCGATAATGGGCAGGGCAGCCGCCACCGCATAGAGTGCGATACCAAGTGCTAAGTGCGCGTAGGGGTTTGTCGTCTTGTGGCGAACGAGAAGTTCGCCGAGCACCTGCAGCGCGCACACGAGCGCAGCGAACCCGCCGAGCGTGAGCAACAGAACTCCAGCAACCGCAAACGGGATACCAATCACCGTGACGCACAGAAGGACGAGCACAAATGGGATTGCGAGCAGGCAGACGATGCCGGTCGCGAGCGAACGCATCGGCCGACTTGCCACCTCAAGGCGCATCATCTCTGCGCGGTTACTGGCGAGCGTCAGGACGACGATGCCAAATAGGAAGAGAATCGAAGCGCCAGAAATGATGTGCATGACGCGGTCTCCGAAATGCGCAAGGCGTGTCTTTGGCGCTTCCGAGGCGGCACTATCGTGGATGTTGATGCCGCCTTTGTCGGCACGAATTTCAACATGACCTGGTTTCGAATACGACCCTCCGATGACCTTGGGCTGATGATCAACGACGGCGCCTTCGTCAGCGCGCACGGAGCCGCCCACGATTCGGATGTCGCCCTTGACGTGAGAGCCTGCTCGCAAGTGGACTGAACCGCCGTAGACGTTGAGGCCGCCGTTTATGGTGCCGAACACCTCAAGCGACCCACCGACCACTTTAACGTCACGCACAAAGGCTCCGCGATCGATGCGATCGGCGCCCCCCATGACGTTGACGTCGTCTAAACGAGGTGAAGCGCTTGCCGATGGTGTCGATGACGCCAACGGGTTTGAAGCGTCTGCCTTGATTGTCACGATCTTTCCGTCGCGATGCGCGACGTAGTTGCCGTCGCGCAAGAGAACGTCAAGAACCTTGCCGGCCTCTTCGTCCTTCAATTTGACGTCGATAGGTGTCGTGCCCGCAATCGGGATGTCGACGATGAGATTCCAACCGGCGGCGTCCGCAACTTGTCGAATCGCTTCGTGGCGAGGCGCCTGGCGCAAGTCGAGGTCGATCTTAGGTTCGTGTTCGGGCCACGTACCTTCCCGGCGCACGGTCGCTGATGCGGTCGAGACGGCTAGGCTCATCGATGCAATCGCGAACCAAATTGATTTCATGATGCACTCCTCGCGAGCTTGCGGCTCGCAAACGTCCCTGCGGCAACGGCTGTACAGAAGAAAACAAGAGGCGCCGCGTATTGCAGCGCTTGGATGACGCTTGAAGGTGCGGGCAACGATGCGTACGCACTCGCTGCATCGAAGAGCATCGAGGCGGATTCAACCGGATTTGTCTGCAACACCGACGCCGCACGAAACCCGAGCGAACCGATCGCAACCATTGAGACACTCACGACTGCCCAAACCGGCGGTCGCACTTCGTGATGAGCCTTCGAAGGAGAGATTTGAGCCAGGCCCTCGAGTGCCTCTGCCACCTGCGCACTCGTCAAGGCAGCTTCACCAACGCGTGCTGCGCAGTGTTCGCAATCGTCAATATGACTGACGATGTCGGTTGGAAGCAAATGTTCCTGACCATCTGCGACCGCCGTTACTGCGCTTTCGCTGAGATGGCCTTTGTGTGTGAAGAACGGGTTGTCATTGGCCATGACGTTCCTCCCTTTCAATGTGTGACGCGAGCTCGGCGCGTCCGCGCGCTATCCATGTGGCAACGGTCCCGATCGGGACCCCGAGGCGCTGTCCGATTGCGCGGTAGTCGAGGCTGTCCTGATGAAATAGCAACAGCGCTTGTCGTTGGTTATCTGGCAAGCGAGCGAGTGCGCGCGCGAGTGATTCGTAACGTTGATTGAGCAATATTCGCTCCGAAGGCGACGCGGTGCGATCCACGACGCGACTTGCGGCTTCTGCATCGTCGGTGAAACGAACGCGTTCACGTTTCTTTCCGCGTATCCAGTCGAGGGCGACATGCCGCGCGATGCCGGCGATGTACGCGCGGAGTCGATCATCTGAGGCGGGACGGTCGGTCGCTTCGAGTGCGCGCCTTACGGCCTCTGACGCGCAGTCCTCGACGTCGGCGTGACTTATCGGCAGCCTCACAATGGCGGCGACGACGCGTGCGGCATGCGCGTGGAACGCAGGTGGCCGGTTCGCCAGGGAGCGGGCTTCTTGAACGAGCACGACGCTGGTCAGTCGATTGAGAGGCTGACAACTTTCAGAAAACACATCGAAAGTACGCGAATAGGGTCAAAGTCCCCACAAATTGGCTCCTTTGTCGAGAAACAGCGAGGGAGCACTTGAATTGATAACGGTTTTCAATATCCTTACTAGACCATGTACGTTTGTGTTTGCCTCGCAGTCACTGACAAGGCCGTAGAGACCGCCATCGAAGGCGGCGCAAGCGATGTCGACGCCGTTACCAAGGCGTGTCGCGCGGGCGGTGACTGTGGCGCATGCCACGAGATGATTGAGGGCATGATCGCCACCCACTGCGACGCGCGCAAGAAGCGACTGAACGTCATCGCCGCATAAAACCTGGACGTCGCCCGCGGTTCCTCTTTCAAGAGCTTGCTTAGGCGCGGCAGCTGACAGATCATCTTATTTCGTCATTCCGTGACGTGTCGCGCGCAGGTGTTTCGCCAGAAGTCGGCGCGGTGAAATTCGACAATCGCAATGGGGGCCACACCAGGTGTGGTTGGAGGATCGCAATGAAATCAACTCGTCTACGACGTGTTACCTCGGCGCACGCGTTGCAAGCGACGGGCCTTGGGGCGACGCTTGCGAGCTTGTTCGTACTCGCCGGCGCGAGCTGCGGAAGGCCGCAATCTGAGGAGGGGATCGGTTCCACGTCATCCGCAGTCGTGGGCATCTGGAATACGGAATCCTCGTCGCTTGGAAGCGGGCGCAACAGTTTCTCGAGCAACGGCTATGCAATCGGACTTTCGAACGGAGACGTCCTCTTTGCGGGCGGTAACATCCCGAACTCCTCGGGCGGGGTAGGTTCGGGTGTCGACTTGTTTGGCCAATCGGGTTTTGTCGCGAAGGCGTCACTGCCGAAAGCACGAGGGTTCGGCGGTGCGATCGCACTAGACGATGGAACCGGATTGGTAATCGGTGGGGGTCAAATCGGCGGCGGTCCCACCACCACGGCGGAGAAAAACATCGATCGCTGGAGCTCGACGCTCAATTGGCAAGCGCAGGCTTTGTTGCAAGTGGCTCGTTACGGCGCAGGTGTGACGCGCCTTGTGGACGGACGCATTCTTGTTGTCGCTGGCGCGGCGAATGGCGCAGGCGTTGTCGAACTCGGCTCAGCGGAAATTTTCGACCCAACAGCGAACACGACCACGCTCACGACGGGATCGTTTTCACCGGGCCGCGCATTCGGAACCAATGCTCTTTTGCCGAACGGCAAAGTTGCGGTCATCGGTGGTGGCGTTAGCGCGGGAGCGAACCCCATTCAGATTTTCGATCCAGTGACGCAATTGTTCACCGCGGGCCCGTCGGTGTTGGTGGCACGCTTCGGACACGCTTCTGCGCGTCTGGTGGACGGCAGGATCCTGACTTGTGGTGGCTGCTCCGCGCCAAACTTTTGCGACGGCCCTGGCGTCAATACTTGCGAAATTTTCGACGGAACAACAGTGACCGCGACAGGCTCGATGGGCCAAGGCAGCGGTTTTCACACGATGGTTACCCTCCCGACCAAGAAGGTACTCGTCGCCGGTGGCGTGAACTCGTCGTCAGCGCTCTCACGCGCGGAGCTCTATGATCCAGATACCGGCACATGGACGCCCACCGGATCGCTCAGCGTGCCTCGCTACGAAGCTGGGATCTCCCTGATATTCAATGGTCGCGCGGTGGTTGCCGGTGGCCGCAACGGAGGAACCCCATCCGGTGGAGGCAACACGTACCTCACGAGCGGCGAGATCTTCGATCCCGGCGTTCCGCTCCTGTGCAAGGTGCAACAAATTAACGGAACGACAAACACACTCATCAACGGCACCGCCTGCGACGACTCAAACACGTGCACGCAAACCGATTTGTGCGCCAACGGCGTCTGCACCGGTACGCCGGTTGCTAACGGTACCGCATGCGCAACCGGCACCTGTCAAGCGGGCGTATGTGTCTCCGCCGACGC